>NZ_JAGINT010000001.1:4108832-4424897 GCF_017876295.1 Kribbella aluminosa | reverse complement strand
GCATCCTCCGTCTCTGGAAAAGATTAAAACTTGTCAAGCTCTATCCCTCGCGACTGTATTGCACCGCGAGTACCCAATAGGGCACCGCGTAAACCGTGACGATCAATACTACCATACTTCCGGCCTCATTGTACCGCCAACATTTAGCGTCCCCACGTCTAACGCTTCCGAGATTCTGATCTGCTGCATAGACTTCTACTAACGCCATACCACAGGTTGTCCACTGAGTCCAACGTCCTCCCGTCGAGTTTCGGCACGAATAGTTGATTTCAGATTCCCTCTCCGACCTGGAGCCGAGATGATGAAATCCTGCCGACCTCGCATAATGATCTATCGTACGCGCTTGGGGCCTCAATACCGCGAACTTTCTTCTCAAGGTGGATTGGCCACCCTGACTGCCTAGGTCAGTCGCTTGTAAAGCTTCAACCAATTGATCCTCAATCCCTACCTTCGTACGACTAACCTCCGCGATAAGATCTGCGGGAGTGATTTCCTCATCCGAGATACCCATCGGACCCCTGCCATAAGCAGAACACAAGATCAACAGGCTAGAAATCGACGGCGGCGACCCATTGCCACGCACTCTCGCCCATGATTCCCAGGCATTGATTGTCGTGCCACCTAGGGAAGTTTGATTCCCGGTGACTTCGTTATAGCGCGCGGCCGCATGATCTTGAGATAGACCTGCGGCGTACCTGAAAGCCTGAAGACTCGGAACCTCAGGGTATCGCGACATCAGCTCCGTGGCCGCAGCCTTTACAGAACCCATCTGCGCCCAAAGCTTCTTTCCCTGTGAAGCTAATTCCCTACCGCGCTTCTGCGGACTTTGGGCTGACACATCCGATGATGTCGAGATTCCCATGACTTTGTTGACCTTTCACGCTTCTATGCCTGATTCCTCCACTCTACCCATCTGGATGGGCAACTGCAGCGACACCTGCCCACGAGCCCGTCCAGACTCCCCCCATCACACAGGTGTCAAGCGGCCTCACTGACTGTCACGGTGATTGAGCAATACCCCTGTCGGGCCGGTGAGTCGGACGGGGCATCCGCCGAACAGCCACACATAGGAGGTCTTGGATGTCTCGCGGTGTGGAGTGGTGATGTTGACCGGCAGTCAGGAAGTGGGCGCACTCATCGAGTCCGGCCCGGAGCCTGCCGCGCCGTTTCCTGCTGGTCCGGCATAAAGACATTTCGGGCGTCTCAGGAACCGGCTTAGTTGCGGAGGGGACATTGTGGTCATCGGGCGCAGTGGCTTTGCACTGGCCAGGCCATCCCTCCGCCACCTCGGTTTGGTCGGGCATCTTGGACTTGATTGCCGCTCATGGCCACGATGGCGCAACAGAAATTGAGTGGATCGATGACGGGCCGGATATCTCGGCGTCGTCTCTCAAGCAACCGAAGCAACCGGAGCGCGACAGCAAAGGTTGGCCGATCCTGAATCGACGCGAATGCATCGGGGTAGGCGAATGAAGCTAGTTCACGGGGAAATCATGGAGATAGTGGAAAAGAAAGAGCCGTTCGTCGCTGTTTACATACGCGAATTTCCGCTGATGAGCGCAACGGAAATGCGCCGTGCTCGCGACGGACTGATTAGCTTCGCTAGGTCGCGGGGGCTAGTGGTAAACGAGATTTTTGAGGAGAAACCGGAGACGGTGCCGAACGCTTTTGCGGCTATGAATGCGAAGTTCCAAGCGTCTACGGGAAACGTCCTTATCATGCCTGGCGTGCATCACCTAGCGGGACTCGGAGATAACCCGCTGGACGTACTGAAAGCCTTCCATAGCTACGGCGTAGAGGTGTTGATTGCCGGACACGTCGAATAGACCCGTCAGGGTGGTTGGTGTGCAAGGGGAAGGGGCGAGCCTTCCCGATTGTTACCCGGTCACCCTGACTTCGGCGGGGCGCGGTGTGGTGTGACCATTCCGCCCGACGGGAAAGAGAGCCACGCCCGCCCCGCCGTTTCCAAGACGCAATCCTCCGCTCGCGCCTGACCCCTGCGTATGGCACTTCACAGCGAGCGGGGGATTGCCTAACTGAATAGCAACACCTGATCTCGTAACCCGTGACCGCAACTCACGGAGTACCTACCTTTCCCCCGAGAGGTAGGTACTCCGTGGCGGTCGCGGGTTACTTGTTGCTCCGGGCAATGGCCGTGCAGATGCACGTGCAAGCGCGGGTGCAGATGGCTATGGCATTCAAGCGTTAAGGGGTTGACAGGCAGGTGTACGGGAATTGCAACTTCCTGCAACCGAGACTGGTTGGTCTTGATTTATTCCGTTGCTTGGGGCAAGGATGGCTCCCCCGTTCAGCAGATTGGAGGTGGTTGCCCAGAGCATCCAAGGCGTCAGGTGGAGGTTATCCACAGGGTGTCTGACGCGGTCTGCTCAGGTGTGCTGGACTGGGTGGTGTCAAGGGGAACTGGTCCCCACCGAATGACTCTTTGAGGAGGTGGTTACTTGCGTTTTAGTCAGCGTGTGTGGTTCTCGACTCGCTGCGCGTGTGGTGCGCGGAAAGCCAAGGGCCGAGCTGGCTGTGAGAAGTGTGTACGGCGTTACCGCTTCGTGCGGAATGACCGTGCCAACGGTTGCCGGTAAGCCTCACGACCGGCAGTCAACGGGGTCGCCCTCTCTCTCATATTCGAGGAGATCGAGAGGGGGTGATGAGTACTGATTATTTCGGTGTCGCTGCTGCTGACGTTTGCTGTTGGCGTCTTTGTGTTGATCCGATACACAAGCCTGACGTTGATTCAGGCTGTGATTTGTGTGTTGTTCGGGTTCTTCCTGGCGTCTAGCGAGTTCGCGCCGTATATCCGGCAGTTCCTGTCGGAGTTCCTGGGTGCCAAGTGAGAAGTAGGCACTAAGGCGGCTTGAGTAGCTGACACGGTCGGGCCACTTTCTTGGGGAGGAGTATTGGCCCGACCATTCCCCGAACTATCCATGTAGTCGAGTTGAGAGGAGTAACCGCATGACTGAAACCTATCCGTTGTGCTTCCTGAATAATTGGTGGTGATTTGTCCTGAACGTTCCGTATTCACGCAGTATGTCTCTTGAGCAAGTAGACGGAGCCCGCGCCCGATTTGAGGCGACTTTGCGCGTGCCCCCGATGAATCTCCCTCGCGATGCCGGGGTTGATGCATTCATTATTTCTTCGGCCGATGTGCCCGACTTGGTCCGCGAGATCAAACGGCTTCGGTCCCGCTATCAAATCCTTGAAGCTTCCTGCCGCGCCGGTCTGCTGGCAGCGGTCGAAAACGAGCCGAGCACGGCTTCGGTATGGGCGCTGGATTCGCCGTGGCTTTACGTGACGGATGCGCTTGCAGCGCCTCCGCCGTTCCACCCATTGGCGGAAGTTCTTCCCCTGCGGTTTTGGGGAGGTGAATCTCTTTGATGCGTCGTCGTGGCGCGGTCCCGTCTCACCGACGGGGCCGCCCCGGCCGCTATGGCCGGAGAGATGATTTGTGGATAGTGCCGGTTCATTACGGATCGGGTAGTGAGCCGTTCTATCTGATCGGGCATGTCGGCCGGTTGCTGTGGCGCTACCGGGCCGAGCTCGCCCCGTTGTATTGGCTGGCCGGTTGTTTGCTGGCCGGTTCGTGGCTGCACAAGGTCCACCCGAATTGGTGGCCGTTGATCGTGCTGGCCGGTATCGCCGGAATTGTGGTGCTGGCAGTCCGTCCGGCAAAGGTGCTGGCACGCTTCCCGCTATTGGAGAGGTGGCGTGTCCGTGTGTGGGGAGCGGGATTCATCGCGTTTGTGACGCAGTGGCTGACCGCTGCGACGATTCACGGCGCGACCGCTGGCCCGATGGAATCCTTTGCCATCATCGGTACCGGGGTTTTCGCGGTGCCGTGGTTGTGGCGGGAAGACAGGCGACGCCTTACCCGGGTCCGGATCATTCGGGACCATTTCCCCGACACTGCCGACGCGGCCGGACTGACCGGCGCACGGATGGTGTCAGCGGTAATGGACAAATGGGGTTGGACCGCGAGAATCAAACTCCGGCGCGGCCAAACCTATTCGGACGTAGTCAAGGCGCTACCCGAATTGGAATCGGCATTGGGTGCCCGGATCGGTGGAACACGCGCCGAACCGGTCACCGACGACGCATCGCAATTCACATTGCGACTAGTCGAGACCGACCCCCACGCACAACCCATTGTGTGGGAACCACGCGCCGTGCCAGTCGTCGGGAAATCCCGCGCGTCGATCACTCAGCCGGTCACGGTCGGGGTATTCGAAGACGGCGCACCGATCACGGTTCCGCTGCTGCGAAAGCATGTCCTGATCGGTGGCGCTACCGACTCCGGCAAATCCGGGCTGCTGAACGTGATCCTGGCACGGATCGCAGAATGCGGCGATGCCATTGCCTGGGGCATCGACCTGAAAAAGGGAATGGAGCTAGCGCCCTGGTCGAGCGTCCTGCAAATTCTGGCCACCGATAACGATTCCGCCGAACGGCTACTACAAGCCGGTGTAGATGAATTGGAGAAACGCGCGGAATTTCTAATGGGCCGAGGCCGGCGTGAGTGGTATCCGAAATTCGATGCACCGCAACTGTTTATCATCATCGATGAATACGCGGAACTGTCGAAGAAAGCCCAACGATTGGCGGATTCAATCTCCCGGCGTGGCCGTGCTGTTGCGGTAGTCCTGTTGATCGCTACTCAGCGGCCGACTCAAAAGGCGATGGGTGAATCGTCGGCGCTGCGGTCCCAAATGAATATCAGGTTCTGTCTGCGGGTGAATGAGCGTCCCGACGTCGACCTGATCTTGGGTGTCGGGAAACTCTCGGCGGGTTGGGATGCAACGAAGTTCGACGGACCGGGGAAATTCTTTGTGTCCGGTCCGGGAATGGACACACCCCGCCGTGGACGCGCGTATCTGATCACCGATGCCGACGTGACCGAGACCGCGACCACCTACGCCCGTCCCGGCTCAGCAGCCGACCAGCTTGCCGACACAGCAGGCACCGGACGCCCTGAGAGCCGTTCTCAGCGCCTGTCAGGGGGTCCGGAGACCATCGGGGCACCCGCGACCGTGTCAGGCCCGGAAATGGCGCTCTGGGCGACCCTGCGAGACGCCCCACCGGAGGGGGTCACCGCAGGCGTCTTGCAGGACGCGACCGGCAAGGGCCGAGCGTGGGTCTACAAGCGCCTGAAAGCCGGTCAGGCCGATACCACCATCGCGAGCCCCAGCTATGGCCGCTGGCGAGCCGTCAGGCCCCCGGCAGGCGACCCCTGCCGACCGGCCCGCCGACAGCACCGGCCCGACCCCGGAAGGAGACACCGGCGGAGACCCCGCCAACCGGCCACAAGATCACTCACCGTAACTGTCCACGGACTGTCTCAAAGTCCCGGAATCTCACGCGCGCCCGCACGTTGAGGCACACATCCGGGCACCGTGGACACTTCGGAGACACTTCCCGCACAGTCACAAAACGTCACCAATTCAAGGGTGGCCGGACCGGACCTGATCAAGGCCCGGTCCGGCCACCCTGGGAAGGGGGTTCACAGCGCCCACCACGCCACGCCAACCCAACGCCGCAAAGGCGAGAAAGGAGAAAACAGAACCACAACAGCAAAAACCCGCAAACATTGGCGGGCAAATGCTGAAACTGCCACTCAGTGACTACTGGAAGAACAAACCCTACAAACCAACCGATCCCGCAATTGTTGCGCGAGTCTCCGCAATGCCACTCCCCGACGACGACGCGATAGAAACCCTCGCACTGGTCCTCGGTTTCGGCGACGACCTAGACAGGCAGGCATAGCAAAAGGCGACCGGCCATACCCGAATAGGTCCGGCCGGTCGCCTCTCGCGTTTACAGGCAGGCAACGGGGTTCTCAGGCGGCAAGGTCTCCCATCAGGCCACCGAACGACACACGGTCAGCCAACGGCATACGGGGATTCTTGTTCGCCGACCGCAGACGGGGCGCGCAAACCAACTTGATAATCTGCCGCCGCAGTTCGATATCAGCAATGGAAGCCCACTGCTCGGCAGCGTCCGGCCCGATCAAATCCATCAGAATATCCGGAACGGCAACCGCGCGGATCGCGTCTTGCGCCTCGCCGATCTTGGCATTCATCTGCGATTCAATCTCACCAGCCAGAGCAATACTCAACTTGCCCGCCTTGCACAAAGCCGGGATCTCGCGAATCTGCGCGCGTGCTTCCGCAATCGCAGTCTCATAGATGGTGATATCCGAATCATGCTTGCTGGTCAGCGAGACCATCTTTTCGTAGATGTCACGCCGTGAAAGCCACGAAACAAGCGACGCCTCTACATAGCTGTCGAACTTCGAGATATCCACCGAAGCGCAAGCACTATCGGCGCACGAGTACACGACAGACTTCCGTTTCTTCCTGTCCTGCTTGTGCTTGCTGTGCATCCACGAACCGCACTCGCCGCAGTTCGACGCATACGACAGCAACCAGACCCGGGAGAAAGGCCGGTGCGTGCGGCCCGGACTCCACTGCCCTACTGATAATTGCCTGCACATTGTGGAAAACCTTCGGTGTAACAATCCCTTTCCACTGGCCATCGGTCACAGCCTCGCGGAAATGTGCACGCTTGCCGACATAGACCGGATTCGTCGCAATGCTCCTGATTGTCTGCCGTGACCACAACTTGCCACTAGGCGACGGAATGCCGCGAGCGTTGAACAGGTTCGCGATAGCCGTTTCGGTCACAAGGCGTCGCGCATGCCAGAAAATTTCCCGCACGATGCTATACGGCGTGTAAGTCTCTTCGGTGCCGTCTTCCTTTTTCACGACATACGAAGTCTGGTCGAAATCCTGGCGCTCGAAAGCACCTGTCTTCTGATTCTTGAAACGCTCATAGCCGTAAGGAACGTGACCATGCGGGCGACCAGCGTCAATCTGGCCTTTCAAACCACGCGACGTATTGTCATGGATCGTGTCCACCTGAGTTTCAGCATTCAAAGCCTGCTGACCCAAAGACGCCCGGTCCGCCGTCACCCGAAGGTCATACAGGTTTCCCTCTACCAGCCAGAAGAACAATCCATTGTCGTAACAGAGATCACGCAACATGGCGTATACGGCAAGCATCCGCTGTGACCGAGACATATCCGTCAGGACCAATACGTCACCCTTGCCCGACTTGATTGCAAGGATAAGACGCTCAAAGTCTTTCCGCTTCCGCTTCGCCTCCGGTGCGTGCCGCGAGGCGGATACATCGTTATCGCTGAACTCAGCTACTTTCTTCCACGAATGCCGGTTAATGTTCTCGTCATTCATGTTCAACTGAGTACCGACCGAGTACTTTTCTTTCTTCTTATCCTTGCTCGCACGGCCATAACTCAGCGCGCCAACCCCAGTACCGGCCATTAGCAGGGCTATTTTGTCGGACCAAACCTTGCGCGTAAACGTCATACCCGTCACGGAACTACCTCCCTGTTGATCACTCTAGGTCAAGTAGGGAGTCTGTTCCGCTAGCGAACGGTGGTCGTCTTCCCGGCGCCGTTCGGCCCGAGGAACCCCGTGACCGTCCCGGGAGCAACCTCGAAACTCAGATCGTCGACCGCCCGCACCGTGCCGAACGACTTCGCCAGGCCACGGACCTCGATGCCAGCGCCATTCATGACGCCGTCCCGTTGGTCTGGGGGCGAGTCGCGCGACCGAGGATGTGCGGCGAGGCAGGCGACGGCTGACCGGGTGGAAAGTCGAAACGGTCGATCTCCTCGATGACGAACCCAGCGGCGCTGATCGCCGCCGCCGCGTCGCGGGCCACGTGACAGCCGCCCATCAACACAGGCCACAACGTCGCGTCCGCGGCCCACTGGACCCTCGCCAGGCGGCCACCAGCCGGTGCGGCGACATGCTCATAGAACCGCAGCTCGCCACCAGGGCGCAGTACCCGGTAGGCCTCCTTCAGCGCTTGGCCCGGATCGGCCACCGAGCACAACACCAGCGAGACCACGACGGCGTCGAACGAGCCGTCGTCGACCGGCAGTTGTTCCGCCGGCCCGTCGACCACGGTGACCGGCACGTCGACCTCACGCGAGCGCTCTGCCGCTTTGGTGCGCAGGTAGGGCTCGGGCTCGACGCCAATGACCTCAGTGACTTCGGCCGGGTAGTGAGCGAAGTTCCCGCCGTCACCACACCCGACCTCGAGGACACGGCCGGCCAAGCCCGTGAGCAGGCGGCCGCGATGCTCGGCCACACCTTGGCGATCCATCACCGGTCTGAGGCGGGCGTACACACGGGCGAACAGCGGGTGCGACATCTGTGCTGGCATGGCACTACCATGAGGTGTTAACAAGCAAGTGTCAACACGGATGTAAACACTTGAGGAGAGTCGTGGCTGCGCCGACTGAAGGCAAGCTGATGAAGCGCCCCGAGCGGCGCCAGGCCCTGATCGCTGCCGCTGCCCGGGCTTTTGCCCGCAGCGGCTACGCGGCGACGAACCTCGAGGACGTCGCCACCGAGGGCCGGCGTCAGCAGAGTGCTGATCTACCGGCACTTCGACTCCAAGACCGAGCTGTACAAGGCGGTCCTCGACGAAGTCAGCGACCAGCTGCGCGAGGCCACGGGACATCCCAACCACCTCACCGAGTCCAGCCTTCAGGCACTCATCGCGGTCGCTCAGGACAACCCCGACGGGTTCAAGCTCTTCTTCCGCCAGTCGGCCCAAGAGCCCGACTTCCGCCGCCACGCCGATGAGCTCCGTGCAGCGATGACCGCGACCGCCGAGCCGTACCTAAGGGAAGTGATCCATGACGAGAACCGGCTGCAGTGGGCCGCGCAGCTGATACCGACCGTCGCTGTCGAAGCCGTGATCGCGTGGCTGGACGCGGGCAAGCCGTCACCGCCCACGGCAGCAGACACCATCACCAGCATCGTCGGAGGCACCGTCACCGCGATCGCAGGCGACTAGGGCCGACAGCAAGGATCGAGTGGCCCGTCGGCAGTAGTCCGATGCGGCTGGTCAGGGCGTTGCTGCAGAGACCCACACGATCGTGGGGGCGATGTCTGGTCGGTGATCGACGCGGATGTCACAGAAACCTGCCGTGTGGAGCCACGCAGTGGCCTCGGCAGTCGTCGGCACGTTGTACACAGAAGAGTCGAAGCGGGCTGGTAGTGGATGCTCGCCGGCCCGGAAGGCCAGGACGAGTAGGCCACCTGAGCGAAGCGCTCGGGAGATGTCGGCCAGTGTGGTGATGGGCTCAGGCCAGAAGTAGATGGTGTGTACCGCGATGACCGCGTGGAGGCCATCGTCGGCTACGGGCAGCGTGATGCCATCGCCTTGGTGCAGGCGCATGTGGCCAGCGGCGATGGACTTGGCGTTACGGCGGCTGGCCGTGTCGACCATGGTCGGGGAGACATCGACGCCGACGACCTCGGCGCCGCCCGCGGCAAGCCGCTCCAAGGTGCGACCGGGACCGAAGCCGATCTCACAGATCCGCTCACCGGGAACCAGGCGCAGAAGTTCAATGGCTGTGTCGTTGACCGCGGCGGTCTCCCGGACCCAGTTGCGGCCCATCAACCTGCCGACCGCGCCAGATGGCCGGGCGGCCTGACCGGACAGATATCGCCCGACCGCCGCTGCCACGGCACTGCGGGCGCGGTGGTGCCAGGGTCGCCGGTCGGCGCAAGGGAGAGGGCAGGAGCGTCGTCGCAGCATGGGGTGGCCTCCGGTCACTTCAAGGTTGGGGTGGTCGCTCGTGCGACAATTTCGGCGATCATCGAGGCAACTGCCGCGTCGTCGACGACGACGGACGCGACGGCGCCGGAGGGACCGGGGGCGGGGTCGAAGTGGCAGTGCACCGCCCAGAGCGCGCACAGCTCCACGATCGTGCGGGCCACCAACGGCGCCGGCCCGGGCAGACTGACGGTGCCGGCCTGCTGACGGCGGGCCAGATACTCCTCGATGCCACTGACGTTCGCCCGCCTGCCGGTGCCGAACCACACCTCGGCTAGATCGGGCAACTCCGGGCCGCACCTGTCAATCAGCTTGATGGCGATCCGGTGCCGGGCCAGGCGGGCGTACAGGTCGGTGACGATGCCGACGAACTCCGCCCGGAGGTCCGCCGGCGGCGCGTCGGCGGGGAGGGGATCGGTCAGCGCCCGGGCCAGCCTCAGGTCTGCGACCTCGCGGATCAGGCGGTCGGACACCAGCGCCGCGACCTCCCCATCCGCCGGCGCCGGTACCGGGAGATCGGCCGGCACTGGTAGCGGTTCATGCCCGTCCGCGAAGCGCACCGCGGCCGCGAACAGGGCCGCCTTGCCCTGCGCGTAGCCATACAACGTGCCCTTGGCCAGCCCAAGTTCGTCAGCCACATCCTGCACCTGAGCACGCTGATAGCCATGCGTGATGAACACCCGCGCCGCCGCAGCAACCACCGCCGCGAACCGGTCTGAAGGAATCGTCCGAACCATGAACCGACTATAACTGACCGACTCAGTCAGTCAATAGTGTTGGTGGTCAATAGCCCTGGTGGCTCCAGTCCGGTCTGAGCAGGGGTGATGGTCGTGGCGGTCACGCGGCTGAAGTCGGGCATGCCGAGGTGGATGGTCGGGAAGCGTTGTTCCAGCCGTTTCATTTCCTGGAGCTTGTCCTCGGCTCCGGCCAGGCTGATCTTCAGTCCGTCGACTTCGCCGAGCCATCCCTCGCGTTCGGCTTCCGCGATGCGTGAGATCAAGTTGTCTCTGATCTCGGTCATGCGGGGGCGTTGGGCTGGGTCGGGACGGAGCATCGAGCAACGGACGCAGGCGTGTTCATGGATGCAGGGAGTTCCGAAGGCACGCGCGCACGATCCCGTGGAGACCTTCCGCTTCTCGAAGTGGCCGAGGAACTCGTCCCATTCCTCGGGAGTGGGGGTGCGGTATTCGGCACCTGGCCGGGTCGATCGTCGTCGGGCGAGGAAGCCGCGGAAGTTGCTGATCGCTTCCTGCGGGTAGACAGCCCTGTAGCCCATCGTCGTGTTGATGTCCTGGTGACCGCAGATGACCTGGGCAATGTGGGGCGGGAGACCGTTCATGACCAAGTCTGTGACGAACATCCGCCGGAAGTCGTGCGGGGTGAAGGTGACAGCCTCGCCTCCAGAGGAGGCTGCGAATCCGGCTTCCTCCGCGACCTTCTTGATCAGGTCTCGGGCACAGGCTGAGCTGATCACCCGGCGTTCGGAGGCGTACTGCCGCTGGAACAGGAACGGCATTGGCGCGGACCAGGTCTTCTCGTGGATATCCCTGGCGCTGACGAGCGGCACCGCCGCGCCGTCGGTGCGGATGCGGCGAATGACGGTGGCAAGTACCTCACCGAGTTCTGGAGAGACCAGGATTAGCCGCTCGGTGTCGGTCTTCGACGGAACGATCTGCAGCAGCGGGACGATCTCGCCGGTCGTGGGCAGCGTGTATTGCACGAAGGCGTGATGGGTGAGTTCGAGCGTTTCCTCGATCCTGGCCCCGCTGTGTCGCAGGACCTCGACCAGCGCCCAGGCCCAGAACGCCCTGTCTTCGCGTGTACTCAGGTCGTGGCGCCGGCCGGTGTCGTCAGTGGCGTAGACCTTGGACGTGTGGTTGTAAGGCATCTGCGGACGTGTCCAGGGCTCGCCGTGGCAGGTGAACGGCTGACCCGGTGCTGTGGTCCGGGCGGCCTGCAGGAGTTGCTCGCAGCGCCGGCGGTACTGGTTCAGCGCGTCGACCAGGGAGGGCAGCGCTGGCAGTTGGTCGCGGGTGCGTTGGTCCATCCGGGATTTGCGGTGCAGCTTCGCTTTGCGGACAGCACATTCGTTCGCCTTGACGGGACAGGGCGCCACCCAGTGAGCCCATCGTTCCGGTTCCTCGGCTGCCCATTGAGCGATGTCAAGGTAGAAGGCTCGGACCTGCAGCAGCACGCCCGGATAATTCTTCCGCTCGCCCTTCGAGGTGCCGTCCTTGGACCGCAGGACCTTCACCCGTTGTTTCCAGGAGATTGCGACTTCGGGCAGCAGGCGCAGGGACTCGATGCCGGGGTTGTGAAGCTCCAGATCTTTCCAGAAAAGCTTCACCAGATCGTGGCTGGTCCGGTCCAAGGTGACGTAGTCGACCGAGGGCTGGCGTTCCTTGAGGTAGGCGACCAGGAGGTCGCGCACCGACCGGCAGGCGACCTCGTAGCGGTCGACCATATCTTCGACGCTGGCCTGTCCGCGGCTGATCAGCGGTCGGATGTTGGGCGGGAGCCCGTCGGGCAGGACACCTGCACCGAGCAGTAGTTGATAGGTGAGGTTGAGGTGCCTCACCCGCAGTCGGTTCCTTGCCCTCGCTGCCTCGTTCAGCTCTAGCAGGTCGCCCAAGGTGACGTCCATGACACCGCCGCCCTTGTGAATCACGATCCAGGCAACCCGATTCAGCGCCTCCTGCAGGCGCTTGTCGTGAACGCCTTCAAGACTACTGGCCACCTCGTGCAGACGCCTGAACCCGGCAGGGTCGATGACAGCCTTGACTCGCTTGAGCAGCTTCGTGGGCCCTCGCTGCCCGAGCAACCAGCGGTAGGTCGGCCGCACCACTTCGCTGTAGATCAAGGCGTTGACACCACTCAGGAGCGCGAAGTGGTCATTGGCCGAAACTGCCGCGTCGGGTTTCAGCCACCGCTCGACGAGCTTGATCCATTCCCAACCCGCCGCATCGGCGCCACTGACCAACCATCGGCTTTGCCACGACTCCCCAGGAAAGGTCTCCAGCCAGCTCAGCACCCACCTGAGACCGCGACGGCGCACGTATTCAGTCTCGTAGACAGCCGAGCGATAGCGGGAGTGCAGCAGCAACTCCATCACCTGCTCGCGCGAGAAATACGTCTGTGGCCACGAATCGACGGGCCGCCGCGGGGGATAGCGCCGAAGGAGATCGTCCACCGGATGCTCGGTGATGATCGTGGCCGCTTCGATCGGCGGATCCGTGAGCACACGCCGCACGGGGCTACCCAACCTCGCGGTCACATCGGCTTCCCGAAAAGCACGTCGAGGTCATCCGGCCGGTAGCCGGAGGCCACCGGAGCAACCGGCACCTGGGCGCGACGCCCGGCCTGACGCGCGTGGTGGGCGAGCATGCTGCCGATCACCTCGTCCTGATGCGGGGCAAGGTAGATCTGGGTCGTCGTCAGATGCGCGTGTCCGAGGACCCACTGCACGTCGGTGAGCGGCACCTCCGGATCACGTGCCATCCGATAGGCCGCAGTATGCCGAAGATCATGCAGCGTCCAATTCGACCCAAGCCCCGCATTCGCACGCTCGAACATCCGGTGCGCGGCAGGGTAGGTCAACGGACGCAGCGGCCGGCGAAGCGTCCACCACAACGGCTGGCTCCGCCCGGCCGGGACCTTCCCGTGCAATTGCTGTTGGTAGAGCCGCAACCACACGAACGCATCGGACGACGCGGGCAGCAGTTGGACCGCGCGGGAACCCTTGCGCACCACGGAGATCACTTGCTGGCCAGGGTCGGCGTCGCCTCGGCACGTGCCGAGAAGCTCCGAGGCCCGAGCACCGGTGGAAACCCAGAACGCCACAAGCGCCCGGTCCCGGTCACTGGGCAAGGCCGCAAACAGCCGGTCGAAATACTCGTCCGGGACGCTGCGCGGCAGCCGCTTGGGAACCCGAGGTCGGTAGAGCCCAGACCGCTCGTTGCGGCGCGGCTCCATCGAGCTCTGGTGCGCATGCGCACGATGATCTCGGCGCTCTCTCACCAGCGGGAACGGATTCAGGACCGGCCCGCTGCCCACGTCCCGGTGAAAGTCGTAGAACGTCCTCAGCACCGTTTCGCTATGTGCGCGGACCGACGCCGCATACTTCGCTCCCAGCTTCGGCTTGCCCGTGACCTGATTCGGAACACCGGCCGACCCGCGCTGCCCTGCTAACCGGGCGATCGTCGTGTCGACCGCATCGGTGCCGCGGTTGCGCCAATGAACCCGCGACGGCTTGTCCGCGATCTGCATCCACCTGCTGAAGTCCCGGGCCTCAATCCTCGACGCCCGGTCCCATGCAACATCGACCGCCCACAAGAACCGGTACCATCGGAGCAGAGCCATGCCGTACGACCGCAGCGTCGACGGCCGACGCCCAGCCGCCTGCAGATCCACCAAGAACAGCGCAACTCCCGGCTCCACGAGACCGCGCACATCGATCAGTTCGTACGGCTCCCACTCGTTGTCCGTGACCCTCAGGGCACCAGCCAACGGCACGCGCAAAGAAGCAAGATCTCTCGCCAACTCGTCGGGTCCGTCCATGGAGCGCCTAACTGATGGAACCGAGAAAGGTCACTTGACCTGCGGAAACTCCACATCTAGTTCAGTCAACAGGTCCCTCGGCCACCAACACCCGATCGGCGAGGTAAGCCTCATGACCGCCATCGCCATCGCCGGCTCTGACGGACTCGCTCAACAGGTCACAGCAGAGGCGCTGGAAGGCTGGGTCTCGGTCGGCGTGCTGGACCAGCAACCAGGCCGCGTGGGCGCGTCGGCGCCGACCAGGGCATGGCCGGGCCAGCCGTACGTCACGATGATTGTCTTCATTCGCGCGGTGTTGCCGGCGTCCACAATCTGCAGATGTTTCAGGGTCTGCCGCTCGGCCGTCGTGAGATCCTGCTCCGGTACGCCGTGCACCAGTCGTGGATGTCCGTCCAGACGCTGCCGTGCATCCTGGTCCGCGGAGGCCATCCGAAGCAGCTCGTCGCGCAGTTCGAGGTCAATGGCAGTCACCAGTTCAGCGTTCGGGCTGGCGTGGTAGGCCGGGTCGTCGGCCCGGGCGCGGCCGCGGAGGGATAGCGGGTGCGGCGGAGGTGTGTGGAGGTGGAAGGGCGTGGGCCATTGCGTTCGCGACCTCGACAGACAATGCCTGCGTCCGGTTCGGCACGGTTTCGCCGCGGGCGGTCGGTGAGCGTAGGTCGTTGGGCTTGGCGAATTCTGCGACGGCAGCGACGACCTCGGGCGTGTATGCGTCCTGATGGTGTGAGGCCGACGCCATGTGGATCGGTGCTGGTGGGTGGATCGCTTCGTGGAGTTCGGTGCGGAGGAACTTGAGGAGTTCCTTTGCTCGCAGCGCCCGGCTGCGACGGAGCACCTGGTGTTCGAGGGCGAGCGTGGCCTTGTCCCGCCAGCTGACGTCGAAGCTGATCCGCCCGAGCCGGAAGCCGGGGTTCGTCTCGCCGCCGGGGTAGCCGCGCGCATTTCCGTGGGTGAAGAACTCGCTGTAGAAGGCACCGTCGTCCTCGTGCTTCAGCACGTTCCAGGCCCGGAACTCGTCCGTCGGCAGCTCGCCGCGGACCCACGCCTCGTCCATCAGCGCGTGCGAGGCGGTGTTCAGCGGCCGATGGCCGACATAGTGGTACTGCGGACGCTCACCACGCCGGCGCCGGTCGTACTCCGCCATCATCTGCGGCCACTCGTCCGCCGAGATCGCCCGCGCCAGCCGGGACGCGAACGACGTACGCGCCCGCAGCTCGGCCCGCGAGGTCACCGGATGATCGGTCCGCCCGGTCATCGTCTCGAGCTTGTCCATCACGAACGTCCCGCCGTGCGGGCCGACCCGTTCCCAGCGGGTTCTCTGCAGCGAGGGCCTGCCGCCCGTGACGGCGTTCAGCCCACGCAGCGCGGCGATCCCGGCGCGGTACAGCGGAACCCGCCGTCGCATGATCCGCGTCTCCCAGGCGACGCGGTAGTCGCTGTCGAGCCACGCCGTACCGACCAGACGACCGGCCTCGCGGCGATTCACTGATGCCGCTCCGCGCGCCAGTTCTTGATCATCTGGTCCATGTCGGCGTGGATGAAGGCGAAGAAGTCGGCGGCCTCGCTGAGGCGGCGGGCGACGGGGGAGCCGGCCGGAAACAGGCCGGCGCCGGCGCGGCTGGTGGACTCCCATTCGCTGAGCGCGAGGTTGCGGCGTTCCAGGATGGCGGCGAAGACGTCCTCCCGGATCCGGTAGTGGTCCTTGCGGGACCCGGGCAGCCGCTCGCGGGAGATGAACGAGACCTGCAGCAGCTGCCGGACCGCGCCGGACACGGCCGGCTGGCTGATCTTCAACGCCTCGGCGAGCTCGGCCGCGGTCATCGCCCCGTCCGGGCTGACCAGCATCGCGCCCATCACCCGAGCCGACATCGTCGGTACGCCGCTGTTCGCCAGCACGCCCGCGAATCGCTCGACGAACTGGCTGACTGCCTCCCGGCCCGGTTCCTCCGCCACTGTTGAAGCGTACAGTAATCGGATTTATCGCAAGTATCACAAACTTCTGATAACTTGAATTTCATGACTCCCGACGCCACCACCGCAGCACCGGCGCTGACCGGCACCCGCCGCTTCGGCGTACTCGTCGCGCTGTGTCTCGCCGTCCTCGTGCTCGGCCTGGACACCACCGTGCTCAACGTCGCGTTGCCGACCCTCGCCAAGGACCTCGACGCGTCCACCGGCCAGCTGCAGTGGATGGCGAACAGCTACAATCTGGTGCTCGCCGCGCTGCTGCTGCCGGCCGGTCTGCTCGGCGACCGCTACGGGCGGAGCAGGATCATCGCGATCGCGCTCGCCCTGTTCGGGCTCGCCTCGCTGGCCTGTGCGCTCTCGGACTCGGCCGGTCAGCTGATCGCCGCCCGGGCGTTCCTCGGGATCGGTGCCGCGATGATCGTCCCGGTCGCGCTCTCGCTGATCACCGTCCTGTTCCGCACCGAGGAGGAGCGGAAGAAGGCGATCGGCTTCTTCGTCGTTGCCAACAGCATCGGCATGCCGCTCGGCCCGATCGTCGGCGGCCTGCTGCTCGACCACGCCGGGTGGCAGTGGATCTTCCTGATGAATGTCCCGATCGCGTTCCTCGCCGCGCTCGCCGTCACGCTGCTGGTGCCGGAGACCCGGAGCTCGCGGCGTCCCGCGATCGACTGGCTCGGCATCGTGCTGTCCAGCGCGGGACTCGCGACCCTGGTGTACGGCGTGACGAAGGCGGGCGAGACGTCCTGGGCCGACGCGGTCACGATCGTGTTCCTCGGGCTGGCCGTCGTACTGATCGGCGGATTCTTGCTCTGGCAGCGCCGGAACCCGGAGCCGCTGATCGAGCTGAGGCTGTTCCGCGAGCGGGTGTTCACCGGCGGCGCCGTACTGCTGACCGTCTCGGTGTTCGCGATCTTCGGGCTGCTGTTCACGATGCCGCAGTACTTCCAGGGCATCAACGGCTCCGACGCGTTGCACACCGGGCTGAAGCTGCTGCCGTTCATCGGCGGGATGACGGCCGGCGCGAAGCTGGCCGCGCCGGTGGAGTCGCGGATCGGCACCCGGCTGGTCGTGATGACCGGGTTCGTGGTGATGGCTGGCGGATTCGTGCTCGGCGCGTTCACCGGCCGCGGCACCGGGTACGGGTACACGGCGATCTGGTTCGTGGTGGTCGGCTTCGGGCTCGGGTGCTCGATGCCGCAGGCAATGAACGCGGCGCTCGGTGTGCTCGACCCGGAGCGGGCCGGCACCGGATCGGGGCTGCTGCAGGCGTTCCGTCAGGTCGGCGGGACGGTCGGTGTCGCCGTACTCGGGACCGTGCTGAACTCGGTGTACCGGCACAACGTGGACACGACCGGTCTGCCTACGCAGGTGGCGGACGCGGCGCAGCGGAGTCTTGCAGGTGGTCTCGCGGTGGCGGCGAAGACGGGATCGGCGGAGCTGGCGAGCAGTGTGCGGGAGGCGTTCCTCACCAGCCTCAACACCACGATGTGGGTTTCCGGCGGCATCGCCGTCGCCGGCGCGATCCTCGCCGCGACGCTGATGCCGAAGCGGGCCGCGAAGGCCTCCCCGGATGCGCTGACGGGCGTCCAGCAGGACGCCTGACGACAAGCAACAGCGCCCGCTCCGAGGGGAGCGGGCGCTGTCGATGGGTCAGGTGAGCTCGAGGCCCGGGTACAGCGGGTGCTTGTCGAGGATCTCGGCGGCGGCGGCGCGGGTCTTGTCGGCGACGCCGTCGGCCAGCACGTACTTCGCCTTGGACGGAGCGCCGGCGGAGGTGGTCGTCGGCGTCGTCGCGGACAGTACGTCGACGATCAGCTCCGCGACCCGGTCGAACTCGTCGGCGCCGAACCCGCGGGTGGTGAGGGCCGGCGTACCGATCCGGACACCGGAGGTGTACCAGGCGCCGTTCGGGTCCCGCGGTACGGCGTTCCGGTTGGTGACGATGCCCGCGTCGAGCAGCGCCGACTCGGCCTGCCGGCCGGTGATGCCGTACGCCGACACGTCGAGCAGGGCGAGGTGGTTCTCGGTTCCGTCCGTGACGAGCTTGACGCCGCGCTTCATCAGGCCCTCGGCGAGCGTGACGGCGTTGTCCGCGACGGCCTGCGCGTACTGCTGGAACGACGGCTGCCGCGCCTCGGCGAGCGCGACCGCCTTCGCGGCCATCGTCTGGCTGAGCGGACCGCCGAGCACCATCGGGCAGCCGCGGTCGACGGACTCGGCGTACTCCGGCTGGCAGAGCACCATGCCGCCGCGCGGGCCGCGCAGCGACTTGTGCGTGGTCGTGGTGGTGACGTGCGCGTGCGGCACCGGGTCGAAGTCGCCGGTGAACACCTTGCCCGCGACCAGGCCGGCGAAGTGCGCCATGTCGACCATCAGCGTCGCGCCGACCTCGTCGGCGATCTCGCGCATCTTGGCGAAGTCCACCTTGCGCGGATACGCCGAGTAGCCGGCGATCAGGATCAGCGGCTTGAACTCGCGCGCGGCCCGGGCGACCTCGTCGTAGTCGAGCAGGCCGGTCTCCGGGTTCGTCCCGTAGGAGTGCTGGTTGAACATCTTGCCGGAGATGTTCGGCCGGAAACCGTGCGTCAGGTGGCCGCCGGCGTCCAGCGACATGCCGAGCATCTTCTGGTCGCCGAGCGCCTTGCGGAGCTTGGTCCAGTCCTCGTCGGACAGGTCGTTGACGTGCTTCGCGCCCGCCTCGGCCAGCGCCGGGGACTCGATCCGCTGGGCCAGGATCGCCCAGAACGCGACCAGGTTCGCGTCGATGCCGGAGTGCGGCTGGACGTACGCGTGCGGGGCGCCGAACAGGGCCTCCGCGTGGTCGGCGGCGGTCCGCTCGACGGTGTCGACGTTCTGGCAGCCGGCGTAGAAGCGGTGCCCGACGGTGCCCTCGGCGTACTTGTCCGACAGCCAGTTGCCCATCGTGAGCAGCGTGGCGGGGGAGGCGTAGTTCTCGCTGGCGATCAGCTTCAGCGAGGACCGCTGGTCGGCCAGCTCGGACCGGATCGCGCCGGCGATGGTCGGCTCGACCGCGGCGATCACCTGCAGCGCGTTGTTGTACGCGGCCGACGCGGCGGCGGCGTCGAAGGGTGCGGCGGTGTCGGAGGATTCAGGCATCGTTGTCTCTCCTGCGGTTGCAGTGGGTCGAAGGCACCCAGGCGCACGGTGCCGACGGTTTTCGCTCCCCGGTGGTTCTCCACCTCAGCGCGCCAGTCGCGACCCGCTCACCCTATCGTGCGTTCGACGATCTCCTGGAACGGTGTCGTCCGCGACTGTGTCTTCTGTGGAAGGGTCCCGAACACACCGCCCCAGTCGTTCGCCAGCCGGGACGCGACGAAGGCGTCCGCGACTGCCGGTGTCGAGTGCCGGATCAGCAGTGACGCCTGCAGGCACAACGCCATCCGCGCGGCCAGTCGACGTGCTCCGGCTTCGGCGTCAGCGACATCAGCAAGCGCTTGCAGTACGTCGTGCACGGCGGCGTCGAGCCGATCGTCGGCCCCTTGGACCGCGCCAACCTCGAGCAGCCAGGCCTCGAGCGACTCGGGCCGCCTCAGCGCGCGCAGTACGTCGAGCGCGTTGACGTTGCCGGACCCTTCCCAGATCGAGTTCAGCGGCGACTCCCGGTAGAGCAGTGGCAGCCCGGACTCCTCGACGTACCCGTTGCCGCCGAGGCACTCGAGCGCCTCCGCGACCATGAACGGCGTCCGCTTACACACCCAGAACTTCGCGAGCGGCAGCCCGATCCGGCGGAAGGCTGCCTCCTTCGGGTCCGAGGAATCCACCGCGGCGGCCAGTCGCATCCCCAGCGCGGTCGCCGCCTCGCTTTCGAGGGCGAGGTCGGCGAGCACGTTCTGCATCGCGGGCTTGTCGGCGAGCAGACCGCCGAACGCCGAGCGGTGCCGGGTGTGCCAGATCGCCTCGACCAGCGCCCGCCGTTGGAGTGCCGCGGAGCCGAGGACGCAGTCCAACCGGGTCGCCGCGACCATCTCGATGATCGTCCGTACGCCGGCGCCCTCGTCCCCGAGCCGGTACCCGATCGTCCCGTGGAACTCGACCTCGCTGGACGCGTTCGAGCGGTTCCCGAGCTTGTCCTTCAGCCGCTGCAGCGCGAACGGGTTCCGGTTGCCGTCGGCAAGCACTCGCGGTACGACGAAGCAGCTCAAACCGTCCGGGGCCTGCGCCAGTACCAGGAACACGTCCGCCTGCGGCGCCGAGCAGAACCACTTGTGCCCGTTGAGCTGGTACTCACCGTCATCCCCGACGGGGGTCGCGGTCGTCAGGTTCGCCCGGACGTCCGACCCGCCCTGCTTCTCGGTCATCCCCATCCCGGCGAGGGCACCGTTCTTCGCCGCGACCGGCAACCGGCGTACGTCGTACTGCGTCGACGCGAGCTGCGGGATCCACTCCTTCGCGAGCCGCTCGTCCGCCTTGAGCGCCGGAACCGCGGCGTACGTCATCGAGATCGGGCAACCGTGGCCGGGCTCGACCTGCGACCAGACGTAGAAGCCGGCCGCCCGGGTGAGGTGCGGCGACGGTCGGTCGCTGGTCCACGGCGCGGCCTGCAGCCCGAACCCGACGGCCTGCTCCATCAGCCAGTGCCACGACGGATGGAACTCGACCTCGTCGATCCGGTTCCCGTACCGGTCATGGGTCTGCAGCACCGGCGGGTGCTGGTTCGCCGGGAGGGCGTGCCCGCGGGCCTCCTCGGAGCCGGCCAGCTCGCCGATCCGGGTCAGCCCTGGGTCGGCTGCCAGATCACCGGTGAGGCCGGCGTACGGGCGCAGAGCGTCACCGAGCGCCGCGTCCCGCGTGAAGAAGTTCACGCCCCGCAGTGGGGGAGCCTGGTTCGTTACCGCGAATGGGTCCGCCATGTCAGTACGGTAAGCGGTATGGCACGTTCTGGGGCAGGACCCACTGGTGGGAGCTCCCTCTCATTGGCATGGGTTCGTAAGGTCCCCGCGACGACCTGGAAGCTGCTCACCCAGACGGTCGGGGTGTGTCTGCGGTACCGGGTCACCGGTCTCGCGGCCGAGGGGGCGTTCTTCGCGATCCTCTCGCTACCGCCGCTGATCTTCGGGCTGGCCGGCTCGCTCGGGTACATCGCGAGCAAGTGGTTCGCGATCGAGACGATCAACGACGTCAAGCAGCAGATCGTCGACCTGGCCGCCCGGGCGCTCACCGACGACTCGATCAAGAACGTGATCGCGCCGACCCTGGACCAGGTGCTGAACGGCGGCCGGCCGGACGTGATCTCGATCGGGTTCGTGCTGGCGCTGTGGTCCGGCAGCCGGGCGCTGAACGTGTTCGTGGACACGATCACGATCATGTACGGGATGGGCGGCAAGCGCGGCATCGTCCGGACCCGCGCGCTGTCCTTCAGTCTGTACTGCGCCGCGCTGGTCATCGGCGTGATCGTGCTGCCGCTGGTGCTGGCCGGCCCGAGCGCGGTCGACTCACTGCTGCCGCACCGGCTGGACTTCCTGAACCAGCTGTACTGGCCGGTGGTCACGATCCTGTCCGCGGGCTTCCTGAACACCCTGTACCACCTGTCGGTCCCGATCCGGACTCCGTGGGTCTCGGACCTGCCGGGCTCGTTCCTGGCGCTGTCGATCTGGATCCTGGGCAGCTTCGTGCTCCGCTGGGTCCTGCAGAGCACGGTCGGCGGTACGTCGATCTACGGCCCGCTGGCAGCACCGATCGCGGTACTGATGTGGCTCTACATGACCGCGATCGCAGTACTGATCGGCGCGGCGCTGAACGCGGTGGTGGACCGGCTGTGGCCGCACAAGGCGCACGTGACCGAGGTCAAGAAGGAAGCACCGGAACCCGCGGCGGACGAGGACGAGGTCGAGCCGGTGATGAAGGCCGAGCCGGACCACCACCACGAGCACCCGAACCCGCTGACCCCGGTGGAGTCCGACGCGCACGCGGAGGCGGCGCGGAAGCTGGAGGAGTTCGCGGAGCAGCCGCGGAACCTCGGTCCCGCCGTACGCAAGGGCCTGAAGAAGAAACCCAAGGCTCCCGACGAGCCGGACCGCAAGGCCGCGCCGGTCGGAAAACCGGGTGCGCACGGGGAGACCGACGACCTACGCTGACGGCATCGCGACAGACGGTCCTGGCTGGACCGCAAGGACCCGAAGGGAGGCAACCCGCCATGAGCTTCGAACAGGCCGCACGGCCCGTTGTCTTCCGTACTGTCCGTCCGCGGAGCTGAATCCCGCGGCCGGACCTTTCGAAAGGTTCGCCGCATGTCAGCCACACTCCAGGCCCTGGGACTCGACAGCTCCACGACCGAAAGCCTGCAAACTGTCCCCGCGGACCTGGTCCCGGGACGCGTCGCCCGGGTCGACAAGGGCCTGGCGACGGTCTTCACCGAGGACGGGCCGGTCCGGGCCAGCTGGTCCGGGGCGCTGCTCGCCGAGATCGCGTCGGACGCCCAGGCCGGCCTGTGTACGGGTGACTGGGTGGTACTGCGTTTCTGGCCGGACGACCGGATCACGGTCGAGTCGGTGCTGCCGCGGCGGTCGGCGATCGTCCGGGCCGAGGTCGGCGGGTCGTCCCGCGGCCAGGTGCTCGCGTCGAACGTCGACGTGATCGCGATCGTCGTCGGCCTGGTCCCGGAGCCGAACATCGTCCGGATCGAGCGCTTCATGGCGCTGGCCTGGGAGAGCGGTGCGCGTCCGGTCGTCGTACTGACCAAGTCGGACCTGGTCACCGACGCGGACCTGCTGGCCGAGGACGTGGCCGCTGCTGCGCCCGGGGCCGACGTACTTGTGTGCAGTGCGAGCACAGGCGCCGGGATGGACGCCGTACGCGAGCTGCTGGCCGGGGACGCGACGCTGGCGTTGCTGGGGTCCAGCGGTGCGGGCAAGTCGTCGCTGGTGAACGCACTGGCCGGTGTGGAACTGCTGGACGTGCAGGACATTCGGGAGGACGGCAAGGGGCGGCACACGTCGGTACGGCGGGAGCTGATCGTGCTGCCGGGTGGTGGGGTCGTCATCGACACACCCGGGCTGCGGGGGATCGGCCTGCAGGAGAGCGGAGAGGGCCTGGCCGCGGCGTTCCCGGACATCACGGAGCTGGCGGAGCAGTGCAAGTTCAAGGACTGCTCACACGAGTCGGAGCCGGGGTGCGCGGTACGGGCGGGTCTTGAGGACGGCAGGCTGCCGTACCGGCGCTACGAGAGCTGGGTGAAGCTTCAGCGCGAAGCCGCGTACATGGCTCGGCGCGCGGACGTGCGGCTGCGGAACGAGGCGAAGAAGCAGTGGGTGCGAGCGTCGAAGTCGTACCGGCGGGACTTGAAGCCCCGTCCTTGATGCTGCGCCCTTGAATGAAAGGATCGGTCGCATGAACCGATCAGTGCTGGTGACAGGGGCTTCGCGGGGGATCGGTGCGGCGGCGGCGCGGGCCTTCGCTGCTGCGGGGGACCGGGTGGCGGTGCATTACAGCTCGTCGGGGGAGGCGGCCGCGCAGCTCGTGAAGGAGCTGCCCGGGTCGGGGCACCTGGCCGTACAGGCGGACCTGGCGGATCCGGACGCGATCGAGGCGATGGTCTCGGCGGCCGCGACCGCGCTGGGCAGCATCGACGTACTCGTGAACAACGCCGGCGTGTATCACCCGCACCGGATCCGGGAGACGACGTACGCCGAGTGGCAGCGGGCGTGGGCGGACACACTTGCGGTGAATCTCGTTGGTCCGTCCAACGTCACGTGGTGCGCCGTACGGCACATGACCCGCGGCGGGCGGATCGTGAACGTGTCGTCGCGCGGCGCGTTCCGGGGTGAGCCGAACCAGCCGGCGTACGGCGCCTCGAAGGCGGCGATCGTGTCGTTCACGCAGTCCTTGGCGCGGGCGCTGGGGCCGGAGGGGATCGCGGTCACCGCGATCGCGCCGGGGTGGACGGTCACCGACATGGCCGCGGTGAACCTGGCCGGCGACGGATACGACCGCCGACGGCTGGAGAGCCCGCTCGAGCGGGTGGCCGACCCGTCCGAGGTAGCGGCCGCGATCCTGTACCTGGCATCGCCCGAGGCGGAGTTCGCAACCGGCACGATCCTGGACTTCAACGGCGGCTCGTACCTCCGGATGTAAGGCCCGCCCTCACTGGCAACGACCATGCAGGCGCCGCAGGTGAACCAACAACGCAACCCGACCCAAGCGGGTGAACAGACAGCGCGACCCGACCCAAGCCGCCGAGCGAAGCGAAGGCGCAGGGGGTGCGGGTGGCGGAGCCCCCGCAACGCGGCAAGCGAAGCGCAGCCGCACAAATGACGAAGGCGACGAGGTCAGCGCACGCAGTGCGCGACACACGTCGCCCATCGCCTTCGTGGACGATACTGGGATCGAACCAGTGACCTCTTCCGTGTCAGGGAAGCGCGCTACCGCTGCGCCAATCGTCCAAAACCGGAACCATCAGAATACCCTGAGGTTCTCGAGGTGGAGACGGGATTCGAACCCGTGTACACGGCTTTGCAGGCCGTTGCCTCGCCTCTCGGCCACTCCACCACTGAGAGCCGAACCCTCTCCGAGCGGACGACCGGGTTCGAACCGGCGACCTCAACCTTGGCAAGGTTGCGCTCTACCAACTGAGCTACGTCCGCGCTTCGCTCGGAGCGTTTCCGCTCGGTGCGAGAGCAGAACAGTAGCGCACTTTCGGCGTCCGCAAAAACGGGATTTCACGCCGTTCGGAGGCGCCACATCGGGCCTATGAATCCCACCGGTTCTGTCCACTCGCCACGCCGTCGGGTCAGCCCCGCAAAGTCACGAGATCGACGCTTTCGAGGTACTCCGGATCGCCTCGAAGGTCGATCGCGGCGACACGCCCGCCGGCGACCGTGAAAGAGAACACAATCAACGGTTCGCCGCGCTGCATCCACACCAGGCCTGGCATCCCGTCGACGAGGACGAGCTTCGCCGCCCGCGCCCGCCCGCTGAACGCGTGCGCGACCTCGGCAGCACCGGACAACGGCGACATCGTCGACCCGTACGACGCCGCGCTCGCGTCCCCGCGGACGACGACCTCCGGATCGAGCACCTCGAGCAGCGCGGTGAAGTCCGCTTCCCGTGCCGCGGTGAGGAACGCGTTCACGACTTCCTTCTGTCGCAGGACATCCACGTCGGTCGGTTCCGACGTACCGCGAACCCGCCGCCGTGCCCGGCTCGCGATCTGCCGCGCCGCGGCCGGCGACTTCCGGATGATCGGCGCGATGTCCTCGAACGGTACGGCGAACAGGTCGTGCAGCACGAACGCCAGCCGTTCGGCCGGCGACAGCGTCTCGAGCACCACGAGCAACGCCAGCCCGACCGAGTCCGCCTGGATCGCTTCGAGTTCCGGATCTGGTACGCCGTCGTCCGCGAGCACGGGGGAGTGGTCGCCGACCGGGAGCTCGGGCCGCCCGCGACGGGTCCGCAACATGTCGAGGCAGATCCGCCCGACGACGGTGGTGAGCCACCCGCCGAGGTTGCCGATCACGTCGGTGTCGCTGTGGCTGAGCCGGATCCAGGTCTCCTGGACCGCGTCCTCGGCCTCCGGCTCGGAGCCCAGGATCCGGTACGCGACGGCGCGCAGCCGGTCCCGGTTCTCCTCGAACCGTACTGCCAGCCAGTCGTCCCCGGTCATGTCTCCCAACCTCTCACCTGTCACACTGTCCGGCCGAGCGCCGTCACTTCGGTTGACGGAACCCCAGGACGACATGTGACACCGGCATGTGACAGCGACATGTGAAAGCGACATGTGATGGAGGAGCACGCGATGACGGCAGCACCCCGCCCGCCGGCGGCCCGCAAGCAGGACACCCTGGACCGCCTGGACAAGGATGTCGACGCGTGGGTGTCGACGGCCTCCCTGGACGGTACGCCGTACCTGATGCCGCTCTCGTTCCTGTGGACCGACGGGACGTTGCTGTTGTCGACGACGCGGACGAACCCGACGGCACGCAACCTGGTCGCGAACCCGCAGGTGCAGTTGACGCTCGGCGGGGTGCGCGACGTGATCCACGTAACCGGCACCGTCGAGGTGGTGGAGGCGACCGACGCCGAGGGCGCAGCGTTCGCGGCAAAGGCCGGCTTCGACCCGCGGCCGTTGCCGACCTACCCGTTCTTCCGGGTGACGCCGACAAAGATCCAGGCATGGCGCGAGGTCAACGAGCTCAAGGACCGCGTGCTGATGGAGGACGGCCGCTGGCTGGTCTGACTGATCAGCGCACGGCGGTAGCCCACCTGGAGGAGGCGCTGGCTGCTGTCCAGTTGCGGCTTGAGGATGACCCGGTGGCTCAGTTGGACAAGGCCTGAGCGCGGGCGTTGACGCGGTACCGCAACGGGGACTCGCCGACCTCGCGTTTGAACGCAGTACTGAAGGCGCTCTCCGAGGCGTAGCCCAGCTCGGTCGCGAGGGAGCCCACGCTGACGTCAAGGGTGCGGAGGGCGCGTTGGGCGAGCATCATGCGCCAGCGGTTCAGGTACGCGCGGGGCGGCATGCCGGCGACAGTGCGGAACCGCTCGGCGAACGCGGTGCGGGACATGGCGGCGGCGCGCGCGAGTTCGTTGAGGCTCCAGAGCGTGTCCGGCTGCGAGTGCATGAGGGTGAGCGCCGGGCGGAGGCGCTCGTCGGTCAGGACCCGCAGCCAGCCCGGCGGGAGCTCGGCCTGTTCGACGTACGTGCGAAGGACTTCGAGCAGTACCAGTTGCGCGTGCTGGCGGATCGCGAACGTGGAGCCGATCCGGTGGCCGGTGACCTCGGCGAACAACCGGTGCAGGCTGCCGCGGAGATTCGCGCCGGTGCTGGGGGAGGCCTGCACGTGCGCGACCGGCGGCAGGGCCTCGCCGAGCAGCGTCCGCCCGGCCTCGTTCAGATCGATGCGGCCGCCGATGACGATGTCGTTGCTGTCCCAGTCCGCGTCCAGCAGCTCGAGGCCGGTCTCCACCGGAACGACCTCGCGCACGGGGCCGTCGCCCGACCCGCCGGACAGCTCCAGCCGCGTGCGGTTGTTGAGGATCGCGACGTCGCCCGGGAGCAGGTCGATCGGTGCGTCGATGCCGTCGGTCGTCAGGCGGGCGCGGCCGCCGATCATCGCGATGAACTTGAACGCCTCCTGAAAGGTCGCGCGCGACACCCACGGGCCCTGGACCACGAACCCGCCGGACACCAGCCCGCGCACCTCCACGAGCTCGAACACCTCGGACAACTGATCGGTCATCTGTACTCTCACGAAGAAAAGCCGGACGGATACTTATTCATCGTACGCCGAACTCGCGCCAGTGTGGAGGCATGACCAGACAACAGCTCATCGGTACCGGATTCACCGCCGCGTCGACCGCGGACGACGTACTCGCAGGCATCGACCTGACCGGCAAGAACGCGATCGTCACCGGCGGCCATCGCGGCCTCGGTCTGGCGGCGACGCAGGCGCTGCGCAAGGCCGGCGCCCACGTGACGGTCGCCGTTCGCAATCCCGCCGCCTTCGAGGCCATCGACGGAGTGGAGGCGAGCCAGCTCGACCTGCTCGATCCGAGGTCGATCGACGCCTTCGCCGAGCGGTACCTGGCGAACGGGTGGCCGCTGCACATCGTGATCAACAACGCCGGCATCATGGCCGGCCCGCTGTACCGGGACGCTCGCGGGTACGAGTCGCAGTTCGCCACGAACCACCTTGGGCACTTCCAGCTCACGCTCGGTCTGCTGCCCGCTCTCCAGGCGGCGCACGGCGCCCGGATCGTGAACGTGACGTCGGGCGGCCACCGGCTGTCCGATATTCGTTGGGATGACCCACAGTTTACCGATGACTACGACCCGCTGCGCGCGTACGGGCAGTCGAAGACCGCGAACGTGCTCTTCGCGGTGGAGCTGGAGCGACGCTGGTCGCAGTACGGCATCCACGCTTTCGCCGCGCACCCTGGCATCGTCATCACCACGAACCTCGGCCCGCATCTGGAGGCGGGGGAGACCCGCACTCCGTGGCTGTCGCTGGAGGACTACCAGGCGATGGGCCTCGTCGATGCTGACGGCAACCAGATCATCGACCCCGCGCGCGAACGGAAGACGGTGGCGCAGGGCGCGAGTACGGCTGTCTTCGGCGCTACGAGCCCGCTGCTGGAAGGGCACGGCGGCACCTACCTGAAGGACAACGACATCTCACCGCTGGACCTGGTCGGAAAGACGGACTTCCACGATCCGGACGTCCGGTCATACGTGGTCCCGCACGCGGTCGACCCGGAGTCCGCCGTACGCCTGTGGAACCTCAGCGAGGACCTCGTCAAGCACTGAGCCGACGTGCCGCTATCGTCCCGCCCATGACGCCGTACTTGTTGCCCTCCGAGGCCCTCTGGGTAGGCGGGCCTGCTGCAGCCGGTAAGTCGACCGTCAGCCGCTTGTTCGCCCGCAAGCACGGCTACGTCTGGTACAGCGTCGACGCTCACACCTTCGACCACGAGCAACGTGCAGCCGCCGCCGGCCTCCACGAGCTGGGCGCCGGCCCCGGAGCCTTCGACCGCGGCCCGATGATCCTCGAAGACATCCACGCCCCCACCATCGTCGAAGGCGCCTTCGTCACTCCTACCATGGCCGGCACCGGACCCAACGCGGTCTGGCTGATGCCCTCCAAACCCGAACAACTGGCAAGGCTCCACGAACGAAACCCCGGCGCGAACCACGAGGGCCTCATCTGGGGCTGGCAACTGATCAACGACCAGCTGGCAGGCACCACCGCGACAGTCATCAACGTCGACAACCAAACCATCCCCCAAACACTGAACGCCCTGGAACAACACTTCGCTCCGCTGCTGACCGCCCACCCCACCCCCGACACCCCCACCCGCCAGTCCTTCATCCGCACCAGCAACAACCAACTGGTGGTTCAAGCCCACGCCCGCAACCGAACCACCCCCATCACCTTCGACTGCGAATGCGCCGACCCGACCTGTACCGACGTCGTAGAACTCACCCCCACCGCGCTTTCCCAAGCGCGCCCGGCAATCCTGTCGCCGCGCCACACCTGAACCAGGTGAACTCCTGTGCGGGACCAAGCCTCGTCAGTCAGCTGAGCTCGGCTCGGAGGATTCGCGCTGTGGGGAGCCGGCCGCCGAACCGAGCGGGGATGGCAATGAGGGCGCTTGTCACCAGCCACGTTCCGAGGACGACGAGAAGGAACCACCAGCTGGGCACGAGCTTGTAGGCATCCCCGGACGTGGTTACCACCTTGAGCAGTCCCATACCGAGTGGGACACCGAGCACGGAGCCGGGCAGGACCGCGACAAGCTGGGCCGCGATGAGCGCAGCGGTGACCTGCTGAGGGGTAGCGCCGAGCGCCCTGGCGAGGGCCGACGCGCGCCGGGCGTCGAAAACGGTGGCCCACGTGATGAGGACGGCATTGACGGCGGCCAGCGCGATCAGCATGACGGTGATGACGAGCATGACTTGGGTCATCCGCTGGTTCTGCGGGTTGACCAGCCCGGAGGTTCCGCCGAGGCGGGCGTGTTCCATGACGATCGCGATGATGCCGGCCTCGGTGACGGTCACGCTCAGCGTGCTCAGGGCGAGGCGGCGGGGTCGCCGGGCGGCGAGTCGTACGCCTAAGAGCAGTGGTACGGGCAGATGGGTCGAGAGGGCGTTGACCACTGTGCTTCGCCTTGGTGGGCGGGCAGTGTCGGCGAGGGCGTTCACGGTGCTGGTCCGCGCTGCCTGCAGCGCAGGCGTAACCGTCGCCAGCGCGGCAACCGCCAGCGCGACACCGACAACGGCAGCGACGGTCGACACGGTGATCGGTGGGGTGCCGGGCGCGCCGAGCAGCCCGGCTCCGGGGCTGGTGAGCAGGGGCGCGAGGTCCCAGCCGATCGCCAGGCCCGCAGCCGCCGCGACGAGGGTCACGGCGAGATGTTCGACGAGCAGCAGGATCGCCACAGTCCCTGGGGTGGCGCCGACCGCTTTGAGTAGCCCGACCCGCCGGGTCTGTTCGGCCAGGCGGCCGCCGACGAGAACGGTGACACTGGCCAGGGCGAGCAGAATCAACAGCCCACTACCGACGAGCAGGACCGTGTGAGGGCCACGCACCAACTTGGCGGCATCGGTGGAGATTTCCTGGCGGGATTTGATCACCACGGGTGATCCCGGCGACGAGGTGTGGGTACGCGAGGCGGCGAACGCCGGAGCCTGAGCAGGGTCGGTCAGCTTCAGGTTCAGCAGGTACGAGAGTCCGATGTCAGGTGCGGCGAGATCGACTGCGTCGGAGCGCGGCAGCCAGATGACGCCGGGCTGGTACTGCGAGATCTGATCTTTCGCGACGGACGGGCGATAGATCACGTCGCACCAGCCCCCGGCGCACACGTGCGGATAAGGCGCCGTCGCGGCATCGACCGCGATCCCCGCAACCCGGTAAGGCCGGCCGCGCAAACTGATGGCGTCCCCGACCTGTACGCCCAGCGCGTCGGCGAAACTACGCTCGATCACCACCCCACCGTCGCGGATCCAACTGCCGGCGGTGAGCGCGGGCTGCGCGAGCGTCGCAGGCGCGAGGTCGCGGCCTTCCACCATGGCGCTCGTCCTCATGCCGCGCGCGTCGAGCAACGCGAAGGTCGTCGGGTAGGGCCCGCTGTGCCCGACGACCCCTGGTGCACTTTCGAGCGCTGCGAGATCCGCCGGGTTCGCATTCGCACGGACAGAGCCGCTGTCCGAGAGTGTGGGGGAGAGGTTGGCGACCGCGTCGGGGCCGTTGGTTGCGGCCTGGGTCGTGTCGTACGGATTGCTGGTTTCGCCGTGCAGGACGAGCCCCATCGTCAGCGTGGCCGCGGCGGCGGCGATGACCAAGAACAGCAGTACCGCCTCGGACAGGTGCCGGCGCAGGTCCTTGGCGGCCAGACGGCCGAACAGAAAGGCTCTCCCCATTCCGATCAGCCGTCCAGCCCGTCCAGACCAGCCAGCCAGTCCAGTCCAGCCAGTCCGGCCAGCCGACCGGTGGTGCCGCCGGTCAGGTGTGTCTGGTCCACGAACGCGCCGTCACGCATGGAGATCAGCCGGTCCGCGGTGGCCGCCACTCGCTCGTCATGGGTGACGATCACCAATGTCTGTCCGCTCGCGCGTAGCTGCCTGAACAGCTTGAGTACGTCGAGGGTGGCCGCGCTGTCGAGATTGCCGGTGGGCTCATCGGCCAGCACCACCAGCGGGTCGTTCACCAACGCCCGGGCGATCGCGACCCGCTGGCGCTGACCGCCCGACAGCGCCGAGGGCAGATGGGCCGCCCGGTCGGCCAACCCGACGCTGTCGAGCAACTCGGCAGCCCGCCGGCGGGCCAGGCGCGGAGTGCGTCCGGCCAGCAGCGCCGGCAACTCGACGTTCTCCTGGGCGGTGAGCTCATCCATCAGCTGGAACGCCTGGAACACGAACCCCACGACGCCGCGCCGCAGGCGCGCCAACTCCCGCTCGCTCGTGTCGTCGATGCGACGGCCAGCGAGCCAGACCTCCCCCGAACTGGGGCGGTCCAGCCCACCCAGCATCTGCAGCAAGGTGGACTTTCCGCATCCGCTGGGGCCCATCACCGCCACTGTCTCGGCCTCGGCAACCTCGAGATCGACCGCGTCGACGGCGCGCACCAACCCACCTTCACGCCCGTAGATCTTGCTCAATCCGCGGGCGACGACAGGTGGGTGGTCAACGGCGACGGTCACGACGTACTCCCCTTGTTCCGTGGTTTGGACCAAGCGCCCTCGCAGGCCTCCAGCCAGCGCACGTCCGCCTGAAGCCGCAGCGCGATCCCCTCCAGGAGCAGCGACGCCGACGAGCCCTCCACCTCGGCCATCGCCGCGTCCTGCGCCTCCCGCAACAGGCGCAACAACTCACGCCGCTGGGCATCGATGATCGCCACCGGGTCAGCCAAGCCGGCGGTCGCGGCGGCGATCAGCTTCAGATGGAACTCAGCCACGTCAGGCTTCGGCCAGCTCACCTCGCTCAGCCACTCACCAACCCGGCTTTGTCCTGCCGCGGTCAACGAGTACACCTTGCGGTCTGCGCGCTCCCGCGATCGCGACCCGTCAGCCGTGACCAGGCCGGCCCTCTGCAACCGGCCCAACGGCACATAGATCTGCCCGTCATTCAGCTCCGCACCGAACGAACCCAACGCGTCGTTCAGCCGAGCCCGCAACTGATACCCCTGCGACGGCTCTTTGGCCAGCAACGCCAACAACACTTCCTGCCGCACCGCAACCTCCACATAACGGTTATGCAGACCCTAACCGTTATGTCATCCAACCTCAAGGTCGCCAAACCCGAAGCGCGATCCGGAAGGCACACCGGCGCCCTCGATGGGGCGTCCCCTGCTGAACCACCGCGAACCCCACGGGCGGCGAGCTAACCGCCGGACCTGACACACGCGGCTAAGCCAACAGCGCAACCCGCCCCCACACAGGTGAGCAGACAGTTCAACCCGCCCTCCGCGGGTGAGCAGACGGTGCAACCCGGCCCACGCAGGTGAGCAAACAGTTCAACCCGCCCCCCGCCGGTGCGCAAACAGCGCGACCCGACCCAAGCAGGTGAGCCAACAGCGCGACCCGACCCGAGCAGGTGCACCGACAGCGCGACCCGACCCAGCCGCCGAGCGAAGCGAAGGCGCAGGGGGTGCGGGTGGCGGAGCCCCCGCAACGCGGCAAGCGAAGCGCAGCCGCACAAATAACGAAGGCGACGAGGTCAGCGCACGCAGTGCGCGACACACGTCGCCTGTCGACTGTCGTGGGCGATACTGGGTTCGAACCAGTGACCTCTTCGGTGTGAACGAAGCGCGCTACCACTGCGCCAATCGCCCAGCGTGGTGCTGGTGTTTCTGATGTGGTGTTGCGGGTGAAACCTTAGCGCATGATGAGGCGCCTGATCTAATCGGGCCGGGCTACTCTTGGGTCAGGACGGAGATCCCGTCGCGTTGGAGACGTGATTGTGACTTTCTCGCACGACACCGAGCAGGCGCTCGGGACGCTGGTCCGGCTCGTCAACACCCTGCCCGGACCGAACAGCCAGGTCGATTCGCTGGAGACTCTTGAGGAGTTGGAGAAGTTCGTCCAGGAACGGGAGTTCAGCGCGGTCGACTCGTTGTCGGAGAAGGACCTGGCCGAGGTCCGCGATCTGCGGCCGCTGTTCGCGCCGGTGTTCACGACCGATGCCGACGCGTCGGCGGCGACGATGATCAACGCGATCATCGCCCGCGGTACGTCGACTCCGCGGCTCACGAACCACGACGGGCACCCGTGGCACATCCACTATTCCCGGGCGGGTGCGTCGCTGGCCTGCCGGATCACGGTGGAGTGCGGGATCGCGCTTGCTCAGGTGATCTCGGCCGGCGAACGTGAACGCCTCCGCCGCTGTGAGGCGCCGGACTGCGACGACGCCCTGATCGACCTCTCCCGGAACCGTTCGAAGCGGTACTGCGATGCGCGGACGTGCGGCAACCGCCTGCACGTTGCGGCGTACCGCGAACGCCGCAAGGCATCGGGGGAGTAGCCGGACGCGGACCTGCACCACTGACCAACCTCGCCGTCAGCGACAGGCCGCCGCCTGACCGGCGCCGTACTGGCTGTTCTCCGGCGGGTTGGTCAGTGCCTGAGGTCCGCGACCGTCAGGGATTGAGGTCCTGCGCCGAACGCTCGGCGAAGATCTTCGCGACCTGCGCCGTGATCACGCCGGGCGCGGGCAGTTCGCGGTCGTCGACACGCTGGATCGCCTGGACGTCACGCGTTGTCGATGTGAGGAAGATCTCCTCGGCCTCGGACAGCTTCGCCAGCGGTACGTCGCACTCGACGCCGCCGAACCACTCGAGCACCAGCGCCCGGGTCACCCCGGCGAGTGCGCCCGACGCGAGCGTCGGCGTGACCAGTTCACCGTCGTACACGCAGAAGATGTTCGACCCGGTGCCCTCACACAGGTCGTCGATCGTGTTCGCGAAGATCGCCTCGCTGCCGCCGCGCTCCTTCGCGTAGGCGAGCGCGCGGACGTTCTCGGCGTACGACGTGGTCTTCAGGCCGGCGACCGCGCTGCGCTCGTTGCGGACCCAGGGGACCGTGACGATCGCGGAGGTCGCGGCGGGGCGCTTGATCGCCTGCGTCGCGACCAGGATCGTCGGGCCGGAGGTGCCGCGGTCGGACGAGAGCGGGGAGACGCCGCCGGTGTACGTGATCCGCAGCCGGCCGAACGGGATGCCGGGGTCGGCCGCGATCACCGCGTCGATGCCGCCCTCGATCGCGGTCACGTCCGGCGTCGGCAGACCGAGCCCGACCGCCGAGCGGACCAGGCGGTCCAGGTGCCGGCGTACCGCGAACGGCTTGCCGTCCTCGATCTTGATCGTCTCGAAGACGCCGTCACCGGTGGTCAGCCCGTGATCCAGCGGCGAGACCGTCGCCGCGTCGTCCAGCAGGGCGCCGTTGAGCCAGATACGCATGTGGTGCTCCTTCCGCGGAACACCTTAGTGCGCAGTTGATCCGGCGCAGCGCGGCCCTTCGAAGGTGAGCAGTTGATGACCGTACGTCGACGGCGGAGGCCCCCGTTTTTGAACTCGGGCGGAGATGGGCTAATGTTCTTTTCGCGCCGAGGGACGGAAAAGCCCGGTCGCACTGCGGACGTAGCTCAGTTGGTAGAGCGCAACCTTGCCAAGGTTGAGGTCGCCGGTTCGAACCCGGTCGTCCGCTCGGAGAGGGTTCGGCTCTCAGTGGTGGAGTGGCCGAGAGGCGAGGCAACGGCCTGCAAAGCCGTGTACACGGGTTCGAATCCCGTCTCCACCTCGAGAACCTCAGGGTATTCTGATGGTTCCGGTTTTGGACGATTGGCGCAGCGGTAGCGCGCTTCCCTGACACGGAAGAGGTCACTGGTTCGATCCCAGTATCGTCCACGAAGGCGATGGGCGACGTGTGTCGCGCACTGCGTGCGCTGACCTCGTCGCCTTCGTTATTTGTGCGGCTGCGCTTCGCTTGCCGCGTTGCGGGGGCTCCGCCACCCGCACCCCCTACGCCTTCGCTTCGCTCGGCGGCTTGGGTCGGGTTGCGCTGTTGGTTCACCTGCTTGGGTCGGCCCCGGCGGTTGGCTCACCGGCCGGGTCGTCGTAGTGCCCCGCCGCGACCTCGCTCATGCACGTACTAGGTCGGGTGTGTGGTTTGCGTACCCGTGTACGTCGGGGTCGGGCGGGTGGATCACCTTGTGTTGGGCCGGTAGTTGCCTACTGCACGGGTGGACGTTCTGCGGGTGACCTCGCTTCGCTCGGCTCCCGCGGTGGGCGGGTGGCTCGGGTGGGGTGGGCTGGTTGGGGCGGATCGCCAGGCCATCACAATTTGCGTGGGATGGGGTGCGGTAGGCGTGAGGTAGGGCCGGTTGCGTGGATTGTGATGGCGTGGCGGTCCGGTAGCTGTGGCGGAGTTGGGGGTTGCGGCGTGGGGCCTGCCCCGTGGGTGGGGTGTAGGGGATGAGGTGGTGGGGTTAGGTCGTGGGCTGTGGGAGGGGCTGGTGGGTTGTTGGGGTGTAGAGGAAGCGGCGGCTGGTGGGGGTGGGGGAGAGTTCTTGCAGGCCGGCGGTGAGCATTACGTGGGCTGAGGCGGTGTTGGGTGGGTGGCATTCGCCCCACAGGGTGGGGACTGACAGGTGGGTGTGGCAGTGGGTGAGGGCCGCGGTCAGGGCTTCGGTTGCGTAGCCGTGGGAGCGGTGGGCGGGGTGGATGGCGTAGCCGAAGCTCCAGGCGGCGATGGGGGAGTTGCTTTCGCCTAGGCCTAGCCAGCCGACAGGGGTGGTGTGGTGGGTGAGGATCAGCTGGAGGTGGGTGCCGTTTCGGCTGGTGCCGCCGGCGTGGAGGTCCAGCCATTCGCGGACGGACGGGATGTCGCGGGGGCCGTAGTCGTCCATGAAGCGGGCTACTCGGGGGTCGGTCCAGAGTTCGCAGAGCATCTGGAAGTCGGACTCGACGGGCCAGCGGAGGGTGAGCCTTGGGGTGGTGAGCTCCATTCGGGGACGTTAGCGGTCGGGTTCAGCTGAGGGCTACCGGATTTACGACGAGGATCCCGTGCACGTGATCGGCCCGCACCTGACGACCACGATCCAGCGAGCTGGAAGCCCGCGCCGCAGTGGGCGCTCAGTAGTACTGGCGGATCTTCGGCCAGAGCGCGGACCACGGCTCGGCCGGTGCCGCGCACAGGACCAGCGCGGTGCCGTCCTCGTCGTTCGAAACGATGCTGTGTACGGTGCCGACCTGGTTGCAGTCGCGGAAGTACTTCTCGAAGATCGGCGTCCGTTCGATTTCGACGAGCAGTACCGGCCCGGTGCTGGAGTCCGGCGGCCGGGCCCACTCCCAGAAGCTCATGTGCGGGGAGTACGGCATCGGCAGCCCGCGGGCGGGACCGTACCGAACGAGCGCCCCGGCCTCCCCGTAGTTGCCGGTCACGATCGTCGCGGTGGAACGCTGATCCGCCGGCACCTGGTGCCACGCGGCAGCCACCGCATCGGTGAACGAGGGCCAGCCGATCTGCTCGCCCTGCTCCTTGTTCACCGGTATGACGAGGTCCGCCGCCGACGCCGGCAGCACCGGCAGCGTGAATAACGCCGACGACAATGCGGTCAGTACCAACGTGACGACCGCCGTACGTCGCCGCCGTTCGACCCACCGCAGCGTCGGCTCGCACCCCGCCGCGACGAGTACGAGCAGCAACGGCAGCGCGTAGTACGACTTCCCGCCGACGGCGAGTACGGCGACGCACAGCACCGGGTAGGCGAGCGCCACAGCACGGGCCCAAGGCAACGAACGCCAGATGCGGCGGAACCCGGCGACCCAGACCGCGACCAGGAACGGCGACAGCTGAAGGATCTGCAGCGGGACGAACATGATCCGGTTCTCGGTGCCGTCGTCGGCACTGATCCCGCCCGCGACCTTGAGCTGCGGCCAGTCGTGCTGGAACTGCCACACCACGTTCGGCAAGGCGATCAGCCCTGCGACAGCCAAGCCCGCGAGCACCCACCAGGACCGCAGCACGCTCCGCGGACCGACGATCAGCAACGACACCAGCAGTGCGCCGATCGGCAGCACCACAAGGTACTTGTTCTCCAACGCGATCCCGGCCGTCAGCCCCAGGGCGAGCCACCATCGGCCGTCCCGCGTTTGCAGCAGCTTCACCGCGAACAGCGCGATCAGCATCCAGGCCAGCAGGTCGTACGTCGCCGTCGACACCATGTGCCCGACCCCGAGCACGAACCCGGAGACCGCGGCGCAGACGGCCGCGAGCACCTGACCGCGCCGCGCGCTGCCGAACTCCCGGGCGAGCAGCGCGACCACGACGATCGTCGCGACGCTGCTCAGCGTCGACAGCACCCGCAGACCCATCACGGTGTCGCCGAAGATCGTGGTCGACACGCGCGCGATGAACGGCGTCAGCGGCGGCTGGTCGACGTACCCCCAGCCGAGGTGCCGGCCGGCGACCATGAAGTACAACTCGTCGCGGTGGTAGCCGTAGCGGCCGGACAGCGCGGTGAGTACGACGCCGACCAGGACTGCGACGGCCGCTACCGGCCGGGCCGCGAAGGCAGGCACTGCTGGGCGGGTCATGGCGGCATGGTGTCAGTCGAAGCGGGCCGCGACCAGGGCAGGAAGCGAGGTTCGGTGGCGCGATCGAGAAGCAGGACCCGGCCCGTGAGCGTCGACGTCCGCCACCGCCGACAGTTCCGGCGGGATGATTGGATATGTCAAGAGGACAGGTGAGGTGGCGACTTCGTGACACTGCTGTACGAGCGGATCTGCGCTCATGTGCTGGAGCAGCTGCGCCGTGGTGCGCTCCGGCCGGGGGACCGGGTGCCGTCGGAGATGGAGCTGGCGGCGCAGTTCGGCGTCAGCCGGATCACCTCCAAGCGTGCCCTGGAGGTGCTGCGGGAGGCCGGTCTGGTGGAGCGGGTCCGCGGCAAAGGCACGTTCGTCGTACGGCGGCTGCCTGACCTCACCGACCTGAGCGTCCCGCTCCGGCCGGCGCAGCGGCGGGAGGCGCGGTCCGTGGCGCTCATCGTCCCGGACATGTCCGAGGCGTACGGGCTGGACCTGCTGAACGCGATCGAGGAACGCTGCGCGGAGTACGGCGCGCACCTGGTGGTACGGCGTACCCACGGGCGTCAGACCGATGAAGAGAAGGCCGTCGACTCGCTGGTGGCCGCTGTGGACGGGCTGATCGTGTTCCCGGTACACGGGGACTTCTACAACGCCAGCCTGCTCCGCCAGGTGCTGGACGGGTTCCCGGTAGTGCTGGTGGACCGCCACCTGTCAGGGATCCCGGTGTCCGCCGTACTGACCGACAACGTCGCCGCGGCGCGGGCACTGACCACCCGGCTGCTGGACCACGGGCATGAGCACATCGCGTTCGTCTCGCCACCGCCCGTGAACACCTCGTCCATCGAGGACCGGCTGGAAGGCTTCCGTACCGCGTTCGGCGAGCGCGGCCAGCCGTACGAGTTGACCGACCTGCGGAGCACCCTGCCGGGTTCGACTACGACGGAGAGCGTGCGGGCGGACCTGGACACCATCCGCGCGTTCCGCGCCAACCGGCCCGAGGTGACGGCGTACTTCGCCTGTGAGTACAACCTGGCCCGCATGGTCGACCGGGTGCTGGGCGGGGACCGCGTGGTGGCCTGCTTCGACTCACCGGGCGACTCCATCGGCGGACCGCCGTACCTGCACGTCAGACAGAACCAGACCGAGATGGGCCGCCGCGCCGTCGACCTCCTGCTCGCACAACTGCGCGGTGAGCAGGTGCCGAGCCTCTCGTACGTACCGTTCGAGCTGATCGACGCCGAGCGCCGGCAGGTGTGACCAGCTCACCGGGACGCATGGTCCTGGTGAGCCTGGATACTGGTTGCGGAACCGTCACCGGACGGCTCCGGGTGGTGACGTGGTGAGGACACTCGGTCGTGGGATAGTGGACCCCTCCCGGAGACCTCACCTCCGGCGTACCGAGAACAAGTACCCAGAACAAGCTCCAGGGGCCACCCGCCCCCTCTGACAGAATCGGGGATCCAGGTCGTGACCGACTCGCACAACTCCGGACAGCACAAGGACCGGGAAGCGGCGGCGGCCGAGGTCCGGAGAATGTGGCAGCCGACCCCCTCCTGGACCCAGCCGGACGACGGCGAGGCCGTCGAGGAGACCACGGGGAACGCCGAGGACCCTGAGTACTCGGCGCAGCAGCCGGACGCACTGTCCGACGACTTCCCGGGCGACTCCTGGTCCGGACCGGCGGCCAAGCCGGTCGACCAGCCCGCGCCGTGGACCCAGCCGCAACAGAGCCAGCCGGCCCCCTCCTGGACGCAGCCGGTGCCGGACTCTGCCGCGTCCTCGTGGAGCCAGCCGGAGCCGCAGGACGACGAGGCCGACCCGGAGCCGGAGACCACGACGACGGACGAGCCTGCGAGTCCCCAGCCGGACGCCCCGGTGTTCGGCGGCGGCTCGTTCCAGAACGCCGGTCAGGAGCAGGCCCCGCAGTCCGGCCAGTTCCCCCCGGCTCCCCAGACACCGCAGACACCGCAGAACCAGCAGAACCCGCAGCCTGGTCAGGGCAGTCAGCCGCTCTCGCCGGCCGCGCAGCACTTCTTCCCGCAGGGCATCCCCGGCCAGCAGGCCCAGCAGCAGCCGCCGCAGAACCTGTCGTTCCGTACCGACGACCTGATTCAGGCGCTGCCGCTGCCGCGCGAGGCTCCCGCCGAGCGCGGCGTCCGGAGCATGCTGAAGCTGCGTCCCGGTACGACGGAGCGCTCCGAGCGGCTCGCCCGCGCGATCGCCGCGACGGCCTTCCGCCGCCCGGTGACGATCGTCATCGCGAACCCGAAGGGCGGCTCCGGCAAGACGCCGACGACGCTGCTGCTGTCCGGCGCGCTCGGCCAGGCCCGCGGCGGCGGTGTCGTGGCCTGGGACAACAACGAGCTGCGCGGCAACATGCACCTGCGCACCCACGACACGAACTCGCGGTCCACCGTCACGGACATGCTGCAGGCGATGCCGATGCTGACTCAGCCGGACGCCCGGCTCGGCGACGTCGCGGCGTACCTGCGGCACCAGGTGTCCGGTCAGTACGACGTGCTGACGTCGGCGACCACGACGTACGCGCAGATCGAGGCGAAGGACTTCGACCTGGTGCACCGGTTGCTGAGCCGGTTCTACAAGGTGCTCGTGATCGACACCGGGAACAACGAGGGCTCCAGCAACTGGCGCGAAGCGATGAAGGCGGCCGACGCCCTCGTCATCCCGATCAAGTGGAAGAGCCTGTCCTGCGCGGCCGCCGTGCAGATGCTGGAGGAGCTCGACAACCAGGGCCCCGAGGCGCAGCGGCTGATCCGCCGCGCGGTGATCGCGGTCTCGAACGGCCCCGGCGACGTGAACAGGGACGTCGAGAAGCAGCTCCGGCCGTACTTCGAGTCCCGCGCGGCCGCGGTCATCGACATCCCGACCGACATGCACATCGCCGCCGAAGGCCCGCTCGACCACTCCGCCCTGCAGCCGGCCACCCGCCGCGCCGCCCTGGAGCTGGCCGCCAAGGTCTCCGAGCAGATCACGATCGCCCTGAACACTCCGCGCTGACACCCCGCGCCGAACACCCCGCGCCGAACACCCCGCGCTAAGGAGCTTGCCCCTTCGACTGGAGGGTTGCCCCCTCAAAATATGAGGGGGCAACCCTCCACTTGAAGCGATATCCCCTGACCTGGAGGGTTGTGCCCGGGGCTGGCGGGGGTGGTGGCGCGGGGTGGAGGTCAGCGGGGTCGATACCATCTGCTTCGTGGCCGGTAATTCGGCCGGTCACGCACGAACCGAGGAGTGAACGTGTCGGAAGTCAAGGTCCAGCTGGTCGGCGTCGAGGGCGAGGCTGAGCGGAGTGTGACCGAGACGACGACGATCGGGGAGCTGTTCGCCGCGATCTTCGGCCAGGACCGCTCCGCCATCGCCGCCCGCGTCAACGGTGAGCTGCGCGACCTCTCCCGGGTGGTCGCGGACGGCGACCGGATCGAGCCGGTCAAGGCGGCGTCCGCGGACGGCCGCGCGATCATCCGGCACTCGACCGCGCACGTGCTCGCGCAGGCCGTGCAGGACGTGTTCCCGGAGGCCAAGCTCGGCATCGGCCCGCCGGTGGAGAACGGGTTCTACTACGACTTCGACGTACCGACGCCGTTCACGCCGGAGGACCTGACCAAGCTCGAGAAGAAGATGCAGCAGATCATCAAGGAGCGGCAGCGGTTCAGCCGCCGGGTGGTCAGCGACGACGACGCGCGCACCGAGCTGGCCTCGGAGCCGTACAAGCTCGAGCTGATCGGCATCAAGGGCTCGGCCGCGGACGACGCCGAGGGCGCGTCGGTCGAGGTCGGCGGCGGTGAGCTGACGATCTACGACAATGTCCGCCGCGACGACAGCGTCGCCTGGAAGGACCTGTGCCGCGGCCCGCACGTCCCGGCCACGGGGTACCTCGGCAACTTCAAGCTGATGCGGACGGCGGCGGCGTACTGGCGGGGGAGCGAGAAGAACCCGCAGCTGCAGCGCATCTACGGCACCGCGTGGGAGACCAGGGACGAGCTGAAGGCGTACCTGACCCGCCTGGAGGAGGCCGCCAAGCGGGACCACCGCAAGCTCGGCACCGAGCTCGACCTGTTCAGCTTCCCCGACGAGATCGGCTCCGGCCTCGCGGTCTTCCACCCCAAGGGCGGCGTGCTGCGGAAGGTGATGGAGGACTACTCCCGGCAGCGGCACGTCGAGGACGACTACGAGTTCGTCTACTCGCCGCACATCACCAAGGCGCAGCTGTTCGAGACCTCCGGGCACCTGGACTGGTACGCCGACGGCATGTATCCGCCGATGCACCTGGACGAGGAGCGCGGCGCGGACGGGCAGATCCGCAAGCAGGGCCAGGACTACTACCTGAAGCCGATGAACTGCCCGATGCACAACCTGATCTTCGCGGCCCGCGGCCGGTCGTACCGGGAGCTGCCGCTGCGGCTGTTCGAGTTCGGCACCGTGTACCGGCTGGAGAAGTCCGGCGTCGTGCACGGCATGACCCGGGCCCCGCGGCTTCACCCAGGACGACGCGCATATCTACTGCGCCCGTGAGCAGATGCGCGACGAGCTGCGGAACCTGCTGACCTTCGTGCTCGGCCTGCTCGCCGACTACGGCCTGGACGACTTCTACCTCGAGCTCTCGACCAAGAACCCGGACAAGTTCGTCGGCTCCGACGAGGTCTGGGAGGAGGCCACCGAGACGCTCCGGGAAGTTGCCGAGGGCTCCGGTCTCGAGCTGGTCCCGGACCCGGGCGGCGCGGCCTTCTACGGCCCGAAGATCTCCGTCCAGGCCAAGGACGCGATCGGCCGGACCTGGCAGATGTCGACGATCCAGCTGGACTTCAACCTGCCGGAGCGGTTCGGCCTGGAGTACACCGCGCCGGACGGTTCCCGGCAGCGGCCGGTGATGATCCACCGGGCCCTGTTCGGCTCGATCGAGCGGTTCGTCGCCGTACTGACCGAGCACTACGCGGGCGCCTTCCCCCCGTGGCTGGCCCCGGTCCAGGTGATCGGCATCCCGATCACGGACGGGCACGTCGACTACCTGCTCGAGGTCGCCAAGCAGTTGAAGGCGCAGGGCATCCGGGTCGAGATCGACGCCTCCGACGACCGGATGCAGAAGAAGATCCGGAACGCGCAGAAGTCCAAGGTGCCGTACATGCTGATCGCCGGCGACGACGACGTGGCCATGGCGTCCGTTTCGTTCCGGTACCGCGACGGCTCGCAGCACAACGGCGTACCGATCGCGGACGCGGTCGCGGAGATCGTCGAGTCGGTCGAAAAGCGCGTCCAGGTATGACCGAACACCCCGACTCGCCGTACGCGCCGGACGAGTTGGTGCGGCAGGGCGGTGTCGGGGTGCCGGATGCGTTCATGCGGCTGTGGACGCCGCACCGGATGGCGTACATCGAGGGGGAGAACAAGCCGACCAGTTCGGCGGCCGGCTCCGGCTGCCCGTTCTGCCGGCTCCCCGGGCTGGCGGACGCGGACGCGCTGATCGTGCATCGCGGCGAGTCGGCGTACGCCGTCCTGAACCTGTACCCGTACAACCCGGGCCACCTGATGGTCGTGCCCTACCGGCACGTCGCCGACTACACCGAGCTGACCGACCAGGAGGTCGCCGACGTCGCGACCCTCACCCGGCAGGCGATGCAGGCCGTGCGCGCCGTCTCCGGAGCGCACGGCTTCAACATCGGCATGAACCAGGGCGACATCGCCGGCGCCGGAATCGCCGCGCACCTTCACCAGCACGTGGTGCCCAGGTGGTCCGGCGACATGAACTTCATGCCGGTGATCGCCGGTACCAAGGTCCTCCCGCAACTCCTCACCGACACCCGGGCACTGCTCGCGAAGTCCTGGCCGTAGGTCAGCGCAGGAACAACGGGAGCATTGGGTCGACCAACGTCGTCAGGGTGTCGAGGCTTACCGGCTGGGGTGGGTCGGTGAGGGCGGTGACGCGGACTACTCGGCGGCCCTGGCGGAAGACGAGTTCGGGGGTTTCGGGGAGGTAGTAGCCGGGGTCGCCCAGTGGGGCGAACTGGGGTGGGGGGATCTGCTGGGTTTCGGGGATCGTCTTCTGGCCGAAGGCTTCGACGATCGAGACCGTGGCGTCGCGGGTTCCCCAGATGCACGTGAGGGCGCCCTTCACGCGGTAGTCGCGTCGCAGTTGCACCTGCGCGCGGACGAACCGCTCGGCCGCCGAGTTGGATAGCTGGCACGTCTCGTCGACCTGACGCGCGGGCCGCAGACTCCGCGGTACGGCGTCCCGCGCGGCCTCGGCGATCGCGACGGCCGTGGCCCGGTTGATGCCGTCCGGCGTACCGAGGTCGATACCGCCGGCCGGCGTGACCCGGACCGCGTGGCCGTCGGCGTGGAACACCAGGCGGGACTCGCCGATCAGGGCCTCCGGTCCGAGCTCGGGCAGCGAGTCCACCCCGCCGGCGCCCTTCATCAGCCGGACGAGCGAGTCCGGCCGGCTCGGCAGGGCGCTGACACCGATCGTGACCGCGCGCCCGTCGACGAGCAGCGTGCACAGGTCCATCGCGGGGAGGCCGCCGTCGTTCCACGCGTTCGGCTTCGCGGCGACGGGATGATTCAGCCGGGCTGCCAGCGTCCGGGAGATCGCCGTACACACCTGCGGTCCGGGCGCTCCCGCCGTACCGTCGAGGCCCTCGGCCTGTGGGGGAGCGACCGCGGTCGGGACCACCGTGGTGGGCAGCGCGGGCCGCGGCGTTGTGCCGTTCGCGCGCTGAGCCACCGCACACCCGCTGGTGAGGAGCAGGAGAACGAGCGCACCGGCCAGTCGTCGTGGCATGCGTCACCTCCTCCAGACCCAGCATCGCGCCTGGGAGGCTTCACCGCAGGCCGAAAGCCGTGCCTCTTCACCTGATGGTGATCCTGGTGAACTACGATCGCGCTGCCATGCTTAACAGATTCCGGCAGTTCTGGACCAAGGTGATCACGCCGATCGCCACCCTCCTGCTCAAGCTCGGCGTGACCGCCGACATGGTCACGCTCGTCGGCACCATCGGGGTGTCCGCCGGTGCGCTGATCTTCTTCCCGCGCGGGCAGCTGTGGATCGGCGTCGTGGTGATCACGCTGTTCGTGTTCTCCGACCTGATCGACGGCCACATGGCCCGGACCTCGGGGACGTCCTCGAAATGGGGCTCGTTCCTCGACTCGACGCTGGACCGGATCGCCGACGGCGCGATCTACGGCGGCCTCGTGATGTACTACGCGAACTCGCGGGCCGGCGACTCCACCCTGATGGCCGCGGTGACGCTGTGGGCGCTGGTCATGGGCGCGGTCACGTCGTACGCGCGGGCCAAGGCGGAGAGCCTCGGCCTGAAGGCCAGCGGCGGTCTCGCCGAGCGCGCCGACCGGCTGGTGTTCACGCTGATCCTGGCGTTCTTCTCGGACGTCTTCGACCTGCCGATCCTGCTCGAGCTGGTGATCTGGTACGTCGCCGTCGCGAGCACGATCACGGTGATCCAGCGCTCGCTCTCGGTCCGCAAACAGGTCATGTCCGACCCGGCGAAGAACGACCTCGAGTCCTGATGGCCGCCGCCCGGCAGCGGGCCGTCGACCTGGCGTTCGCGCTCGCCTGGACCCTGGTACGGCGGTTGCCCGAGCGGACCGTGACCTGGCTGTTCACGAAGGCGGCCGACCGTACCTACGCCCGCAACAGCCGCGGCGTACGGCGGCTGCGCGGCAACCTGGCCGCCGTACGCCCGGAGGCCACCGACGCCGAGCTGGACGCGCTGACCCGGGCCGGGATGCGCTCGTACCTGCGCTACTGGCAGGAGGCGTTCCGGCTGCCGGAATGGTCCGACGAGCAGATCGTCGGCCGGGTGCGGACGGTCAACGAGAAGCTGCTGCGGGACGCGTACGCCGCCGGGCAGGGTGTGATCTGCGCGCTGCCGCACCTGGCGAACTACGACCACGCGGGCGCCTGGGCCGGCCTGACCGGGATGCCGGTGTCGACGGTCGCGGAGCGCCTGCAGCCGGAGTCCCTGTTCGACCGCTTCATCGAGTACCGCAAGAAGCTCGGCATGGAGGTGCTGCCGCTCACCGGCGGCGACGAGGACCCGACGGCGGTACTCGCGGACCGGCTGCGGGCGGGCGGATTCGTCTGCCTGGTGGCCGATCGGGACCTGTCCGAGCGCGGCGTCCCGGTGACGTTCTTCGGCCGCCCGTCGCGGATGCCGGCCGGGCCGGCCGCGCTGAGCCTCAAGACGGGCGCGCCGCTGATTCCGGCGACCCTGCACTACGACGGACCCGAGCTGGTGATCACGTTCCACGACGCGATCGAGCCGGACGGCGGCACGGCCGCGATGACCCAGCGGTGCGCCGACGCGTTCGCCGCGGGGATCGCCGAGCACCCCGGCGACTGGCACATGCTGCAGCGGATCTTCCTCGACCAGTAAGAATCCAGGTGTGAGGATCGGCGTGGTGTGCCCGTACTCGCTGGGTACGCCCGGCGGGGTGCAGAACCACGTCCGCGACCTCGCCGAGGCGCTGCTCGCCCTCGGGCACGAGGTGTCCGTCCTCGCACCGGTCGACGATGCCGACACAGCTCCGCCGTACGTCGTCTCCTCCGGCCGCGCGGTCGGCGTACCGTACAACGGGTCGGTCGCCCGCGTGACGTTCGGCCCCCGTACGGCGGCCCGGGTGAAGAACTGGCTCGCCGACGGGAACTTCGACGTGGTGCACGTGCACGAGCCCACCACGCCGAGCGCGTCGATCATCGCGCTCTGGTCCGCGGACGGGCCGTTCGTGGCGACGTTCCACACCTGGCAGGTGCGGTCCCGGGCGATGAGCGTGGCGGCCGGCCTGCTGCGCCCGGCGCTGGAGAAGATCGACGCGCGGATCGCGGTCTCGGAGAACGCCCGCTCGATGATGGTGCAGCACATCGGCGGCGAGGCCGTGGTGATCCCGAACGGCCTCTACACCGCCCGCTTCAAGGGCAGCCCGCGCGCGGAGTGGATGGGCGCGGACGGCACGATCAGCTTCCTCGGCCGGCTGGACGAGCACCGTAAGGGGCTCGGCGTCCTGCTCGACGCCGTACCGCTGCTGCTGGCCGAGCGGCCGCGGCTGAAGATCCTCGTCGCCGGGTCGGGCCAGGCGGACGAGGCGCGCCGCTCCCTGCCGTCGCGGTACCGCGACAACGTGCTGTTCCTCGGCGCGATCGACGACGAGGCCCGCGCCGACATGCTCGCCGTGTCCGACCTGTACGTCGCGCCGCACCTCGGCGGGGAAAGCTTCGGCATCGTGCTGCTCGAGGCGATGGCTGCGGGCGCACCGGTGCTGGCGAGCGACCTGGCCGCGTTCCGCCAGGTGCTGGACGGCGGCGACCTGGGCGAGCTGTTCGAGCCCGGCAACGTACCCGAGCTGGCCGCCCGCGCGCTCCGGCTGCTCCGTCGCCCCGAAGAACGCGAGCGGCTCCGGTCCGCGGGCCTGGCCGCCGTACCGCGTTATGACTGGTCGGTCCTGCTCCCGGAATTGCTGTCCGTGTACGAGCTCGTCGCTAGATGAGCTTTTCGTGCACGGCCTTGATCTCGTCCAGGTCGCCGGACTCCGGCTTCCACGGGAGGACCATCGGGTCGTTCGGGTAGCGGGGGATGACGTGCAGGTGGGTGTGGAAGACGCTCTGCCAGGCGTCGGCGCCGATGCAGCTCAGCAGATTCGCACCCGTGGCGCCGTCGAGGCGGTCGATGACGCGGCCGACCAGGGACTGGGCGAGCAGGGTGGCCGCGGTCAGGTCCTCGGGGGCGGCCTCGCGGAGGTCGGTCGAGTGCGCGCGCGGGATCACCAGCAGGTGTCCGGGGGTCGCCGGCGCGATGTCCATGAAGGCGATCGCGCGATCCGTCTCCGCGACCCGGGTGGAGGGGATGGTGCCGGCCACGATCCCGCAGAAGAGGCAGTTCTCGCTCATCCGCCCAGGCTATACACTGCGCGAGCCGAACCTGCCCAGCACAGTTGTCCTCCTAGGAGCCCGATGCCGGACGATCTCCTGCGCCCGACCATCGGCGCCGGCGTGAACATGTCGGTCCGCCCCTGGCGGCTGATGTCCCAGACGTACGTCGCGTTCTTCGGCGGCGTGATCGCGTCCACCGTGGTCGCCTACCTGAACGCGGGTCGGCTCGGTGTGGACGCCGCGAAGCGCCGGCTGATCCTGCTGTCCGGGCTCGCCGGCCTGGTCGTGGTGGTCGCCGTGTTCCTGCTGCTGTACGCCGACTCCGGGATCACGTCGGGGCTCCGGGTCGGGATCCGGGTGGTGGCGGTGCTGTGCTGCATGGCGCAGATCCGGCTGCAGCGGCCGATGGACCGGGCGTTCCAGTTGCGTGGTGCGGAGTACGGTTCGCTGTGGGGCGTGGGAATCGCGGCGACGATCGGTGGCGCGATCGCCGAGGCCTTGATCCTCCTCCTGGTGACGGTGATCTGGTGAACGATCCGAGCGAGTCCCGCCTGCAGATGGCCGCGCACTGGTTGCGGATCGCCCGCCCCGAGCGGGTTCTCGACGAGCTGCAGGGCCTGTCCGGCGACGAGGCTCTCGACTACCGCGCGTACCTGTTCCGAGGTGCGGCCCTGCACGCCCTCGAACGGAACGCGGAGGCCGTCGACGTACTGCGGGACGGCCTGGCGCAGCACGGACCGTTCCCGGCGATGCTGCACGTGCTCGGGTCGTCGCTGCGGTCGGAGGGCCGGCTGCCCGAGGCCGAGGCGGCGTTCCTGCAGGGGCTGAGCCTCGACCCGAACGACCCGGACCTGCTGATCGGTTACGCACACGTGTGCCTCGCCGCCGGGCAGGCGGAGAAGGCGGGCGCACTGGTCGAGCGGGCCGCGTCGCACGCGCCGGAGAGCGTGGCGGTGTCGGCGGCCCGCGCGCAGGTGGCGTTCGCGCTCGGCAAGGACCGCGACATGCACCGCCACAGCTCCGAAGCGCTCGCGTACGACCCCGAGGACCCGAATGCGCGCGCCTTGCACGGTACGGCGTCGATGCTGACCGGTGACTCCCGCGCCGGGTACGACTCGCTCCGCTCGGCCGCCGCCGCGCAGCCGGGTGACGAGGATCTGCGCGCGGCCGCCCGCGAGGCGAAGCTGTTCAACCACCCGCTGATGCTGCCGCTGCGGCCGTTCGCCCGGGTGAACCCGCTGGTCGTCTGGGTCGGCGCGGTCGTGGTGATCTACGGCCTCCGCGCCGTCGGCCTCGGCCCGTTGTCGTTCGCGTTCGCGATGATCTGGCTCGTGTTCTGCGTGTACTCCTGGGTCGTCCCGCCACTCGTCCGCCGCTGGATCAACCGGAGATGGGGCTCATGAGTAACAACCGGATCGACGCCTTGCGAAAGGCGGTCGAGGCGAACCCGGAGGACGTACTGCTGCGGCTGGTGCTGGCGGAGTCGCTGACCGTCGTGGGCGCGACCGATGAGGCCCTCGACCAGTACGTCGTACTCCTGGACCACCAGGGCCTGCCCGACGACCAGTTCGTACCGGTGGGGGAGCTGGCCGCGGCGAACGGGCGGCTCGCCCTGCTGCGGAACCTGCTCGAAGCGGCCCGCCAGCGCGGCGTCGTCGAGGGCACCGGGCGGCTGCAGCAGCTCGTCGACGGGATGATCGCGGAGCGCAGCGGCGTCCGGATCAAGGTCGGTCCCGAGGCGGAGACGCCGTACGAGCAGGAGCAGGTGTTGGAGACCACCACCTTCGACCAGGTCGGCGGCATGGACGAGATCAAGCGGGTCATCCACCGGATGGTGATCCTCCCGCAGAGCAGGCCGGAGCTGTACGAGAAGTACGGGCGGAAGTCCGGCGGCGGCGTGATGCTGTACGGCCCTCCCGGTTGCGGCAAGACGCTGCTGGCGCGGGCGACCGCGGGGGAGTGCGGGCTGCCGTTCATCAACGTCCGGATCGAGGACGTGATGGACCCGTACCTCGGCGTCTCCGAGCGGAACCTGCACGAGGCCTTCGAGCGAGCCCGCGCGAACGGGCCGTGCGTGCTGTTCCTCGACGAGCTGGACGCGCTGGCGTTCGCCCGGCACAAGCACGGCGGGTCCGAGGCGCGGCGGCTGGTCGACGTACTGCTGCAGGAAATGGACGCGATCGGCTCCGAGAACGAAGGCCTGCTGGTGCTCGCCGCGAGCAACGCGCCGTGGGACGTGGACGAGGCGATGCTCCGGCCGGGACGGTTCGACCGGGTGATCTTCGTACCGCCGCCGGACGAGCCCGCGCGCGCGGACATCCTCGGCGTACTGACCCGGGAGGTGCCGGCCGACGGGCTCGACCTGAAGGCGCTCGCCGCGCAGACCGCGATGTTCAGCGGCGCGGACCTGCGTGCGCTGATCGAGCGCGGCGTCGACAAGGTGATCGACGAGGCGCTGTCCACCGGTGGCGAGCCGCCGCTCGGGATGCAGCACCTGACCGACGCGCTCGCCGCGGTGAAGCCGTCGACCCTCGACTGGCTGCACCGGGTCCGCTCGTACATCGAGTTCGCCAACCAGAGCGAGCGGTACGACGACGTGGCGGCGTACCTCAAATCCCGCGACGTACGCCGCCGCCTCAACAAGCCTGACTACTTGAGCTTCGACGAAACCGACTCCGGCATCGCCTCGTAGTGGGAGAACTCGCGGCTGAACGACGCCGCGCCGTGGGCCAGCGAGCGCAGGTCGATGGTGTAGCGGGTGATCTCCACCTGCGGCACCTCGGCCTTCACCAGGGTGCGGTTCTCGCCGACCTTGTCGGTCCCGAGCAGCCGTCCGCGGCGCCCGGACAGGTCGCTCATCACCGCGCCGACCAGCTCGTCCGGTACCAGGACCGAGACCAGGTCCACCGGCTCGAGCATCGCCACCCGGGACGCGGCCGCCGCCTCCCGTAGCGCCAGCCCGCCGGCCATCTGGAACGCCATGTCGGACGAGTCGACGCTGTGCGACTTCCCGTCGCGCAAGGTGACCCGGATGTCGACCATCGGGTACCCGCCCCCGACGCCCTTCTCCATCTGCGCCCGGACGCCCTTCTCCACGCTCGGGATGAACTGCCGCGGCACCGCCCCGCCGACCACCTTGTCGACGAACTCGAACCCGGCGCCCTCCGGCAGCGGCTCGACCTCGATGTCGCAGACGGCGTACTGCCCGTGACCGCCGGACTGCTTGACGTGCCGCCCGTGCCCCTTGGCCGGGCCGCCGAACGTCTCCCGCAGCGGCACCCGGAGCTCGACGGTGTCCACGGTCACGCCGTACCGGTTCGCGAGCGCGTCCAGTACGACGTCCGAGTGCGCCTCGCCCATGCACCAGAGCACGATCTGGTGGGTTTCCGGGTTCTGCTCGATCCGCAGCGTCGGGTCCTCCGCGGCGAGTCGCTGCAGGCCGGCGCCGAGCTTGTCCTCGTCGGTCTTGGCGTGCGCCTGGACGGCGATCGGCAGCAACGGCTCCGGCATCGTCCACGGTTTCAGCAGCAGCGGATCAGCCTTGTCGGACAGCGAGTCGCCGGTCTCCGCGCGGGTCAGCCGGCCGATCGCGCACAGGTCGCCGGCGAGCACCTCACCGGCCGGGCGCTGGGTCTTGCCGAGCGGGAACGAGAGCGTGCCGATCCGCTCGTCCTCGTCGTGGTCCTCGTGCCCGTGCGACGCTCCGTTGTGGTCACCGAAGAAGGACGTGAAATGGCCCGACACGTGGACCGTCGCGTCGGGCCTGATGGTGCCGGAGAACACCCGGACCAGGCTGACCCTCCCGACGTACGGGTCGGACGTCGTCTTCACCACCTCGGCGAGCAGCGGCCCGTCCGGGGCGCAGACCAGGCCCTTCCGGGCCACTCCGTGCGGGTTGAAGGCTTCCGGGATGGTGTGCTCGGGCGGCGACGGGAACCCGCTGGTGATCACCTCGAGCAGCTCGTAGGTGCCGATACCCGAGGCGCTGCAGACCGGGACGACCGGGAAGAACGAGCCCCGGGCGACCGCCCGCTCGAGGTCCTCGATCAGCACCTTCTGGTCGATCTCCTCGCCGCCGAGGTACCGGTCCATCAGCGACTCGTCCTCGGACTCCTCGATGATGCCCTCGATCAGCGTGCCGCGGAGCTCCTCGACCTGGTCCGCGTACGACGGGTCCGGCGCGGACGTGGAGCGCTTGCCGTCCGAGTACTCGTAGTACGACTGGGTGAGCAAACCGATCAGCCCGTCGCCGGCGGGCAGGTACAGGGGCAGGACCTTGTCGCCGAACGCCGCCTGCGCGGTGGCCAGCGCGTTCTGGTAGTTCGCCCGGGCGTGGTCGAGCTTGGTGATCACCACGGCGCGCGGCATCCCGACCTCCTGGCATTCCTGCCAGACGGAGCGGGTCGGCTCGTCGACGCCCTCGCTCGCCGAGATCACGAACAGCGCACAGTCCGCGGCGCGCAGCCCGGCCCGCAGCTCGCCGACGAAATCGGCGTACCCGGGCGTGTCGATCAGGTTCACCTTCACTTTTCCTGAGACACCGTCGTGCGGGAGCGACGCCAGCGACAGGCCCACCGAACGCTGCTGGCGGATCTCGGCGTCGTCGAAGTCGCACACGGTGGTTCCGTCGACGACGGTGCCGGGTCTGTTCAGGACTCCGGAGGCCACCAGCAGGGCCTCGACGAGGGTGGTCTTGCCGGCGCCCGACGGACCGACCAGCACCACGTTGCGGATGGCGTCCGGGCTGTCCACAGCGGGCGCGGCTCCGGTGCCTTGGGAAGCGTTCGTCTTGTCTGCCATGACGTTCCTCCTGGTCCACCCACGATTCCCCTATCGGACACTTCGCACAAGTGCCCTCACCGCGCGGACCCCGCGAATCGATAGGGTCCGGGGTATGCGTAGGGCACTCGGGGTCGTCATCAGCACGTTGTTCGCGGTACTGGCGATGGCGGGATTCGCGGTGACGTCCGCCGGGCCCGCCGGCGCGCACCCGGCGGAGTACGGCGACAAGGTCACGAACTTCACGATCGGCTACACCGTCACCACGGACGGCGTACTGCAGGTCACGGAAACGATCGACTACCAGTTCGCGACCACCGGCCGGCACGGCATCTACCGGGACCTGGTGACCCGCGAGCCGTACGCCGACGACGCCTCGAAGGACCAGGAGTACCAGGTCTCGAAGATCAAGGTGTCGTCGCCGGACGCACCGTCCGAGTTCAGCACGTCGACCTCGTCGCGCAACCAGGGACGGTACGAGACCACCCAGATCAAGATCGGGTCCGCCAACGACACGGTGAAGGGCACCCGGGCGACGTACACGATCAGCTACGAGGTCCGCGGTGCGCTGCGGCACTTCGCGGACCACAGCGAGCTGTACTGGGACGCGACCGGCAACGGCTGGGACGCCACCCTGGAGAACGTCAAGGTCACCGTCAACGTCCCGCAGGGCGTCACGAAGGCGGAGTGCTTCACCGGCAAGTACGGCGCGCAGCAGACCTGCCCGTCCAGCACGGTCGTCGGCGGCCAGGGCGTGTTCGAGGCCACCAACCTGACGAACAGCGACCAGTTGACCGTCGTCGCCGGGATCACCGCGGGCGCCGTCCAGAACGACAAGCCGATCGTCGTGAACCCGCCGAGCTGGCTGGAGCGCAACGGTCTGTCCTGGCTGCAGCTGATCGGCTCCGGTGTCGTCACCGTGCTCGCCCTGGTGATCGCCGCGCTGTACGCGAAACTGGGCAACAAGGACCAGCGGTTCGCCGGGATGCCGCCGGGCACCTTCCCGCCGGACGGGACCTCGGCCGAGCCGGTGAAGGACGACCTCCGCGAGGACCAGCTCCCGGTCGCGTTCTCGCCGCCGCGGATCCCGGTCGCCGAGGGCGGCCTGCTGATCGACGCGAAGGCGACCACCACCGAGACGGCCGCGACACTGATCGACATGGCGGTCCGCGGCGGCGTCCGGATCGACAACGACGGCGAGACCCAGAAGGCCGTGCTGCTGAACCCGGCGGCCGCGACCGCACCGCACGAGCAGGCGCTGATGGCCGGGCTGTTCCCGACCCTGCAGCCCGGCTCCGAGGTGGTGCTGGAGCGCGGCGCGGTCGGCGACCACACGATGCGCAACGCCCACGACGCGATGATCAAGGCGCTCCGGGACCAGGTGCAGGCCCGGCAGTGGTACCTGCGGATGCCGCGGGCCGGTGGTGGCTCGCTGTTCAAGAAGGGCTTCAGCGGTGCGTGCCTGGGGATGGTCGCGCTCTGGGTGGTCGGCGCCGGCTTGATGGGAGTGGTGTCCGCCGGGGCAGGCGCGGGCCTGCCGGGCCGGAAAATCGTGCTCGCGGTCCCGCTGATCGCCGTGGTCGTTGCCATCGGCATCTGGGTCGCGATCCGCCGCCGCGGTCAGCGCAATCCGGCCGGCCGGGCGGTCACCGACCAGTTGGTGGGCTTCCGGAAGTACCTCGCCACCGCCGAGGTGGACCAGCTCCGCTTCGAGGAGGGCGAGGACATCTTCTCGAAGTACTTGCCCTGGGCCATCGCTTTCGGTCTCGCCGACCGCTGGCAGAAGGTCTGCGAGCAGCTCGTCGCAGCCGGCCGCATCCCGCCGGACCCGTACTGGTACTCCGGCCCGTCGTACTACACCTCCGGCTGGACCGCCGCCGCCGTCGGCTCGACGGTCGCCCACAGCTTCGACTCGCCGCCCACGCCCTCCAGCTCCGGCGGAGGCGGCGGCAGCTCCTCCGGCTTCAGCGGCGGCTTCTCCGGCGGCGGTGGCGGTGGTGGTGGCGGCGGTAGCTGGTAGTCGCGACCTCTACTCTCGGTAGTGTCGCGCGCATGCGTCGTGCGCTCGGGGTCGTCGTCAGCCTGCTCGTTCTCGCGATCGCCCTGGCCGGATACGCCGTACCGGCGTCGGCCGCGATCGGTGACCGGGTGCGGTCGATGACGATCGCGTACGACGTGTCCGCGGACGGTGTGCTGCACGTGACCGAGTCGATCGAGTACCACTTCGGGGACTCCGGCCGGCACGGGATCTTCCGGGACCTGGTGATCCGCGAGCCGTACGTCGACGACCGCTCGAAGGACCAGCGGTACGACGTGTCGAACGTCCAGGTGTCCTCGCCGAACGCGCCCGCCGAGTTCAGCACGTCCACGGCCAGGACGAACAAGGCCCGCAACCAGGTGCTGCGGATCAAGATCGGCGCCTCGGGCGAGACGGTGACCGGGCGGGACGCGACGTACAAGATCAGCTACGACGTGCGTGGCGCGCTGCGGCACTTCCCGGACCACAGTGAGCTGTACTGGGACGCGACCGGCAACAGCTGGGAGGCGCCGCTCGACCACGTCGTGGTCACGGTGACGGTGCCGCAGGGCGTGACGAAGGTTGCCTGCAACGAAGGCCCGTCCGGATCCACGGCGAGCTGCGACGAGAAGGCGATCGTCGGCGGCAAGGCCACGTTCACGCAGGAAACGGACGTGGTCCGCGGCGAGGAGCTGACGATTGTCGCCGGCATCAAAGCCGGTGCCGTGAGCAACGACACGCCGATCGTCGTCGACCCGCCGGGCTTCCTCGCACGGTACGGCGTGAGCTGGCCGGCCGCGATCAGCTCGGTCGTACTGACCGTGATCGCGATCGCCGCCGGCAAGCTCACCGTCCGCCGTCGCCGAGACCTCCGGTACGACGGGATGCCGCCGGGGACCGTCCCGCCCCCGGGACTCGCCGCGCGGACGGTGCCGGACCGGCTGGCGGAGAAGGCGATCCCGGTCGCGTTCGCGCCGCCGGAGATCAGCGCCGCGGAGGGCGGTCTGCTGATCGACGGCAAGGTGGACACCACCGAGGTGGCGGCGACCCTCGTCGACCTGGCTGTCCGTGGCGCCGTCCGGATCGAGAGCGAGAACGACGTCCGGACTGCCGTGCTGGTGGACGCAGGGCTCGCCACCGCGGCGCACGAGAAGGCGTTGCTGAAGGGGCTGTTCCCGAAGCAACAGCCAGGTGGCGAGGTCCGGCTGCTCAGGCCGGCAATGGGGGACACCCGGCCGCAGCGAGCCGCCGAGAGCATGGGCGACGCGCTGTGGAAGCAGGTCGTGGACCGGAACTGGTACGCGCGGCTGCCGCACCGCTCGACCGTCGTGGAGTCGTCCGGCTACGGCTGGGTGCCGCTCGGCTGCGGTGTCTTCCTGGCGGTCCTGGTCGGGCTGATCTCGCTGATCGTCTACGTGATCAAGTTCGGAGCGCCACCGTGGCTCGGCCCGGCGATCGTGATCGCGCTGCCGGTGCTCGCCGTACTGAACGCGGTCGTCGACCTGATCCTGCAGCGCCGGGCCGGCCGCCGGAACGCGCTCGGCCGCGCCGTGACCGACCAGGTCGTCGGGTTCCGGCAGTACCTCAGCACCGCGGAGGCGGACCAGCTCCGCTTCGAGGCCGGCGAGGACATCTTCAGCAAGTACCTGCCGTGGGCCATCGTGCTGGGGCTGGCCGACCGCTGGCAGCAGGTGTGCAAGCAGCTCGTCGACTCCGGCCGGCTGACCGCGGCCCCGTCCTGGTACACCGGCTCCAGCTCGTACTACGACTCCGGCTGGACCGCCGGGAGCATCTCCACGACGGTCTCCAGCACGTTCGCCGAGCTCCCGTCACCGTCACCGTCACCGTCGGCCGGAGGTGGTTCCTCCTCCGGTTTCTCCTCCTCCAGTACGTCGTCCTCGTCGTCGGGCGGCGGGGGCGGCGGCGGTGGAGGCGGCAGCTGGTAGGTCAGACCGAGCCACCGGCGGCGGTCGGTGCCGTCGGGTCGGCACCGGCGTCGCCGACCACCTCGCGGGCCAGGAAGTCCTCGAGGTGGAACAGGTTGTCACCGGCGCGCTTCGCGACGTTGACCAGCGTCTTCATCGCGGCGACCTCCTCGACCTGCTCCTTGAGGAACCACTGCATGAACTGTTCACCGATGTAGTCGCTCTCGTCCCGCGCGGTGCGGGCGAGCGTCTCGATCTGCTTGGTGACCGTGATCTCCTGCGCGAGCGCGAGCTCCAGCGGCGCGATCGCGGACTTGAAGTCGGACTCGACCTCGCCGACCGACGGGATCTGCGGCCGGATGTCCTTGTCGAGCAGGTACTGGACCATCATCATCGCGTGGTTGCGCTCTTCCAGGGACTGCTTGTAGAAGTGCGCGGCCAGCCGGGGCAGATCCTGGTCGTCGTACCAGACAGCGACTGCCACGTACTGCTGGGACGCCGTGAATTCGTTCCGGATCTGGTCCTGCAGGAGTTTCTCGTACGTACTCATTCCGTCAATCTACTCTGTCCCAGCTCGATCATCTCGGCGTCGCCGCCGGGCAGGCCGATCCGCACGGTGGCGCCGGTCACCGAGACATCGATGCCTTCGGCAAGCGCCTCCGGACGGAGCGTGTCCCGGGTGAGTACCACGGCGTTCACCAGCACGAGCGGCTCTCCGCGGTGCTGAGCAGTCAGGTACGGCGTCGCCGAGTGCGCCCCGAACGGATTGACCCCCACCGCCCGGTGCACGCCGGACTCCTCATACCCATACAAACCAACAACCGCCGACAACAACCCCTCCGCATTCCGCGCCCAAGAAGCCGGCGCTACCCGCCGCTCGGTGGAGGAAGAGGTGGTGAGTGGAGAGGTCGAGTTGGAGGTGGTGTGTGCTGAGGTGGTATGTGAGGAGGTGGTATGTGAGGAGGTGGTGTGTGGGGAGGTGGTGTGTGCGGAGGTGGTGTGGGCGGCGCCCACCTTCTCCGCCGGCTCCGGCGGCGCAGCCGCCGGGGCGAAGGTTGCTTCGGGCAAGGAGTTTCCCGCGACCGCGAAGCCGGCGCTGCGGACCGTTGCGCCTTCTGGCCCGTCGACCAGGGCGCAGCGGATCTCCCAGCCGTTCCACACGACCGACGCGACCTCGATCGCCCACGGGCCTTCGGATCCGAGCCACGCCTTGTGCCACGAGGACGCCGTACGCCCGTCGACCGCGAGCCGCCGGATCCGCCCGCGCCCGCTCGCCGTACCGTCCGCGGCCACCAGCGAGATCAGGTTGTCGATCCCCGGCTCGTTGTCCGACAAATCCGGCCCCGCATGGTTGGCATACGCCAAGCGGTTGTAGTGCGGGTCGCCGGCCGGCTCGGCGCCGGAAGGCTCCGCCACCGGCGCGTGATCGGCGCCGTGGTTCACCAGCTGCACGACCTGATCGTGCCGGCTGGCATGCACGATCCACCCTGGCTCCGGCATCGCCTTCTGCTGATCCGCGTCGTCGAGCGGGATCGAGTCCTCCGGATCTGACCACACCGGATGTTCCGGCGGCAGGATCAGCCCGACGAACCCCTTCGCCGCCCAGTACGGCGAGCCGGGTCCGGAGTACTGCTGCGTCGTCGGCAGGAACGTGTCGTACCACCCGAGCGTGAGCACGCCCCGCTCGTCCGGTACGCCGTGCTGCACGAAGTGCCGGGCGATTCCCGAGCACAGCCGCCGTGTCTCGCCCGGGGTGAGTGGCGTGGAGTCGAGCATCGCGCCCATCCAGTACGGCGCCGCGGCCGCCATCCGGTACGTCAGCGACCGGCCCTGGTACAGCGGTGCACCGTCGTTCCCGACGAAGTACTGCGCGTCCTGGAGGAACAGGTTGATGCGCTCCTTGTAGAGCTTCAGCCGGTCCTCGTACTGCGCTCCCGGCGTCGCCGCGGCCATCCGTGCCCACAGGCCCGGGTACAGGTGCATCGCCCAGCCGATGTAGTTGTCGAAGTTCTGCCCGTCGCCGTCGGAGTACCACCCGTTGCCGACGTACCAGTCCTCGATCCGGTCGAGGCCGCCGTCGATGTCCTCCTGCTTGTACGGCGCTCCGACGGACGCGAGGAACTGCTCGCTGACGACCTGGAACAGTCGCCAGTTGTTGTCGTGCGTCGTGGACCCGTTGAACCCGCCGAGCCACTCCGCGACGTGCTGCTGCGCCTTCGCGTCGAGCCGGTCCCAGATCCACTCCCGGGTCTCGTGCAGCGACACCGCGATCGCGGCCGCCTCGACCATCTGCTGCGACCGCGGGGTGAGCCGCAGCCACGCCTCCGGGTGGTCCGGGTTCGCGCCGTTCGCGACACCACGCGCGTACCGCTCGATCAGCTGCTCGCAGCCCTTGCCCTGGACGCCGGCGATCCGGAAAGCGGCCAGCATGAACGACCGGGCGAAACCTTCGAGCGCGTCGGACGCCGTACCGGACCGGCTCGGGCGGCCCGGCAGCTCGACGAGCGACATACCGGGGGAGAAGAACGGGACGAGCGAGTCCAGCAGGTGATCGGCGAGCGCCTCCCAGTGCGCCCGCACCCATCCGGTCTGGCGGGACAGCTCACGGTCGGTGTCGGGCAGAATCAGGCGGGTCATCGGGCCTCCCGGTCTGGACTGAGGAGCGTAAGGAGCGAAGCGACTGGAGCGACGAGGGACGACCGGGAGGACAAGCCCGATGACCACGCCGGCGCCGAAGGCCCGGCCATGTGCACAGTCACTAGGCGAGCCTTCCTAGTTCGGCGGGGCTGATGGCGTGTTGCAGGGGCTGGCCGGTGGTGAGGCGTTCGAGTTCGCCGACGGCGAGTTCACCGAGCCGGGCGATCTCGTTGCCGACGGCACCGGCGACGTGCGGGGTGACGAAGACGTTCGGCAGGTCGAGCAGCGGCGAGTCCGGCGGCAGCGGCTCCGGGTCGGTGACGTCGAGGATCGCGTCGATCCGGCCGGCGGCGCACTCGCGGAGCAGCGCCCCGGAGTCGACGATCTTGCCGCGCGCGGTGTTGATCAGCGCGGCGCCGTCCCTCAGCAGCCCGAGCAGGCGGGCGTCCACCAGCCCCTCGGTCTCCGGGAGCAGCGGCGCGTGCACGCTCAGGATGTCGCTGCGCCGGAACAGCGCGTCGTTGTCGACCAGCTCCGCGCCCAGGTCGGCCGCCTCGGCCGCGGTCAGGTACGGGTCGCTGATCAGGACGTGCAGGTCGAACGCCCGCAGCCGCTCGGCGACCATCTTCGCGATCCGGGACGCCCCGAGCAGGCCGACCGTGGCGCCGTAGTTGCCGGGCATCCCGTGTGCGTCGCCCTTGCGCCGCTCCAGCCGGTACTGCGCCGCGAGCCGGAACGCCCGCTTGCCGGCCATCACGATCGCCGCGACCGTGAACTCGGCGACCGGCTGCGCGTTCGCGGTGGCCGCCGACGAGACCTGGATGCCGCGGTCGAACGCGGCCGGGTCGACGATCGCCTTGACCGAGCCCGCCGCGTGCAGGATCGCCTGCAGCTTCGGCGCCGCGTCCAGGACCTCCGGCCCGATCCGCGGGCAGCCCCACCCGGTGAGCAGGACGTCGACGTCCGCGAGCGCCGCCCGTACGGCGGGGTCGGTGAGGAAGCTGGTGCCGGGGCCGGCCGGCAGCACGGTGGCGACGGCGTCCAGGCGCTGCCGGACGTGCGGGACCAGGACGCGGGCGCGGCTGTCCGCGTTCATCGCCAGCATGACGGTCGGGGCGGAGTTCGGTTCGAGGCTCACGGGGACCACGCTAGCAAGCGCTTTCCGAACTTGTCGCGCCGGTGCCGGGTCGTGGAACCTCCGGAATCTTCGGTGCGGCCGGAATTTGTCCGGCGCGCCCCGGCGTTGGGGACAATAGAAGTGCCAGTTGGAAACTGCGAAGGAGACGACGATGCTGCGACCGGACGACCTCTACGAGATCGTCGACGAGTCGGTGGCGACCGGCCCGGCGGCGACGCCGAAGGTCATGGTGCACTCGCTGGACGGATTCATGGACGCCGGCCAGGCCGGACGCGTGACCGCCGACCACCTGCTCGAGGTGCTGGACCACCGGTTGCTGGCGCGGTTCGACGTCGACCTGCTGCACGACTACCGCGCCCGCCGGCCCGAGGTGACGTTCGCCGAGGACCGGTTCACCGACTACACACCACAGCACCTCTCGCTGCACCTGGTGACGGACGACGCCGGTGTGGACTTCCTGTTGCTCGAGGGCGTCGAGCCGGACAACCACTGGGACCGGTTCGCCGGTGCGGTCCGGCAGCTCGTCGAGCTCTACAACGTGACGCTGACCGTCGGTGTGCACGGCATCCCGATGGGGGTTCCGCACACCCGTCCGCTCGGACTGACCGCGCACGCGACCCGGCCCGAGCTGGTCACCCGGTCGAACATCTGGGACGGCGAGATGCGGCTGCCGGCGAGCGCCGGGACCATGCTGCAGGTCCGCCTCGGCGAGGCCGGCAAGGACGCGATGGGCTTCGCCGTCCACGTCCCGCACTACCTGGCCGAGAACCGGTTCCCGGGTGCCGCGCTGGCGCTGGTGCACGCGATCTCCGCGGCGACGGGCCTGCTGCTCCCTAGCAAGGCCCTGCTCGACGAGGCCGCGGTCACCGGCCGCCTGGTCGACGAGCAGGTCGATGCCTCCGACGACGCCAGCGCAGTCGTGAAGGCCCTCGAGACGCAGTACGACGCCGCCGCCGGCTCGCTCAGCCGCAAGAGTCTCCTCGCCGACTCCACCCCCTCTGCCGACGAACTAGGCGCCGAGGTCGAACAGTTCCTCGCCGGCCTCAACCGCGAGGACGACAAGTAGCGCGGCCTCCCGTGTGGTGGCACTGAACAGGAACTGGGGGCAGAGCACCGGCAATAACCTGTGCTCCGCCCCCGCAGCCTGTGCGTCGTGCCGACGGGTGCCCGGGCGACGTGATGGTTTCCACAGCGGGTACGGCGTGGTAGGGCGGTTGGGCCTGTCAGGATGAGGCATGCCTGAGTCCTTGGAGGACCTGGTCGAGCTGCTCGACCTGGAGAAGATCGACGTCGACCTGTTCCGCGGCCGGCAGCCGCAGACGTCGATGCAGCGGGTGTTCGGCGGGCAGGTGCTAGGTCAGGCGCTCGCCGCCGCGAGCCGGACCGTCGACGCGGAGCGCGTGGTGCACTCGCTGCACGGGTACTTCCTGCGCGCCGGCGACACGTCCGTACCGATCGTGTACCGCGCGGAGCCGACCCGCGACGGCGGCACGTTCAGCAGCCGCCGGGTGGTCGCGTCCCAGCACGGGAGGCCGATCTTCTACATGTCGTCGTCGTTCCAGCGCCCGGAGCCCGGTCTCGACCACCAGGACCCGATGCCGGACGACGTCGTACCGCCGGAAGAGGCGCCCCGACTCGCGACGGTCCTGGAAGCCCAGAGCGGCCGGCCCGCCGCGGACTGGGACCGCGAGTGGGCGTCCCTCGACGTACGGCTGGCAGGTGTCAGCGGCCGGCAGTTCTGGATCCGCGCCGCCGGCAAGCTCCCCGACGAGCCCGCGCTGCATGCGTGTGTGCTCGCCTACGCAAGCGACCTGACCCTGCTCGGCGCGAGCCTTCTGCCACACGGCATCGTGATCGGCGACCGCCGGATCCAGCCCGCCTCGCTCGACCACGCACTGTGGTTCCACCGCCCGTTCCGCGCCGACGAATGGCTGCTGTACGACCAGGCGTCGCCGTCGGCCTCCGGAGCCCGGGGCTTCGCCACTGGCCGCCTCTACACCGCCGACGGCCGCCTGATCGCCTCGGTCGCGCAGGAGGGACTGATTCGTCCGGTCGGGCTGGACTCCGATCTGCTAACTTAGGGACATGTCGCAGCGCGCTGTAGTCACGACGACGCCGGAGTATGTCCCGGCGCGCTGACACCTGACTGTCGACCGAAGCCCCGGGGCGAGTGCCCCGGGGCTTCGTCGTTTCCCGGTGGTCTCTCGCCCCCTCTCAACGAGGAGACCACCATGTACGACCATCGCAAGATCGGCCGCGAGCTCGGCCTGTTCGACTCCGACCCGCTCATCGGCGCAGGGCCTGCCCTACTGGCTGCCGGCCGGGGCCGCCGTACGGCGTGCACTCGAGAGCTACATCGCCGAAGTGGAGCGAAGAGCCGGCTACCAGCAGGTGTACTCGCCGGTGCTGGCCAAGAAGGAGCTCTACGAGATCTCCGGCCACTGGGCGAAGTACCACGACGACATGTATCCGCCGATGAACCTGGGCGGCGAGGAACTCGTCCTGCGCCCGAGCATCTGCCCGCACCACGCGCTGATGTACCGCTCCCGCTCGCACAGCTACCGCGAACTCCCGCTGCGCATCTCCGAGCTCGGCGGTCAGTACCGGGCGGAGCTCTCCGGCGCGATCGGCGGACTCAGCCGCGTGCGCGCGATGCAGCTGAACGACGCGCACATCTTCTGCCGCCTCGACCAGGTCGCCGCCGAGGCCGCGTCCGCGCTGCGGCTGATCCACCAGGCGTACGCCGACCTGGGCATCGCGGCATCCCGCTATGTGCTCGCGCTGCCCGCGGTCGACGCTGAGTTCAACAGCCCGTCGAGCAAGTACGTCGGTGACGCGGCGAGCTGGGCGCAGGCGGCCGAACTGCTCCGCGAGGTGCTGAAGGAATCCGGGGTGGACTATGAGGACGCGCCTGGGGATGCGGCGTTCTACGGTCCGAAGATCGACATCCAGATGGAGGATTCGGCCGGCCGCGAGTTCAGCCTGTCGACCGTCCAGATCGACTTCCACCAGCCGGCCGCGTTCGGGCTCGAGTATGTCGGTGCCGACGGCAACAAACACCGGCCGGTGATGGTGCACCGGGCGATCGTCGGCAGCATCGAGCGCGCGATGGCGCAGCTGATCGAGGTGCACGGCGGGGCGTTCCCGGCGTGGCTCGCGCCGGTGCAGGTCGTCGTACTGCCGATCTCGGACGCCGAGGAGCAGGCCGCGGCCCAGGTCGCGCGGCGGGCGTCGGACCGCGGGCTTCGGGTGGAGATCGCGCACGCCGACGAGGGCAGCCTCGGCGCCCGCATCCGCGAGAACCGGCTCGCGCCGTACCAGGCCGTCATCGGTGCCCGCGAGGCTTCGGACGGTGCCTTGGCGATCCGCGAACGTGACGGTCGGCGGTGGGACCCCGCTCCGATCGGCGAGATCCTGGACCGGATCCGGCGGGAGTGGATCCCCACGCACGCAGAACCCTCGATTCGGGAGGGTTCTGAGCGTGTTCGAGGGGGTTCTGCCTGCCCGCAGGTTCAGTTCTCCTGCAGTTGCCCGATCACGTGCGTCACGTCGTGTGACTCGTCGTACAGCGCGAAGTCGACCGTCTTGCCGGACTGCTGGTAGCCGAACTGGACCCGGGACGGGAGCAGCAACGGTTTGCGGAAGTCCACGCGGACCGTGAACGCGTCCGGCAACGCGCCGGCGCGCTGGACGGACGCGAGCGCGGCGGCCTTGGCCCACATGCCGTGCGCGATCTGGCGCGGGAACCCGAACGCCTGGGCGGTGAGCTTGAACAGGTGGATCGGGTTCCGGTCGCCGGACGCGGCGGCGTACCGGCGGCCGAGGTTGCCGTGCAGGTCCCACCACGCGGTCGCGCTGAGCACCGGGTCGGTCAGCAGGCCGGCGTGCGCGTCCGGCGTACCGGCCGACCGGCTGAGCAGCGTGGTGAGGTCGCTCCACACCAGCTCGTGATCGACGAAGACCTCGCTGACCACGTCGAACACGGTGCCCTTCGGATGCGGGCGTTCCGGCGTACTGTGCACGCGGATCGACGGCTCCGCGTGCAACGGGATCGGCTGCTTCTGCGTGATCGTGTTCGACAGGTGCACGATCCCCATCGGCTTGTACGGGAACGACGGGTCGGACATCAGGTCCAGGTGCAGCGGGAAGGCCAGGACATGCGGGTACGTCGGGGGCAGCGCCGGACCGGCCTGGAACCCGGTGACCTCGCGGTACGCCGTCAGGTGGTCCTGGTCGACCGCCGACCGCGGCAGCTCGAGCGTGAGGCCGTCCTCGTTCGGCTCGTAGTCGGCGCGGCGCAGCGTGGCCCGCACGGTCCGCGCGTACAGCGAGCCGAGGCCGGGGGAGTCGTCGTACCGCCGGGTGGGCATGTCAGGCACCCAGCAGACTCTGGCCGCAGACGCGGACCACGTTGCCGGTCACGCCGGCGGATGCCGGGTCGGCGAACCAGGCGATCGTCTCGGCCACGTCGATCGGCAGCCCGCCCTGCTGCAGCGAGTTCAGCCGGCGGCCGACCTCGCGGATCGCGAACGGGATCTTCGCGGTCATCTCGGTCTCGATGAACCCGGGCGCGACGGCGTTGATCCGGATCTGCTTCTCCGCGAGGACCGGCGCGAGCGCCTGCACCAGACCGATCACGCCGGCCTTCGAGGTCGCGTAGTTCGTCTGGCCGTTGTTGCCCGCGATCCCGGCCATCGACGAGACGCCGACGATCGACCCGCCGTCGCGGAGCGCGCCGGACTCGACCAGGTGCTTGGTGATCCGCTCGGGCGCGCGGAGGTTCACGTCCAGGACGGCGTCCCAGGCGTCGGTCCGCATGTTCACCAAGCGCCGGTCCCGGGTGATACCGGCGTTGTGGACGACGATGTCCAGGCCGCCGTGCCGCTCCTGCGCGTGCGCCGCGATCCGCTGCGCCGCGTCGACCGCGGTCACGTCGAGGAGGAGCTCGGTCCCGCCGATCTTCGAGATCACCTTGCGCAGCGGGTCGGCGTTCTGCGGTACGTCGACGCCGATCACGGTCGCGCCGTCGCGGGCGAGGGTGTTCGCGATCGCGGCGCCGATCCCGCGGGCAGCGCCGGTGACCAGCGCCGTACGGCCGGCCAGCGGGCGGTTCGGGTCGTTGCTGACCAGCGGGCCGGTGCCGATCCGGGCGACCTGCCCGTCGACGTACGCCGACTTGGGAGAGAGGAAGAAGCGGAGCGTGGAGTCGAGCTGCTCGTGCGCGTCCGGGGCGACGTACACGAGGTTGACTGTGGCGCCGCGCTTCACCTCCTTGCCGAGGCTGCGAGTGAAGCCCTCGAGCGCACGTTGGGCGACGTGCTGGCCGGTGGAGTTGGCGAGCTCCGGCGTACGGCCGACGACGATCACCCGGCCCGCCGGGGCGAGCTGGCGGATGACGGGGGAGAAGAACCGCTGCAGGCTGGACAGGTCCGCGGTCGAGGTCGCGCCGGTCGCGTCGAAGACCAGGGCCTTCGGGCGGATCTCGCTGGACGCGACGCCTTCGGTCGCCGTACTGAAGGCGGCGCCGATGTCGCGCAGCAGGGCCTGGATCGCCTTGCCGGCGTCGGACTCGCCGATCGCGCCGAAGACGACCGGCCCGTCGATCACCGGCGCGCCCTCGGTCCAGCGCGGCAGCGGCAGCGGGTCGGGCAGACCCAGGTTCTTCACCAGGGACTTGCCGAGCGGCGTCCGGGTGAAGGTCTGGTAGCGATCCGTCATCTCACACTCCTACTTCTCGAGGATGGCGACGACACCCTGGCCACCCGCGGCGCAGATCGAGATCAGCCCGCGGCCGCCACCGTTCTCGTCCAGTTGCTTCGCCAGCGCGGCGACGATCCGCCCGCCGGTGGCCGCGAACGGATGCCCCGCGGCCAGCGAGCTGCCGTTCACGTTCAGCTTGTCCCGGTCGACCTCGCCGAGCGGTGCGTCCAGGCCGAGCCGTTCCTTGCAGAAGATCGGATCCTCCCACGCCTTCAGCGTGGCCAGCACCTGGGAGGCGAACGCCTCGTGGATCTCGTAGTAGTCGAAGTCCTGGAGGGTCAGCCCGGCGCGCTGCAGCATCCGCGGTACGGCGTACGCGGGAGCCATCAGCAGACCCTCGGCGCCCTTCACGTAGTCGACCGCGGCGGTCTGCGAGTGGGTCAGGTACGCGAGCGGTCGCAGACCGTGATCGGCGGCCCACTCGTCGGTGCTCAGCAGAACGGTCGACGCGCCGTCGGTGAGCGGGGTCGAGTTGCCGGCGGTCATCGTCGCGGTCTCACCCTTGCCGTACGCGGTCCGGAGCTTCGCGAGCTTCTCGAGCGTGGTGTCGGGGCGGAGGTTCTGGTCCTTCTCGAGCCCGAGGTACGGCGTGATCAGGTCCTGCTGGAAGCCCCGGTCGTACGCCTTCGCGAGGTTCATGTGCGACCGGTAGGCGAGCTCGTCCTGGGCCTCGCGGGTGATGCCCCACTCCAGCGCGGTGAGCGCGGCATGGTCGCCCATCGACTTCCCGGTCCGCGGCTCGGCGTTGCGCGGGATCTCCGGTACGACGTCCTTCGGGCGGACCCGGCCGAGGACCCTCAGCCGGTCCGGGTACGTCTTGGCGCGGTTCAGGTCGAGCAGCACGTTGCGCAGGTGGTCGTTGACGGCGAGCGGCGCGTCGGAGGCGGTGTCGACGCCGCCGGCGATGCCCGCGTCGATCTGGCCGAGCGCGATCTTGTTGCCGACCAGGATCGCCGCCTCCAGCCCGGTGCCGCAGGCCTGCTGGATGTCGTACGCCGGGGTGGTCGGCGCGAGCTTGGAACCGAGGACCACCTCGCGGACCAGGTTCCAGTCGCGGGCGTGCTTGAGGACCGCGCCGGCGACCACCTCGCCGACCTCCTGCCCGCCGAGACCGGCACGGTCGACCAGACCGTTCAGCGCGGCGGTCAGCATGTCGGAGTTGGAGGCGTGCCGGTAGGTCTTGTCCTGCCGGGCAAACGGGATCCGGTTCCCGGCGACCACGGCCACCTTGCGCGGTTCGGTCACGATGTCTCTCCTGCTCTGGTCCTGCTGCTCGTGTCTTTGGACGTCCGTGCGGTGGCGGAGGTTCGCGGGGTTGTTCTGGGGCTGCGGCCGGTTGCTGCAGTCAGCGCTTTCCGGCCCACGGCGGTGGCGAGGGTGGCGGTGATCGCGGTCGCCCGGACGGTGCCGACATCGGCATGATGCACCACCGGATGCCCCGGCTGCCCGCTCGACACGATCAACCCGACCCTTGCCATGTGCAACGACCCGAGGGTCTGCGTGTACAGATGGTTCGCCAGGTACGCCGTATCGACGTCGTCGAACACACCGGACCGCTGACCCGCCTCGAGGATGTTCGCGATCCGGTCCAGCGGCGCGGCCATCGCCGTACCGAGTTTGACCATCACCGGCTCGGTGATCTCGCCGAACAGCTCCTCGCCGGTCCGTCTGAGCAGACTCATCGCGCAGTCGGTGAACGCCGGGTAGCCGAGACAGAAGTCCACGAACGTCTCACTCAGCGACCTGAGCCGGTTGAGCGGCGTGCGGCGCGGACCGTCATTTTGTTGCAGGCGTTCGTCGAGCTCCTGGAGATAGTCGACCAGCGTGAGGGCGAACAGCTCCTCCTTGCCGGCGAAGTGCCGGTAGATCAGCGCCTTGTTGATCCCGACCCGCTTGGCGATATCGTCGATCTGGGCGTCGATCGTGCCGCGCTCGTCGAAGATCTCCCGGGTAGCACGGATGATGTCCCGCTCCCGGTCGCGCCGACGCTCCGCCGTGGTCCGGCGGCGTCCGATCGCGAGCAGCGCGGAGCTCATGGACCGATCTTAGCCACAGCGGTACCCCTTGGTGCAAACGACAGTTACACTCGTCGGTAACATCGTAGTGCCGCCGCTGGAGGATGTTGATGACGATGACCGATCCGAAGCCCGCTGTCTCGGCCGACGTGATGGCGCTCGCCGGTGAGCTCGGCGCCGAGCGGTCCAAACCCGGCTGGAGCCCGTTCTCGCTGCAGCTGAACGACGAGCAGCGCGAGATCCGCGACTGGGCCCACACCTTCGCCGCCGACGTCATCCGCCCGGCCGCCGCCGAGTGGGACGAGCGCGAGGAGACCCCGTGGCCGGTCATCCAGGAGGCGGCCAAGATCGGCCTGTACGGGCTCGACGCCAACATCAACCTGTTCGTCGACCCGTCCGGCCTGCTGATGCCGCTCGTCCACGAGGAGCTGTTCTGGGGCGACGCCGGCATCGGCATGTCGCTGAAGGGCACGGGGCTGGCGTCGTCGGCGATCTTCTCGAACGGTACGCCGGAGCAGTGGAGCCAGTGGATGCCGCGCTGCTACGGCACACCTGACGACGTACGCGTGGCCGCCTTCTGCTCCTCCGAGCCGGGCGCCGGCTCCGACGTCTCCGCGATCCGCACCCGCGCCGTCTACGACGAGGCGACCGACGAGTGGGTCATCAACGGCCAGAAGGCCTGGGCGACGAACGGCGGCATCGCGGACATCCACGTGGTGGTCGCCACGGTCGACCCGTCGTTGGGTACCAAGGGCCAGGCCGCGTTCGTCGTACCCCGGACCGAGGTCCACGGCCTGCAGCAGGGCACCAAGCTCCGCAAACACGGCCTGCGCGCGTCGCACACCGCGGACGTCTTCTTCGACAACGTCCGCATCCCCGCCGCCAACGTCCTCGGCGGCAAGCAGAAACTCGACGAACGCCTCGCCCGCGCCCGCGAAGCCGCCGCCGCCCGGGAAGCCGCTGCCCGCACCGGCTCAGCCTCTGCCGCCGCCTCGACCGGCCGCAACGCCTCGATGGCGACTTTCGAGATGACCCGCCACATCGTCGGCGCCCAGGCGATCGGCATCGCGCGAGCGGCGTACGAAGTAGCCCTCGAATACGCCAAGACCCGCGAACAGTTCGGCCGCCCGATCATCGACAACCAGGGCATCGCCTTCAAACTCGCCGACATGGCCATGGAAATCGACGCCGCCCGCCTCCTCGTCTGGCGCGCCGCCAACATGTCCGCCGCCCTCATGCGCGGCGAAACCCCCGACTACCGCCACGGCGAAGGCTCCATGGCCAAACTCAAAGCCGGCGAAGTAGCCGTCAAGGTAACCGAAGAAGCCATCCAAATCCTCGGCGGCAACGGCTACACCCGCGAATACCCCGTAGAACGCATGCACCGAGACGCCAAGATCTACACCATCTTCGAAGGCACCTCCGAAATCCAGCGTTTGGTAATCGCCCGCGCGATCTCCGGCATGCGCATCAGGTAGGCGTTTGTGCAGGTCAGAGACTGATTTGAGGTTGGTCGGGGTACAGGCCGTCGTCCGGCTCCCAGGAGGCAGTGGGGGAGCGTACGGCGGCCTGCTCCGTGACTGTTCCGTGAGATTTCAGAGAGAAGAGCTTGGCGAGCCTGGAGTCGACGGCCTTTCGCGCACGCTCATGTGATGACGGCAGCATGTGGGTGTACAGCCTCAGCGTGAAACCCGGGTTGCTGTGGCCTAGGTACTCAGCCAGCTCCTTGATGTTGACCCCATCTGCGAGAGTGATACTCGCGAAGTAGTGCCGCAGCGCGTGCATGCCGTTCTCGCGGCTAGACGCATACTGTCGTCGACCGCGTCGGTCCGTCTTCGGCTCCGCAATCACGCCCGCGTAGTACAACGCCGGCTTCCAGACCAGCTCGTCGTACGTCCGAGCACGAATGTGCTTGCCATCGGTCCACCTGAACAGAAGCTTCACCGTCCGCGGCTCTCCGTCCGTCTTCTCCCAGGGCAACGTGTACGGGCGTGGCTTGTTCGCTTTGATGTTCTCCGTCAGGATCAACGCCGTCCCGCCGGACATCGGCATCGTCCGTTCGGTGTCGTTCTTCCGCACGCGAACACGAACTCCCGCCCAAGCGTCTTCACCTGCCGCCGAACGTGGATGACCATCTCGTCGAAGTCGATGTCCTCCTCCGCCAGCCCGAACAACTCACCCTGCCGCAGCCCACAGGCCGCTCCGACGGAGGCGATCGGGCGGTACTCCGGCGCGTGCCCCTCAACGATCCGGCACACCGCATCGTCGCTCCAGGCAACCGTCCTCCCGCTCTTCTCCGCCGGCACCTTGACCGCCCGGCCCTTAGCGGGGTTCTTCTTGATGGCCTCGTCATCGACCGCAATCTCCAGCGTTCCATGCAACACGAGGTACGCCGTACGCGCAGTAGACGGCCCGAACCGAGAATCCAGATCAGCAATCCAAGCCGCAATCTCCGACGACTTGATCGTCCGCAACTGCCGCAGCCCAAACACCGGATCCACATGCAACCGCAGCGACGGCTCGTACCGAATCACGGATGCCGGATCCACCACCCGCGAAGCCAGCCACCGCTCCGCAACCTCCCCAAACCGAACCTTCCCAGCCTCCGGATCGATGTACTCCCCATGCTCCCGATCCGTCTCCATAGCATTCGCATGCCGCTCCGCCGGAGCCTTCGTAGAGAATGCCTTGGTCCGCTCCCGCCCTTCGGGATCAATCCACCCCGCCAGCCACCGCTTACCGTGTCTCCACCTGGAAGTCCGAACCCGTACCGTCGACCCGTCCGCCTGCTTCACGCCCCGAGTCCACTGATCCTTCACGTACGCCATTGCCGCCTCCGCCCGTCGCCGATGTGCGGCAGCTCAACGTGCGGAGCGCGGAGGGATTCGACATCCAAGGCGGCGTACGACGGCAACTCGCAGGGACGCCTCCGCGTTCCATCGTGCCTGCGGTGTGCGAAGCGCCAGTTGCTCTTCGCATCTGACACCATCCCGTCTATCCTGCAAGTCCATGCAAGCTCGCGGACGGAGTAGACACATGGCACTGCGCTATATCGGCACGGACAACCCGTGCCCGAACACGAACTGCCCGACGGTCTGGGTCGACGAGGCCGACGACAGCATCGTGATCCAGGGATTCAGGCTCGACCCTGAGACGATGGCCGAGGTCAACGCCACAGCGCCCGTGCAAGAGAACGAGACGGTGGTGCGGATCCCCGCTCGAATGGCGTCGGTCCTGAGAGGAGCAATGGGTGACAGCTGAACCTCTCGCGTTCGAACTGTTCCGCTCCGCTCAGCGCAGCGCGCTTCATCTTGAGACCCGGGATCTGTACGAACCGGAAGACCCCGACTGGAACGAGTGGAAAGCGGGCAACCACTTCGATCCCGCTGTCCGTTGGAAGACGTTTCATGACTTGGTGCGTAGCACGACCGGTAGAGGTGTCGAGGTGCGGCGTACTCGCATCGTGTCGGAGCCGATCAGTGAGTACGTGCAGTTCGAGTACGACGTCACTGAGCCACACAACGTCGCGGCCGGCGAGCAGGTGCGATGGCTGCCACGACGACAGACGGCCGGTCTGCTGGTTCCACCGAACGATTTCTGGGTGTTCGACGAGCAGACTGTCCTGTGGAATTTCTGCGACGGCAATGGGACCTGGGTGGGTGATGAGCGCTCTGACGATCCCGATCTGGCTAAGTTGTGCGTAGCAGCATTCGAGGCTGCGTGGGATCGCGCGATCCCGCACAAGGAGTACCAACCGAGCTGACACGAGGCCTGTAAACCGTTGCCGACACCACCCGCCTTCTCGAACGCCCAGAAGGCCAAACGCGACTTCGGTGCCCGTCTCGGTGAGATCCGGAAGACTGCCGGTCTCACCGCACGGGCGCTCGCGTCATCATGCGGCTGGCACGAGTCGAAGGTATCTCGTATCGAGAACGGCAAGACCTCACCGTCTGCCGAAGACATTCGTCTGTGGGCCACGCGGTGCCGGGCTTCAGACCAGACCGCAGATCTCGTCGCTTCGCTGGAGGCGATCGAGGGCATGTTCGTCCAATGGAAGCGGATGGAACGCGGTGGCCTTCGACGCGCCCACGAGTCCGTCATGCCGCTGTGGCAACGCACCCGACGCTTCCGCACGTACTCGCCGTGGCTCATCCCCGGCGCAGTACAAACTGAGAGCTACACCCGCGCTCTCCTCCGCGGTACGGCGGCCCGCCGCGGCCTCCCGGACGACGTCGAAGATGCCGTCAAGGTGCGCAACGAACGCCTCAAACTGCTCCACCAGAAGGACCGCACGTTCGCCGTCCTCGTGGAGGAAGCCGTACTCCGAAACATCATCGGTGACACCGACGTCATGGCCGGCCAACTCGGCTATCTACTCACCGTCAGCGAGCTCCCGTCGGTCTCCCTCGGCATCCTGCCCCTAGGCGCGGACCGCACCGCCATGCCTCCGGTCGAGGACTTCTGGATCTTCGACGACGCCCAGGTCAACGTCGAACTGATTTCCGGCTACCTAACCATCACCCAGCCTGGCGAGGTCGCGATGTACGCCGATGCCTTCGCCCGCCTATCCAAGATCGCCGTCGTCGGAGCCCCCGCAAGACGCTTGATCGCTTCTGCCCTCGAGGCATTGGAATAGTCGTGCAAGGTCGTGCAAGTTCGTAGTTCTCGCGTCCTCTGAACTTCTACTGTCTAACCACGGTCAGGGCGGCGGGAGAGCTCCGAGCGCGCATCGGGCGGTGTGTGATTCCCCTGCCCTGTCGCCCTGGCCGCTCCAAGCAGCAGCTGTGATGAGAGGACGGGCAAGTGGATCTGACCAGGAAGCCGGCGCTCGAGTGGCCGGTACTCCGCTCAGCACAGGAAATGGACTGCGACGGCCGAAACCCGCGCACTGACGACGCATGCATCCTGGGATATCACCGCGGCCCGCACAGGGACGTGACAGGCACCGAGTGGCTCGACGACCTGTGATCATGCCAGCATCGGCCAACTCGTCGACGCCCTAGGCGTAGCCGCCATCAACGCCGTTCGCTTCGGCGCGATGCGACACCATCAAGCCCTAGACACGACCTGCGGCCTAGACGTAACTATCCTTCCCAGTGGCCAACCCTCCGGCCCATCCGGGACCTAGTACTGGTCAATAGCGTCATCACAGACCTTCGCAATCGCCCGGACATCCTTGGCGTCGACGCGCACCGGCTGGCCACTCTCGGGCTCCAATGAACTGTGCCACCGCTCCAGGTAGCAGTTGTAGCGGCTCAGAAGAGTGTGGCGGCCTCATCCGCCGTGGTACCTGTTGCGGCTTTGCCGGCTGTGGCATCCAGCAGTTCGGCGAGTGTGAGCGGCTGGCGGCCGGGAAGCGTCGCCAAGTGCGACAGGAGCCGGGCGCAGACCAGCGCGTCGTAGGTCGCGCGGTGCGGCACCAGGTCGGTTGGAAGGCCTCTGGCTAGCCCGAACGCATCGACAAGCGCCCCGAGCTTGTACGAGTCGCGACCCGGTAGTAGTCGTCTCGCGAGCTTGAGAGTGTCCACGACGCGAGCGGGTTCGAGGTCCGGCATTTCGCGGCCGAGCACTCCGAGATCGACGCTGGCGTTGTGGGCAACGAATACCTTGTTGTTCAGCGCCTGGCGTAGTTCGGCTTCGATGCCGGCAACCGTCGGAGCGTTTACGAGCTGGTCGTCCGTGATCTTGTGGAACCGTTGCACCATCGGAGTGATCGGCCGAGGTGGGCGAACCAACCAGCTCCGCGGTTGGCCGACCAAGCCGCCCTTGATCGCAACAATCGAGATCTCAACCAGATCCGGTGGCCGCTGCCCGTCGCCCTCGACGTCGTCAACGGCGTAGTCGACAGCCGTCCGGTCGGTAGGTTGCTCCATCCCTTGTCACCTACCTCTGATGATCGTGCGGCCCCGAGGCGGTCGCGTGTGTGCCGTCCCTGTGCTGTGGACGTATCGAGCCACTCCAAGTCTGCCGTCGCCGGTGGCTCCGCCGCTTCATCCGAACCGTCGCGCGTCGCTCGGTTTGATGAGCCAACGCACGCAGATCTGGCTGGACCCGAACAGCTTCACAAGTCGCAAAGGCAGAACGGAACCAGCGCTCGTAGCTCGGCGGCTTTGGAGGCGACTTCATCTCCAAGATCCATGTGCCCGCCGAGGCCACGGCACCTCGGTGATGAAGGCCTTCTGCGCCTCGGAAAGTGCCTCCCGGAGCGCTGCGTTGGACTGCTGGAGCTCCGCGACTTGGTGCCGCAATCGGTCGACTTCTGCGAGGAGCACGGTGACGTGTTCAGCCTCGATTGCCTCTGCTGACAACACTCGTCGGCGGCGTCGCCAGTTCCGGAGGCGGCAGGAATCTGAGCAGAAGCGCTGGTCGGATCTGGCCGCGGTGTAGGCGTCGCCGCAGTGCTCGCAGACGTGCTGGCGTGCGGTCAGATCGCGCCCGAACGGGGGTGGGAGGTCGTCCACACATGCTCAACGTGCGTCCCACGACAGAGCCGAATACTCGTTGCAGATCGCTGACACGCCTCGCATGCAAGATGTGTGCCGGTGTGCCGGTCTTCGGCGTGCCGTCCCGAATCCCTCGTCGAAAGGCCCTCACACTATGTAGCTTCCTGACGGCGCGGTGTCCGCTCGCTTAGTTCGTCCACGCCGACGAGCAGAGCGGGCAAACCGGCTGAAATGTCAGCGAAGACCTTGGCAGCTGGGATCACGACGGGCATACTCCGCTACGGGGAGTAGGCGACGTTAGTCGTCTGGGGAAAGTTGATCGTGGGGGGAACCATGATCCGTTGCAGGGTCTCTTTGCCATGCCCGGATAGGGGATGGCAACCGTGACAATCGAGGAAGATCTGGCGAACTGGCTGGCCGACCGACCGGTCTGGCAACAGCGACTGGTCGCCGAGATGTGCAAAGGCGTACAACCCGACGACACGACCGTGAAGCAGATATCGGACTCGCTGGTTGACCGACAGGTCGGCCCCACCGTTACTGTCAAGGCGACCGATATTCCCGGAGCTGCGGTGGCGGGCGGCCGGGTCTTGCTGCGCGAGGTCGGTGTCGGTGCGGCCATCAACAATCTCGCCGACGGCGAGCGGCTGAAGTTCGCGCCAACCGGCCTGACCATCGTCTACGGCTTCAACGGCAGCGGGAAGTCCGGCTACGCACGCCTGCTTCGTCGATCGGTCAACGCCAGGATCGATGTCGAGATCCATCGCGACGTCTTCGACCAGGACGCAAACAAGGCGCAGGAGGCGGAGGTCGGTTACGACGTCGACGGCGGCGCCACAAAGGTCTGGCGCATGGGAGAAGCGCTCAGCGCGGAGCTTGCTCAGGTACGTTTCTACGACACCGTCTGCGGCCGTGCCTACGTAGACTTGGCGTCCGAGGCGGTTTACCGCCCATCTGCGCTGGTCTTCCTGGAAGTGCTCGCGAGGATCACCGATCGAGTCATCAACGATCTGCGCCAGCGACTGGCAGTCGTTGACGGGGTTCAACGGTCGCTGCCCTTGATTGCGCCTGAGACGACCGCAGCGGGCTTTATCGCCTCCTTGACAGCCGAGACAACCGCCGAGCAGATAGCTATGGCTACCACCGCCAGCAAGGAGCTCGACGAACAACTCGCAGGCAAGCTGGGCGAGCTCGCTCGCGCAGGCAAGCTGGGCGAGCTCGCTCGCCTGGAAGCGAGCAACCCCGAGAGTGAGCGGAACCGATTGGTAGCGTTGGCGGCTGCTCTAGTTCGCCTCGCCGGTCACTGCCGAGAGGTCGAAGCCCGGGTAGGTTCAACGGCTCGGCGGACGATCGAAGACACACTCCGTCGTGCCATCGATCTTCGGCGAGCAGCAGAACTGGCGTCTCAACAAACCTTCGAATCAGAACCGCTTCGGGGAGTTGGAAGCGGCGCTTGGCGGGCGCTCTGGGATGCGGCCGCACGCTATTCCGAGAGCGAGGCGTACCGGGACCAGCAGTTCCCCGTGACTGGCGTGGAGGCTCACTGCGTCCTCTGTCAACAGCAGTTAGCCCCGTCCAGTGCGGACAGACTGCAGAGTTTCAGCGCGTTCATGGCTAACCGGACGGAGCACGATGCGGCCGCAGCTGAGCGGGCGGTCGTAGGTCAGCGCGAACCACTGGAATGGGTGCGGCGCTTGCGAGACCTCCTCCAACCAGATCTGGCCGCAGTTGCGGACTCGATCCCCGCGCTGGCCACCGCTGTGAGCAACTGGCTGGGCTCGGCGAACGGAACTGCCGAGGACCTCTTGAACGGCCTGGCAGGCTCCGCACTGCCCTCGACAGACCTGCCATTGCCTCCACCGATCGGTGAGCTTGAGCAGCATGCTGAGTCGGTGAAATTACGGGCAGCGGGCATCGACCCCACTAGCTACATGCAAACCGTCGCGGACCTTCGTAGAGATGTCTCCGAGCTCGAAGGGCAACGATCGCTGGTTGAAGCGACCGATGCGATCAACGCCGAGGTCGAGAGGCTCAAGGAGCGACGCCGTCTCGACGATGCACGCAGGTCGCTAGAGACGAGCTCAATAACTCGGATGGCTTCGAAGCTGACAGAGGCTTACGTCACCGACGCGGTGGCTTCGCAGTTCGCCACGGAGGTCGAGCGGTACGGGCTACAGCGAGTTGTTATGCGTAAGGCTGGGAGTAGCAAGGGAGTCGTCGTCCTGAAGCCGGCATTCGAGGGCGTCACCAGGCCACCGCCGATTCGAGACGTTCTGAGCGAGGGAGAGCAGACCGCATTGGGCCTCGCGGGTTTCTTCACCGAGCTGCAGTTCGAGCAAACGAAGTCGGCCGTAGTCCTTGACGACCCAGTCAGCTCGTTCGACCACGCAAATAGAGGCAGAGTCGCCAAGCGAATCATCGAGCTTGCCGCAGATCGACAGGTCGTGGTCTTCACCCACGACATCAGCTTCGTAGCGGAACTCAAGCGGCTCGCCGGCGCTGACGGCGTGGCCACGACAGACCGCGGAATCTCCCGGAGGGGAACCAAGCCCGGGTTCTGCGTGGAGTCGCATCCGTGGACGGCGAAGGACGTCAACGTCAGGATTCATTTCCTCAGCATCCAGTTGCAGGCGTTGAAGCGCGACCAACCGGACCTCCTGGACTTCGAGTACGAGGCAAGGGCTTCCGAGTTCGCCGGCCACCTGTCAGAGACCTGGGAGCGAATGATCAACGTCGAGGTCGCTTGCGCCGTAGTCGACCCGGTGAAGCTCGAGGTCAACCCGAGGAAGCTGAGAGCTCTGGTCTTCTTCGATGAGAACGACAACGACGAGTTCCAGACGTGCTACGGACAGACCTCGGCCTGGGCGCGGCGACACGACAACCATCCGGACCGCATCTACACGGCCCCGACCATCGAAGAACTCGAGAAGGCACTCGAGACGCTGAAGGGATGGAAGGCCCGTATTCACGGGTATCAGAAGAAGTAGCCACGGGGTTGACCCCCGTGGTCCGCCTCAGCCCACGGTTTGCCTCGGTGGAATTTCGACGGCTTCATGAGCCTTCCGATATGGGAACCCGGTTCTGCATGGGGAGGCGCCACGAGATCGGCTGGCTCAAGCGGCGTACCAGTCGCCGTTCACAGGCGCACTCTGCTTTTCCGCGAGGCAACGAGACTCGCTCGCGGGCGCACCCCAGCGCCTCCGATCGTGCTCTAGAGCTCCAAAGAGTCCAATGGCCAGCGCGGAGCAGGGATCGGTAGCATCGCTCGATGACACCGCGGGGTGCACGCCTTCCAGGCTGCCCGTGACAAGGGGAGGACTTCAATGAGTGAAGAGACGGCACCGCAGATCCTGCGACGCGTCTGGGTTGCCTGCCGCGATCTACTAGCGGAGTCGGGTGGTAAAACCATCACTAGCTACGAGGTCGCTAGGAAGGTCCAGCTCGATCACGCGTTGGTCGCTGAGGGGCTCAGGAGCATGGACTACTACCTGTTCATGGTCCCGCACAACGCTGCCGAAGGTCGCGAGATGTACGTCGAGGTTCAGGGCTTGGACCAGGAGTACGAGGCGCGGTAGCGGCCCGGCGGTGGTCGTAGTCGTGTCGGGCCTTGCGCTGGTGTCCGCATCCGAACAGGCCAGCGTATGGGTGTATGACGGTTAGGCTAACCGACGCTCGACTGCGGGGTACTGGTAGGCGCTCCGCCTCACCAGGAGCTCAGAGGGCAGCTGAAAGACTCCGGGGCGTCGTCAGCTGGCGAGGAGGCAAGGATGTTGTTCCCCTCTGAAGTGCTCAGCCCTGCCGACGGCGGTCTGCGTCGCCTGGAGTTTGTTGAGCGAGTTGAGCCAACTGAAATAGTCGTCGACGGGCTGCAGTGACGCCTGCCAGATCTTCGTCAGTCAGCGCCTCGAGGACTGGGAACCTACCGACGTTCCAGGCCAGCCGAGGGAGGTCGTCCCGCCAAGTCCACGACATCCACATGTCGCGTCGAAAGCTTGTAGTAGAGCTCCAAGCCTGAGCCTGAATCGCCGATACGTCTGACGATCATCGGCGGGCCGTTGCGAATAGAGGTTGCCTTCAGCAACCACCTGGTCCGTCACTGCTCCGTGAGACATCGGCACGAGTTGATCATCATCAGACACCAATGAGCAGCGAACTTGCAGGTCAGAGGCCGATTCGACCCTTCTGAGGCGGAGAGCCTGCTCAGCTGCAATAGATCTACACCATCTTCGAAGGCACCTCCGAAATCCAACGCCTCGTCATCGCCCGAGCCATCTCAGGCGTGCGCATCCGGTAAGGCTGATCGTGTGATGGAGCGGCGTCCCCCCCGCGTGCTACGCAGGTGCTCCGGTCGCTCCGCACCCTCCCGCCCCTGCGACGTGCGCTACCCACCCACCCTCCGGCGAGTGCCGGCACGTCGTTCCGGCCTAGCGCCGGGGGTGCGCCCGCTATCGCCGGGGTGCTTCCGGCTATTGCCGGGGTGTTGCCGGCTGCCGCTGGCGGAGTGCGGGCTGGCGCCCGCGAAACGCTCGTTGCGCCCGCGAAATCCCGGTACGGCTGGTGCGGGGCTCGCTTGCGCCCGCACGTACTACCGGGCCGCATGGGATGAGCGAACGTCGACGCACCACCGCGAGGGAGTAGCCCCGGAGTCTACTTCGGGCCGAACCCGCACCTTTACCACCTCGCTTGAGCTCGACCCACGGGAACTGTCCCGAACCCGTAAACGCTGACGACACCGCGCCGGTGATCACGCCGCCGAGCAGCAGCGGGATGTGGAACAGCAGGTTGAGCGCGATCGCGCCAGCCGGTCCATCCGGCTGCGCAAGGGTGCCGCCGACCACCTCGGCCAGGTCGGTGGCCAGCGCGACCACCTCGGCCTGTGCCCACAGGCCGGTCGAGGTCGAGCGTTTGAAGTGGTCACGGCAGAGCTGGGGGAGCGTCCGCCCGGTCGAGATGCTCGCCTTGGCGGCCAGGTACTGCACGAGCACGGCCACCAGGTCCGCGCCGACGACCACCCAGCACAGGCGCCAGTGCGTACGCAGGCGGCTCTTCCGTCGGCACAGGCGGCGCTTTCGTCGGCACGAGGGGTTCTTCCGTCGGCAACAGTTCGTCAGGTCTCCGGAGTTGCCCGTGATGCGGATAGCCGGAAGAAGTTCTGTTTCCGACCCATCCGGCCTGTCACCTGCGTCGAACCTCCTCCGGGCGCGGATGTGATCCAGATCACATCCGATGCGATCGAGTCGCAGGTGGCTCGGCGCGGGGCGGTTGTCGCCGGCGTCCACCCAGAGGGAAGGGACAGACATGAGTGACGCAACACGCCGGGGTTTCCTGGTGTTCGCGGGAGCGGGGACCGCGGCGACGGTCGGCGCCATGGCGGGGTCGAAGTTGTTCGGCGAGCGGGCCGCCGAGGCCGCGGGTGGGGATCAGTTGCAGGCGGCGGACCTGGCGACTGCCGAGTCGTTCGTCGTCCACGTGAAGGACGTGCGTAAGGGGGAGATGGCGATCCTGGTCGGGGACCGCGAGGTTGTCGTCACCGATCGCGAACTGGCCGCGCGCCTGGCCGGCGTCACCACCGCCTGATCCGAGCAGTTCACACCAAGCTTTCACTGGAGGAAAGTCATGTCTTCGCATCGCGAAGCACCTGAGATCTCGAAGGACCCGGTCGCGGACAACACCGATGTCTACGCGTTCGTCAGCCCGGATCAGCCGGACACGGTGACGTTGATCGCCAACTTCATCCCGTTCCAGAACCCGTACGGGGGCCCGAACTTCTACGAGTTCGGTGACGACGTGCTGTACCAGATCCACATCTCCAACACCGGCACCGGCCGGGCCGACATCAGCTACCAGTTCCGGTTCCACGCCGAGATCCGGAACAAGAAGACGTTCCTGTACAACACCGGGCCGATCAAGTCCATCACCGACCAGACCTGGAACCGGCCGCAGTACTTCTCGGTCACCAGGGTAGAGAACGGTCGTTCGAGGATCCTGGCCCGGAACCTGGCCGCGCCGCCGGTGAACGTGGGCGTTCGCAGTACGCCGAACTACGCCAAGCTCGCCGCCGAGGCGATCCACACGATCGGAACCCACCGAAAGGTCTTCGCCGGCCAGCGAGCCGACGGGTTCTTCGCCGACCTCGGCAGCATCTTCGATCTCGGGACGCTGCGCCCGTTCCAGATGGCCCATTTGATCCCGTCGGCCGCCGCGATGGGCGTGAACGGTCTGCAAGGATCCAACGTGCACACCATCGCGCTCCAGGTCCCGATCACGGACCTCACCCGCGACGGGCGCAAGCCGACCGATGTCATGGACCCTAAGGCCGTGATCGGCGTCTACGCGTCCGCGAGCCGCCAAGCATCGAAGATCCTCGACGACGTGCTTGGCATCCCGATCTGGCACGGGCCCCACAAACAGGTGTCCCGGCTCGGAAATCCTCTGTTCAACGAGGTCATCGTGCCGATGGCCGAGAAGGACAAGTGGAACAGCCAAGCTCCGCACGACGACAAGCGGTTCGCCGAGTACGTGACGAAGCCCGAGCTCGCCGGGCTGCTGCCGGTGCTGTACCCGGGGGTGTTCCCGAACCTGGCCGCGTACAAGAAGCCCCGCGCGGATCTGGCGGCGATCCTGCTGACCGGGATTCCGAAGGGAGTCGTACCGGGATTCCAGAACTCCACGGGTTCGGTCCAGGCCGATCTGCTGCGCCTCAACGTCGCGGTCCCGCCCTCGAAGTCGCCGAACCCGCTGGGGCTGGTAGCCGGCGACGCGGCAGGTTTCCCCAACGGACGCAGGGTTTTCGACGACGTGGTCACCGTGGAGCTTCGCGCGGTCGCGGGTCTCACCATTCCGCTGGTCGATCCGACGTTCAAGCCTGACGCGGCGACGTCCGCGATCAAGGACGGTACGTCGAACACGAACTCGGACTACCTCACGTCGTTCCCGTACCTCGGTACCCCGGCGGGCGGATACCAGTCCAAGCCCGGCACCCCGGCCGCGTGATGGCCGGCGACGCGAGGTCGGCCGAGAATCCGCATGCGGGCAAGGGATCGTCCGTCCTGCTCGACATCGGCGGCGATATCGGGGCACTCGTCATCACCATGCCGGCAGAGCTGGACGGCGAGGAGATCGAACTCCGGCCAGCCGGGAGCACGAACACCTCCAGCAGCCACACCGAACACCACACCCACACCCACACCCACGGGCATAGTCATGCTCATGGGCACGCGGGCGTGTTGCCGCACGTGGCGGTAGTGCCTCGGCCCTCGCCGGCGGGGGAGATTGTGCACTCGGCGGTCTTCTTCGAAGTCCCACAAGGCAGCTACGAGCTGTATGTCCGTCCTGACGGACCCGTGCGGTTGACGGTGGACGTCGCCGGAGGCTCGGTGACAGAGGCCGCCTGGCCGCAGTAGGGCGCGATCCAGCTGCAGACCGCCGGAAGCCTAAACCACTTCCGGCGGTCTCCGACGTGATCACCCATCCGCGTCGCAACGAATCCGAGGCCCGCATGGTCGACAGATTCGTCCGGGCCGAGCGACGTACGGGCGCCGGTCAGGCGCACCTCATGCGATCTGTAGCGGCATGGTCAGGCGACGCCGTACTTGTACAGCTGACCTTCGACCAGATGCAGGCCGTCCTGGCCTGGCAGGGTGTCGATCTTGGCGTCGATCCTGCGTGCCTGGGTCAGACCGTCGGGGCCACCGAAGAGGTACCTCAGAAGGTGGCGTACGTCCTCCTCGGGCATGACTCCGGAGCCGACGATTCCCCAGCGGTGCCGAAGGGCGAAGCGGGTGATTCGCTGGGCGCGAGGGTTGTCCTGCAGCCGGCTACGCGCCTGGCTGTTGTAGAACGCGATGTGGCGGGTCTCCTGTTTGGCGATGCGGTGCAAGATCTCGGTCAGGAGCGGGTTGTCCTCGACGGCGATGAACCGCATGTACCCGGCATGAGTGCACCACTCGTTGATCGCGCCCCAGGTCATGTGCGTGGCGATGAAGTCCGGGCCGAGGACGTTGGCGAGCAGGGATTGCACGATCGGTGACACACGATCCTGCCAGCCGAGGCGCTTGCGCAGTGCCCGCGTGTGCTCGGGGCCGGTGGGTACGTCGTGCACGTCGAGGACTGCGTCGAGCACCTCGCCGTGCCAGTACTCCTCGTAGTTCCACATCGTCAGGAATGTGGTCACCTCAGGGTCCGCGTGCGAGGGGGTGACCAGGAGGTCCCGCAGGTAACAGACGGTGTGAGTCTCGACGTCGCTCATGTACCGCAGGCACTGCAACGCCCCGGAGGACAGCCGCTGGGTGCGGAACTGGCCGAGGTCGAGGTCGTCCCACCGCAGTCGTTGTGCCGTGGCTGCGTAGGTTGCGACATCGAAGCTCATACCAGGTGTTCGGGGCATCGCCACCTGCGGATGGGCTTGAAAGGTCGGAACGAGGTCGCTTGCCTTCATGCCGCCCCACCCGTGTCGTAGCAGTTCAGATCGTCTCGTCGTCATACCCATCTGGGTCGTTCCATGCTCCGAACTGGTAGCTGGGAGCAACCTTTGCTGCGTGTCGTCGACCTGTACAGCCCGGGTCCGGATTCCGCCAGATCGAACCCGGGCCGGCGACTCGTCCCCCAACCCACAACAACAAGGAGAACTGTTATGGATTACCACTCGGGTCTCAACCTCGTCATCGGGCTGTACGTCGAGATCAGCTCCCGCTGGAGCGGCGGCGGCCACTGGGGTCACAGCCTGCTCGGCCTGTTCAACTGATCGGCCGGCTGGGCGAGCTGTTGTTCCACCGGCGGGATAGCGGTGGTTGCCCGTCCGGCCGGTCGCGTTGTCCCGCCGGCGCGCCTCGGCGTTCCTGAGTGCGTTCGCGGGTGTGACGACGTGGCAACGAATGCTTCCCCGGGCCCGCGGCCCGAGCGCGTACGTCGGCGTCCGATGCCGGGACCATCGTTCGCTGACGGGTGATGCGTCGTCCGGTCCGATGGTGCTCCTGGCCCGGGGAAGCCTCTTCGCAGGTGCGGCCGTCCGACCGTACCTGGCCCAAGATCGTCGTACGGGTACGCCTGCGGTGCAGTCTTGGTGCGACCCGGGCGCGCTCCGATCTGCCGGAGTCCGAGGGGCGTGCGGCCGGGAGGCTCGAGCTGGAGCTTGGCGGGGAGGTCGCGTCCGGTCGCCGCCACGACCTGATCGACGCATACCTCGGCGGCCTCACCTGTCGGGAGATCGCCAAGCGCCGGGGCTCCGATCCCGCTTCGATCCGCACGGAGCTCGGTGAAGCACTGACCCGGATCGCGCACCCCCGCAAGCGGCGTGCCGTCTGGCACCCGCCCTTCCCTGCGGCCGATCACTACCTGCAGACATTGATCGTCAGGTCAGGTCAGGTCAGCTGGATCATGGCAGGCCGTGCAGGACGACGGCGGGCGACCCGTCGACCGGTGGGCGCCCCGACGCGGAGCCGCGGGGGGAGCCGGGCGCGCCTGAGCTATCGCTGCCATCACCTGCCCTGTGAGCGCGGGACGCGGGCGGCTTCGCTCACACCTGACAGCGATGATTCGGCGCCGGCGTCGATCCGGATGGGTGCTGTCGGCAAGGTTCCTCAGGTCATCGCGGGCCTGACCGATCCGCGACGTACCGGGCCTCGAATACCTGACATGAGCGAGAAGGCGATACGACGTGCTGCCGGCGGTTCGGGTGGGCTGATCGCGGCGGGAGCCGCCCTCGGCCTCGGCTATCTCGCCGCTGACCTGTCGGGCGGGCCGTGGCCTGTCGACGCGGTCGGCGTACAGGTCATCGACTGGTCCCCAGGCCCGGTGAAGGACTGGGCGGTGCGTGAGCTCGGGACAGCTGATCGGACACTGTTGCGGATCGGGATCTGTGCCACGCTCGTCCTCGTCGCAACGGTCGCCGGCGTACTCGGCAGCAGTGCGCGTCCCCAGCTACGACGTGCGGCGGTCGGGATCGCCGCACTATTAGGTGCCGTCGGCATCGTTTTCGCGGTGACGAGTCGCTCGGCGACCGCCAGCGTGGTCCTGCGGCTCGTTCCGGCATCGGTGAGCTTCGCTGTCGCCGTCATCGGCATGTATCTGGTCGTTCGTACCCTGGGGCACCCGTCGGAGAACGTTGCGGCGCTGCATGCTGGTGACGAACGGGAGGCACCGGCAGGATTCGACCGGCGCCGCTTTCTACTCACGGTGTCGGCGCTGGCAGCGGCCGCAGGCGGCGGTGTGGGCGTGTCGGCCCTGGTCTCGACCGGGACGGGCGAGGCGGCCAGGGCGAAGTTCCGCGTTCCGCGCCCCACCGATCCGGCTCCAGCGATTCCAGCAGGAGCGCAGGCGGATGTGCCAGGTGTCGCCCGTTTCGTGACGCCGAACCCGAACTTCTACCGTGTTGACACGCTGCTGGAGGTCCCACGGATCGACCCCGATCAGTGGGTGTTGCGGGTGCACGGGATGGTGGACAAGGAGTTGCGGCTGTCGCTCGGCGACCTGGTGAACCGGCGGCTGGTCGAGCGGGATATCACCTTGACCTGCGTCTCGAACGAGGTCGGCGGCCCGTACGTCGGGAACGCGCGCTGGATCGGCGTACCGATCGCCGACCTGCTCAAGGAAGCTGGTGTCCGGAGCGGAGCAGACGCCGTGCGGTCCACGAGCGTCGACGGCCTGACGATCGGTACGCCGTTGAGCGCACTCACCGATGGGCGGGACGCCATGCTCGCGGTGGCGATGAACGGTGAGCCGTTGCCCTTCGTACACGGGTTCCCGGTCCGGATGGTGGTTCCTGGGCTGTACGGATACGTGTCAGCGACCAAATGGATCGTCGACTTCGAGGTCACCAGGTTCCAGGACTTCACGGCGTACTGGACCGAGCGCGGGTGGGCCGTGGAAGCCCCGATCAAGACTGCTTCGCGGATCGACGTGCCGAAGGGCTTCGCGACACTGAAGGCCGGTCCGGCCGTCGCGGCCGGGGTCGCGTGGGCTCAGCGGCGCGGTGTCCGGAAGGTTGAGGTTCAGCTGGACGACGGTCCGTGGCAGCAGGCGCAGTTGGCTGCGCAGGACACCGTCGACACCTGGCGCCAGTGGACCTTCCGCTGGAACGCCACCCCCGGCACGCACAGGCTGACCGTGCGGGCGACGGACGGGACGGGCCGGCTGCAGACGGCCGACCAGGCTCCGCCGCGCCCGAACGGGTCGAGCGGACTGCACAACACCGTCTTCATGGTCGAGTGACCCCATCCGGGACAGCGATTGCTCCGAAGGCGGCGCGGCCGTCGGCGTCTCCGACCGATAAGACCCCGCAAAGGTCGCTGCCGCGATCACCCTCTGACGGAAGGACAGCACGGCCCGGCCACTCGATGAGAGCCGGCCCGTGCGGCCCGAGAGAAGTGCGTGCGGTGACGCCGATCATGCTGGTGCCGGTCTTGCTTGCGTTCGCTCTCATTTGTGCAGGTCAGTCCTGCCGTCGGAGAGGTTCAGGGCTGGGGGGCGTGTGTAGACGGGGATCACGTCGAGTGGGACTTCGCGGGTGATGAGGCCGGGGTGGGCGAGTTTGCCGGTCCACGCGTCGTACCAGGTGCCGGCGGGGAGGTACGTCGTCCAGGTGGTTGCGCCCGGTTCGAGGACGGGGTTGACGAGCAGGTCGTCGCCGAGGAGGTACTGGTACGGGTGATTCCAGATCTCCGGGTCGTCGGTGTGGTCGAAGAAGAGCGGGCGGAGCAGGGGACGGTCGGTGCTGATCGTATGCCGGGCCTGGGCCGCCAGGTACGGGACGAGCTGCTCGCGAAGTGCGGCGTACGCGCGGAAGATCGGGACGACGCGGTCGTCGCCCGTGGTCTCGGCGACGTGCCACGGGGTCCGGTCACGGAGCGGCCGCTGGTGGTGGTTGAACTCGGAGTGGTACTGCATGATCGGCAGGAAGGCCGACGCGGCGGTGGCCCGCAGATACAGCTCCGCGTCCGGGAGAAGGTGACCGGGGCCTTGCCGGCCGAGCGGAGCAGGGCGCCGAAGGCCCGCGCGTAGTGAAAATAAGCAGGTGGCGCCGGGTTGTCCAAGAGTTCCGAGCCCTACCGGTAGGGATGTCGAGATCACTTGGGGCGTTCCGACGTAGCGTGCGACAGGTAGGCGAGTGGCGAGGGGTGAGTGGCGTGCAGGGACGTGTTCAGCGGGAGATCGACGCGTTGGTCGAGGCCGGCGCGGAGACGGGGGTGCAGGTTGCCGTGTATCGGGACGGTGGGCTGATTGTCGACGCGGTGGCAGGGGTGGGTAGTGGTACGCCGATCTTCAGTTTCTCTACCGGGAAGAACGTCACCGCAACGCTTGCAAATCTGCTGGTCGCGCGTGGGTACCTCACGTACGACAGTCCGGTCGTCGACGTGTGGCCTGAGTTCGGCGCGCGTGGCAAGGCGACGGCGACGCTGCGGCATGTGCTGACCCATACGGTCGGTCTTCCGGCGATGCCGCGCGAGATCACGCCGGCCGAGCTACCTGATTGGTCGCGAGTTTGTGCGGCACTGGCCGCTGCCGAGCCGCGCTGGCGGCCGGGTACGGCGATGGGGTACCACTCGTACACCTTCGGGTACCTCGTCGGTGAGGTCGCCCGGCGGGCGACCGGCCGGAGCATGAGCGAGTTGCTGCGGGAGTGGATCACGGTGCCGCTGGGGATCGAGGGCCAGTTGTACTTCGCCGTACCGGAGGCTGTGCTGCCCGTGCTGGCGCGCCTCGATCAGCTGGAACAGCCTGCTGCACCAGGCGGGATCCTGGCTCCGTGGGAGAGCGGGCCGAGTGCCGAGCTCGGCAACGATCCCGAGCTGCTGAAGGCCGACGTACCGTCCGTGTGTGTCGCCACCGCGCACGGGCTGGCGACGATGTACAGCGCGCTGCTGACCGGCAAGCTCGCGGACTCCGCGCAGTTGGCCGAGCTGACCGCGCCCGCGTTCGAGGGCGTGGACCAGGGGTTCGGCAATCCGGCGCGGATGGCGCTCGGCTACCCGATCGGCCGGATCGGCGCACCGGCCGAGGAGAAGTCCGCAGCCATCGGCTGGCTGGGCGGTGGCGGAAGCTATGCGTACGCCGACCCGGACCGCGGGATCGCCTTCGCGCTGACGAAGACGCACCTGGCTCCGAACTTCGAGACCGCGCTCTCGGTCGCCGGCATCGTCGCCGATTCTCACTAAGGAGAAGGTTATGTCCGCACCGGAAACCACCATCGGCTCGTTCTCCACGCCGGGCGCCGGCGCGCAACCTTGGGAGGAGACCGAAGGGGCGTTGCGCCGGATTCAGAAGTTCCAGCTGTGCACGGTCCGCCTCGACGGCCGTCCGCACGTCACGCCGCTGCTGGCGATCTGGGCGTACGACGCGCTGTGGTTCACCACCGGCGCGCAGGAGCAGAAGGTGGTCAACCTCAAGGCCAACCAGTACTGCACCCTGACCACCGGAACCGGCACGCTGGCCGGCACCGACTACGTGGTCGAAGGCACCGCCGCCCCCGTCGCCGACCAGGCCACCAGGCAGTCCGTGGCCACCGCGTTCGAAGAGGCCTACGGCTGGCACTTCACTCGGGCAGACGGCACTTTCAACGCTCTGGGCGACGCCATCCGCACCGGCTCCGCTCTCCTCTACAAGGTCGTCCCGACCCAAGCCTTCGCCTTCACCTCCGGCCAAACCTCCTCCCAAACCCGCTACCGCTGGCCACGGGCCTAGGCCGAGGCGACCTCAGCGGTTGCGTTCGACGAGGCGGGCGAGTTCGACTCGGGACTGGACTCCGAGGGTTCGGAAGATCTGGCGGAGGTGGTAGTCGACGGTGTGCGGGGAGATGAACAGGAGGGCGGCGGTCTCGCGGTTGGTGAGGCCGCGGGCTACTTGTTCGGCGATGGCGTGTTCGGCGTCGGTCAGGCTTGACCAGCGGGAGTCGGTTGCGGGGTCGGCGGCCGGGGCGTCGTGGGTTCGGGAGCCTAGCCACACAAGGGCGCCAGCTACGGCCGTCCCGTCGTACACGGGTTCGCAGCGCGCCGCCCGCGGTCCGGACGTCAGCGGTACGACGGCAGTGTGGTTCCCGTTGTGCTGGTGGATTGCACGCTCGGCCCACTGCCACAGCAACGCGCGGTCCGTGGGCGCGGAGAGGATGGGTCCGGCCGTGGTGTTGAAGAACATGGTGTTGGCGCTGACTGCGGCGAGCGGCGCACGGGTCCGGCGGCGGGCCTGCAGGAACGCCTCGCGGAGTGCCGGCGACGGTACTGGCCCGTCTTCGATGAGCCGATGGCGGGTCTCGGCGACCACACGGCCGAGCAACGCGGGCAGGATCGGGTTGTACGCGCCAGCAGGGCAGGTGGCGTTGACGACGCCGAGCAGCCGGCCGGTGGCGGGGTGTATGACTGGATTCGATGCGCACGAGACCGTGGTGAGGTTGTCGGCGTAGTGCTCGGGGCCGCGGACGACGGTCGGCGTGGAGGTCAGCAGCGCCAGACCGATCGAGTTCGTGCCGACCAGGTCCTCACGGCACACGTACCCTGGCGCCGCGCCGAGCCGGTCCATCGCGTCCGGCGTCGTACCTGATCCGGTCCAGCGATCGACGAGATGCCCTGCGTGATCACTCAGCAGCAGCGCCACCGGTACGTCGGCCAGGTCGGCACTGACCGCGGCGAGCGCCGGTGCCGCGGCCCAGCTCAGCCGGCTCTCGTTGTCCACATCGGCATCGAACGGTACGGCGACATGCTCGGAGGGCAGCCCTGCCGCCGCGGAACGCTGCCAGGACAGCTGGATCGCATCGGGGACGGTCACGCGCTGACCGCCGTACTCCAGACGATCGAGAACCCGCTGTACGTCGTCCCCGTGGCTCGCTCTGTCCACACCGCCTCCGCCCTCGGGCGCATTCCGGCGGCCGCGTCCCGTACATCGTCGCGCTGCCCCGGCCGGTGGGCAAGCACTCTGGTGGCGGACTACGTGATCACGTGGTGCGCGGCGGTCCGCAGCGGCCTAACGTGATGAACCGAACGCCGAGCGAACCCGGAGAACGCGCATGGACCTGAACCTGTCCGGCAAGGTCGTCGTCGTCGCCGGAGCCAGCAAGGGCATCGGCCTGGCCATCACCAGGTCGTTGGCCGAGGAGGGCGCCACGGTCGTGGCCGGAGCGTTGCACGGAAGTGACGAGCTCGAACTGCTCGCCGACCGGTTCCGGGTGACCGCCGTGAAGGTGGATCTGACCGATCCGGACGGTCGGCGACGCTGACGATCAACTTCCTGGCTGCCGTACGGGCGATGCGCGCCGCGCTCCCGCACCTGCTCGGCCGGCCCGGCGCGAGCATCGTGACGATCAGCTCGGTGAACGCGAAGCTGCCCGACCCGGCGGTGATCGACTACTGCGCCGCGAAAGGTGCCTTGAGCAACGTGTGCAAGTCGTTGTCCAAGGAGTTCGGCCCGCGTGGGGTCCGGATCAACACGATCAGCCCAGGTCCGGTGCAGACCGACCTGTGGCTCGGGTCCGACGGTGTCGCGCAGACGATCGCGAAGGCACAAGGGGTCCGGCCGGAGGACGTGTCGGCCGGCGCGGCCGCCGACAGCCCGACCGGACGGTTCACGACGCCGCAGGAGGTCGCCGACCTGGCGCTGCTGCTGGCGAGCGACCGGGCCGGCAACGTCACGGGGAGCGATTTTGTCATCGACGGGGGACTGATCAGCACCATTTGAGGGGGTTTCGATGTCCAAGAACAACGACGTACGTGCCGCGCAGGATGCCGACGAGGTCGAGCGCGCCAACCGCTCCGGGAAGACGCCGGTCGTGTTCGTCCACGGATTGTGGCTGCTCGACACCAGCTGGGACCGGTGGGCCGGGTTCTTCGAGCAGCACGGGTACGCCGCGGTCACGCCGGGCTGGCCGGACGACCCGGCGACGGTCACGGAGGCGCGGGAGGAACCCGGCGTGTTCGCCGGGAAGAGCATCGGCGACGTGGCGGCGTACCAGCAGTCGATCATCGAGCGGCTGGACCGGAAGCCCGCGATCGTCGGGCACTCGTTCGGCGGGCTGCTGGTGGAGATCCTCGCCGGGCGCGGGCTGGCCGCCGCGACCGTCGCGATCGATCCGGCGCCGTCACGCGGCGTGCTGCCGTTGCCGCTGTCCGCGTTGAAGGCGTCGTCGGCGGTGTTGCTCAACCCGGCGAACCGGCGCCGGGCCGTGGCGCTGACCTTCGAGCAGTTCCGGTACGGCTTCGCGAACGCGCTGAGCGAGGAGGAGGCGCGGTCGCTGTACGACGAGTTCCACGTCGCCGGGTCCGGCGTACCCGTGTTCCAGGCCGCGTTCGCGAACTTCAACCCGCGGACCGAACTGCAGGCCGACAACGAGAACCCCGAGCGCGGCCCGATGCTCGTCATCTCCGGCGAACACGATCACCAGGTCCCGTGGGCGATCGCGAACGCGACGTACAAGCGGCAGGCGAAGAACGCGCACAACGTCACCGAGATCGTCGAGATGCCGGGACGCGGCCACTCGCTCACCATCGACAGCGGATGGGAGGTGGTCGCGCAGACAACTCTCGACTTCCTCCAACGCTTCGTGAAGTAGCCCACAGATGGTGTGAGATGTCATCTACGTACCCGACCGTCCGCGGCGAACTGCTCGCGGCCGGCCGCCGACGACGCCGAGTTCGACGCGCACCTGGCCGCCATCCACGCGGGCAGACTCGACCTGACCCTCGCACCACTCATCTCGGCGTGGGGACGTCGTCCAACCGAGCAACCGCCGGACTTAGCTCGCTGACGTGCGGGACAGGTCTGCCCAGGCGGCGTCCCAGGCCACGGCGCGGCGGCGTTCGAGGATGGTGAGGATGCCGCGGTAGGTCAGCGTGCAGAGCAGTACTGCGACAGCGAGCATTGCCAGGCCGAAGATGGTGGGGATCAGGACGGTGCTGTTGTGGGTGGAGGGGAGGTAGCGGCCGTCGGCGGTGATGGTGATTTGTCGTTCGGTGCCTGGCGGGGTGTCTGCAGGGACCTGGATCCAGCCGGTGCGGAGGTCGCCTGTGGGGGTGATCCAGCGGGCGGGGGCCGCGAGGGTGGAGGAGATCGGGCCTGAGGAGCCGAGCGGGGACTGGCCTGTGCCGGTGGTGGTTGCGGCGGTTTGCGTGGTGCTGTGTTCGGCGAGGTGGAGATCCGCTACCGCCGAGCGGTGGACGTGGAGCGCCAGGAGGGTGATCAGCGGGACGGTCGCCGCGGCCACGAGTGTGCAGAGTGCGAGGGTGGCGGCCTGGAGCTTGTCGGTCCGGCGGCGCAGGGGGTTGGGGCGGAAGAGCCAGGTCCAGCGGAGTCGCCCGGGAACGGGTCGGTGGAGGGTCGAGGACGAGCCGTTCATGCGGCGATGCTCCTTCCGTGGCGGCCGTCGCGGGCCGGGCGCCTGTCTGGGCGAGTCGGTGGAATCAGTCTAGCATTCGTGGGATGATTGGATGACCAGGCGTTTGGGAGGTGTGTGGACCGTGCCGCTTGCGTCACCGAGCCGGACCGGGCTCGTCGATCAGGTGATCGCTTCGATGCAGCAGATGATCAGTACGCACGAGTGGCCGATCGGTGCGCGGATCCCGACCGAGCCGGAGCTGGTCGCCGCCCTCGGCGTCGGCCGGAACACGGTGCGCGAAGCGGTCCGCGCGCTCGCGCACTCCGGCGTACTGGAGGCACGCCAGGGGGACGGGACCTACGTCCGGGCGCCGAGCGAGCTGCCCGCGATGATGCGGCGCCGGCTGGCGATGGCCGAGTTGCGTTCGGTGATCGAGGTACGTCGTGCCTACGAGACGGAGGCGGCCCGGCTCGCGGCGTCCCGGCGTACCGCCAAGGACATGAAGGCGCTCGAGCGCACATGTGCGGCACGCGACACGGCCTGGCGTGCGGGGGACGTGCAGGGGTTCGTCGACGCCGACGTCGCATTCCATCTGACCGTGGTGGAGGCGGCCAAGAATCCGTTGCTCAGCGAGCTGTACGTCGCGTTCGCCGACCTGACGCGCGACAGCGTGGCCGCGGTGATCGGGCCGGAACTGCGGGACGACAACTACGTGGATCACAGCCGGCTGCTGGAGGCACTCCGGGCGGAGGATGTCGACGCCGCGATGCAGGCCACCGACTGTTTCCTCGGCGAGATCCTGCCCGACTGATTACGGGACGCGCTTGGCCATGGCGTCGAGCGTCGGCCAGGGCGGGCCTTCGCGGAGGGCGTTGATGAATTCGACGCCGAATCGACCTCCGTTCGGGAACTGGTCGCCGATGTCCCAGCGCCAGGCGGCGACCATCGCGAGAACGAGTTCCCGGCAGACGGCGAGCAGGTCCTGGTCGATGTTCGGGTAGTGGTCGCAGACCGCCTCGGGGACGTGCGCGAGGTCGAGCTCGACGGGTCCGCGGCAGCAGGTCTCGAAGTCGATGAACAGCGGGCCGTTCTTCGTGCTGAGCAGGTTGCCTGGGTGTGGCTCGCCGTGCAGTAGTTGCTCCTCGGGAGCGCGATCGTCGATCGTCCGGCGCAGGCTTTCGAGTCTGCTGCTGAGGAAGCCTCGGTCGGTGTCGGCGAGTCCCGGCGAGAGGTGTGGGTTGCCGACGATTTCCTGCGCTGCAGCGATTCGATCGGTGAACCGTGGGCTCGGCAGATCAACCTTGCGCATGCCGTCGTGCAGCCGCGCCAGCGCGTCGGCGTAGTCGGGCGGTGAGAGGCCAGGCGTCGTGGGCTCGTAGTACGTCCACAAGGTCACCGCGAAGCCGTCGCGGGTGTACACCAGCGGCTCCACCCGGGACTCCAAGCCGGCGACCGGAGATCCGACGTCGGCGAGACGTTGAGCGAGCTCGACCTCGAACCGTGCAACCTCTTGCCCGACGGGCGCGATCCGGGCAAACACGTCGCACGGCGTCAGCCGCACTGCGAGTTTGTTCGAGTTGTGGAGCACGGTTGCATCGTCGGCCTGGAGGTCGAGCGATGCGGCGATCGAGGTCGCGGCGGCGATCGCACGCGTAACGTCGGGCAGGTCCATGGTTCGGTGACGCTACACCCGCGATCCTGTCCTGTCCCTCGATTTCTCCGCGCGGATGCCGGTGACGTACTGCATGGCGCCCATGTTCATCGGGTCGGGGTCCAGCGCCGTGAGGTTGTTCGTGGTCAGCAGGGATTGGACGGTGGTTGTGGTCAGGGTCCAGCCGGCTGCGGTCAGGTAGGGGGCTGCTTCGTTGCGCGGGCCGAAGTACCGGAGGGAGGGCATGTCGGTTTCGGTGCGCCAGGTGTCAGCGAGGGTCTGTAGGCCTTGTTTGGTGTTGGCTTCTTCGGTGGGGGTCGGGGTGGGTTTGCTTTCGGTGGCTACTCGACTGGCAGGGGCGCTGAGGTCGGTGATGGTGTCGAGGAGGCGGTCCTGGGCGTCGGGGGGTAGGTAGCCGAGAAGGCCCTCGGCGCTCCAGGCGGTTGGTTGTGTGGGGTCGAAGCCGGCGCTGCGGAGGGCAGCGGGCCAGTCTTCGCGGAGGTCGGCCGCTACCGGTCTGCGGTCGGCGGTGGGACCAGCGCCCAGGGCCGCGAGGGTGCGGGTCTTGAAGTCGATGACCTCCGGCTGGTCGAGCTCGTACACGACCGTGCCCGTTGGCCAGGGGAGGCGGTACGCGCGGGAGTCCAGGCCGGCGGCGAGGATCACCACCTGCGTGATGCCTGAGCTCGTCGCCGCGACGAAGTACTCGTCGTAGAACCTGGTCCGGATCTTCGCGATGTCGATCCAGGTCTGCTCGATCGGTACGTCGCCGCTCGCCAGCTGGATGATGAAGTCGACGCCGACGGCCTGGACGAGCGGAGCGGCGAACGGGTCGTCGATCAGCCGCGGCTCCGTTCGGCTCGCGACCGCACGCGCGGCGGCCGACATCGTCGCGGTGGTGCCGACGCCGGAGGCAAGATCCCACGAGTCGCCGTCCAGCCTGGTGAAAGTCATGCCCGCACTGTAGGCGGCACCTCCGACACATTCCGCGCGATCATCACGCGTTCGACGACCGAGGTGGCCGTGTGATCAGCAGCAACACAAGAGCCAGGGCCTGGATCACCACGACCGTTACGACGAGCGCTGGGACGGAGACGTCGTACAAGGCGCCGGTGAGCGCGCCGCCGACGAAGGTCGCAGCGCCGGTGATCCCTGCGAAGACGCCGTACGCAGTCGCTCGCCGGCCGACCGGCACCAGGTCGGCCACCGTGGCGCGGAGCGTGGATTCCTGGATGCCGACCGCGGCACCCCACAGCAGCGCACCGGCGACGGTGAGCCAGGCGTTCCGGGTGAACGCCAGTACCGTGGTGGCAGCCGCCAGGAACGGCAGTACGGCGAGGACTCGGGCGCCGACTCTGTCGTAGAGCCAACCGGTGGCCAGTGCGGCGATCGCGTCGACGGCCATCGCGGCGGCGTAGATCACCGGCACGGCGGCGGTCGGTACGAGGCGCTCCTGGACCAGATGGAACGACAGCACGCCGAACGTCGCGAATCCCGCCATGGACGACGCGGTGAAGGCGGCGTACACCCAGAACGCGCGCGGCAGGCGCTCGGACGCCGTGCTGCGGGGAACGGAGCTGACCGGGACGATCTCGTAGGAGGCGGGATTCGGTACGCGGGCCCGCAGCCACAGCAGCAAGACGATGGCCGCAGCGCCTGGCACGGCCAGCACACCGAGCGCCGGGGCGTAGTCGTCGCCAGTGAGGGCGAGTACACCCGCAACCGTCAGCGGACCGATGACGGCGCCGATCTGGTCCATTGCCTCGTGTACTGCGAATCCCTTCCCGCGGCCCGTCACGGCGGTGGCATGCGAGACGAGGGTGTCCTTGGCCGGGGACCGCACGGCCTTGCCGACCCGTTCGGCGACCACGAGGAACGACGCCACCCACAACGCTCCGGCCAGGCCGAGGAACGGGACCGTGACCGCGGTCAGCGCGTACCCGGCCAGCGTCCAGGCCCAGAACCGCTGCGTCCGGTCCGCGAGCGGCCCCGACACCAGCCGGAGTCCCAGCGCGGCCGCCTCGCCGATGCCGGTGACGATCCCGACCACCGCCCCTGATGCGCCCAGCCCGGCCAGTAGCGGGCCCGTGATCGACCGCGCACCCTCGTACACGAAGTCCATCAACAGGCTGACCGCGCCGAACGCCATGATGAAGCGCCAGGCGGAGAGACGCTGCGGTGGCGGCACCTCGGTCAGCGACCGTCGGTGCAGGTGCCGTCGGTGCACCCGCATCCGGCGGCTGTTGCCGGGGCGCAGCAGCCTTTGCCCCGCCAGGCTTCGAGGCCTTCGCGGACGGCGACGGCGGCGATCACGAGGCCGGCGATCGGGTCGGCCCAGGCCCAGCCGAGGGTCGCGTTCAGCAGCAGGCCCGCGAGCAGGACCGCGGACAAATACGTGCAGAGCAGCGTTTGGGTGCCGTCGGCAACGACCGCGCCGGAGCCGAGGGCCTTGCCGGTACGGCGCTGGGCCCAGGAGAGGAACGGCATCACGATCAGCGACGCGGCCGCGATGCCGATGCCGACCGGCGAGGTGTCGGGGTGACTGCCGCCGACGAGTGAGCGCAGCGACTCGACTGTCACGTAGGCGGCCAGGCCGAAGAAGGACAACGCGAGCAGCCGCAGCGCCCGGCGTTCCCGTGTCTCGGGAACGCGGTGACGGAACTGCCAGAGAATAACCAACCCGCTGGACACTTCGACGACCGAGTCGAGCCCGAACCCGACCAGTGCGACCGATCCCGCGGCGGCGCCGGCGGAGACTGCGACGACGGCCTCGACGACGTTGTAGGTGACGGATGCTCCCGCCAGGAGTTGTGCGCGGCGGCTCAGCTTCCGGCGTTGGTCCGGGTCGGTGGTCCAGGTGCTCGGCGGGGGAGTGAGCTGCAACGGCCGGCTCTCAGGCTCGCTCACGAGTTGCCGCCGTTCCGTAGACGGGGCAGAGTGCGACAGCATCACCGGTAAGTCCGAGCAGCCGTTCCGCCGCCGACAACAGCTCGAGCGTCGCGTCCGGATGCGTCAGCCGGAACAGCGAGGCCCGGCCCTGCGGCCTGGACTCCACCAACCCGCAGTCGCGCAGACACGCCAGATGTTTCGACACCGTCGACTGCGCCAGCCCGAGATGCTCGGTCAGCTCCACCACCCGATGCTCGCCCAGCGCCAGATGCCGAACGATCGCAAGCCGCGACGCATCACTGAACCCATGGAACAGACAAGCCGCCACCGACAACGCCGCGCCCTCGTCGGCCAGCTCCCCCAAACGCATCGCCATACGGCGATGTTATCGCCTCCTAGGTCGACTGGCGAAACACGAGCCAGCGGAGTGCGCAGTACATGAAGATGCCTTCGCAGAGGCCGGCGGTGATGCGGGAGAGGTGGTATTCGAGGCCGCCGGCGGACAGGGCCGTCGTGAGGCCGAGGATCAGGGCGAAGTAGTTGACTGCGACAACGATCGCGTACTTCGTGAGCTGTGGGCCGACCGGTGCGTGTGAGCGGAAGTTGAACGCGCGGTTAAGAACGTAGCTCAAGGCGAACGCCGAGCAGTAGGCGATCGTGATCGCGACCCACAGCGGGAGCCGCGCCCAGGAGCGGAGCGCGGTGAGCAGCGCCAGGTCGACGCCGAAGGTGAAGCCGTTGATCAGGGCGAACCCGAGCAGGCTCGGTGGGACGATCGTCGAGAGCTTTCCGGGGAGCCTGCGGGTGACCGCGGTCATGGCTGCGGTGAAGCGCTCGCCGGCGGGCTTGGGTTGCGTGTGGGTCGTCGATGCCACGCTATGAGTGTTGCGGTACGCACAAGTCGGCCTGGACCCGGGGTGCTCGCAGGGACCGGCGGGCCAGCATCCCGAGTACGAGGCCGAGGGACCAGCCACCGAGGGTGTCGGTCGGCCAGTGGTAGTGAAGGTGGACCGTCGCGACGGCGACACCGGCGGAGATGACGGGCACGGCCCAGACGGTGAGCTGGTCGAGACGGCTGCCGGCGGTGGTGAGCACGGTGACCGCGATCAGGAGCAGGGCGAGGCTGTCGGCGGTGTGGCCCGAGGGCCAGGACATGCCGCCGTCCCAGAGGCGGTCGACGTGCGAGCGCGGTGGCGTACGTCCGACGGCGAGCTTGGTGAGCCAGATGGCCGCCTCGACGATCGCGATCCAGACGGCCGCCCGAACCAGCTGCCGGACCGGGCGGCGCCGATAGAGGTGGACCAGCGCGGTGCCGACGAGAACGACCGTCAGTACGGCGAACCCGCCGATGTCCGCGAGCGCCTGCCACCACGTCGACGACGGCTCTCCGGCAGGGCGGGCCACCGGGATGACGTCGTGATCCCAGGAACGCAGTACGCCGATCGTGACCAGATCCAGCAGCGTCGCGACGAACACGAACACGCCGAGCCAGATCACGAGCCGACTGCTTCTCAGGTTCACACGGATCGAGCGTACGGGATGCTCGGGAATCAGCTGCCTGCGAGCCAGGTCAGCTGCGGGTGAGGGCGAGGACCGGGATCGTGCGGATGCCGGCGGTCTTCACCTCGTACTCCGCGAAGCCCGGGTAGCGCTTGGCCTGTTCGGTGTAGATGCGGTCGCGGTCGGCGCCCTTGATCTCCTGGACGGCGACCGGGTATGTCTCGGTGCCGACCTCGACGGTCGCGGTGCCGGAGGCCGTCAGGTTGGTGTACCAGTCAGGGTTCGTCGGCGCGCCGCCCTTGCTGGCGAAGACGTAGACCGTCTTCGGGTCGGTCTCGTCGGCCAGATACATCATCGGGGCGACGTAGTCCTTGCCGCTCTTGCGTCCGTGGTGGTGCACAAGCACCAGTGGCGCTCCCTCGAACGGCCCGCCGACACGGCCTTCGTTCGCGCGGAACTCGTCGATGGTCTGCTGATTCCAGTCACTCATGTCGAGGTTCAACGCGTAAGCCCTGCGTGATATGCCCGATGTCGACAGTCATCACCCGAGCCGCCGTCAGGACAGCGTCGGTGACGTCGTCGCCGTACCGGATGCGACGGGTGCCGGACCGGGACGGGTGCAGCGTGGCGTGGGCCAGCTGGCCGTTCGTCCAGGCGACCGGGGCGGCGACCACCGCGTACGCCGCGCTGCGCGATCTGCGAGCGGCCGGTCTGGTCCGCGCGATCGGGGCGGGGATGAACCACTCGGCGCCGCTGACGGCGCTGGTCGAGGAGTGCGACCTGGACGTCGTTCTGCTGGCCGGCCGGTACACGCTGCTCGACCAGTCGTCGCTGGCCGAGCTGCTCCCGGTGTGTGAGGAGCGCGAGGTGTCGGTGGTGATCGGAGGCGTGTTCAACAGCGGCGTACTCGTCGATCCGGCGCCCGGGGCATCGTTCGACTACGTCCCGGCGCAGGACGAGGTCGTCGCGAAGGCGGTCGCGATCCGAGACGTGTGCCGGAAGTACGACGTACCGCTGGCTGCGGCTGCCCTGCAGTTCCCGCTCGCGCATCCGCGGGTCTGCACCGTGCTCATCGGTGCACGGTCCGTCGACGAACTCGACGACGATCTGGCACTGCTGGACGTGGAGATCCCGCCCGCGCTGTGGACCGACCTGCAGGAGGCAGGGCTGACTCATGCGCGTTGACGCCCACCAGCACTTCTGGGACCCCGCGCGGTACACGTACCCGTGGATGGCGGGCGAGGTGATGGATCCGGTACGACGCGCGTTCGCCGCCGGATGGTTTCATGGAGTACCCACCGCCCCGAGGGAGTTTGCCGATGCGCCGTTTGCTGATCGTGTTGCTGAGTCTGTCCCTGGCCGGTCTGAGCGGTCCGGTGGCGCAGGCGGCGCCCAGTGGGGACCGGGACGTGATCGTCCAGCTCTTCGAGTGGAACTGGAACTCGGTCGCCCGCGAGTGCGGTCAGGTGCTCGGCCCGAAGGGGTACGGCGCGGTGCAGGTCTCGCCGCCGCAGGAGCACGTCGTACTGCCCGGGTCCGGGTACCCCTGGTGGCAGGACTACCAGCCGGTCAGCTACAAGCTGGACAACACCCGGCGCGGGACCCGCGGCCAGTTCGTTGCCATGGTCAACAGTTGCCACGCGGCCGGCGTCAAGGTGTACGCCGATGCCGTGATCAACCACATGACCGGCGGCTCGTCGGGCGGCACCGGCAGCGCCGGGTCGGCGTACAGCCACTACGACTACCCGGGGACCTACCAGACGCAGGACTTCCACCACTGCGGGCGGAACGGCAACGACGACATCGTCAACTACAACGACCGGTACGAGGTGCAGAACTGCGAGCTGGTCGACCTGGCCGATCTGGCGACCGAGTCCGACTACGTGCGCGGGCGGATCGCGGCGTACCTGAACGACCTGCTGTCGATCGGCGTCGACGGGTTCCGGATCGACGCGGCGAAGCACATCCCGGCGACGGACATCGCCGCGATCACGTCCCGGCTGTCGCGGCCGGCGTACGTGTACCAGGAGGTGATCTACGGCGCGGGTGAGCCGATCACCCCGGACGAGTACGTCGGGAACGGTGACGTGCTGGAGTTCCGGTACGGGAAGGACCTGGCGAAGATCTTCAACACCGAGCGGCTCGCGTACCTGCGGACGTTCGCGGAGCCGTTGCCGTCGGACCACGCGGTGGTGTTCACCGACAACCACGACACCCAGCGCGGGACCGGCGTACTGACGTTCCGCGACAACGGGCGGTACGCGATGGCGAACGCGTTCATGCTCGCGTGGACCTACGGTACGCCGAAGGTGATGTCGAGCTACGAGTACAGCTCGAACGACGAAGGCCCGCCGTCGACGAGCACCGGGCAGACCGTCGACACGACGTGCTTCACGAACCGCTGGCGGTGCGAGCACGAGTGGCGGGTGATCGCCAACATGGTCGGCTTCCACAACGCCGTCCGGGGCACCGCCGTCACCGAATGGTGGGACAACGGCAACGACGCGATCGCGTTCGGCCGCGGCGACAAGGGCTACCTGATCCTGAACGACGAGAGCACCGCCCTGACCGGTCGCAGCTACCACACCGACCTGCCGGCCGGCACGTACTGCGACGTCTTCCACGGCGACTACACCCCTGGCCACTGCAGCGGCTCGACGTACACCGTGGATTCGTCGGGCTGGTTCCGCGCCGACGTCGCCGCCACCGACGGCCTGGCCCTGCACGCGGATGCGAAGGTCTCGTAGAGCTGTCAGCGGAACGCCGGAGGGCCTCCCTGGAGGGCTCGGTGGGTGGCAGCGGCGTCGGTGAAGAAGTTGGGGACCTGGGGTTCGGTGTTGTAGTAGCGGTGGAAGACGGGGGTCTGGGAGCCGGACATCGGCGGGACGATCCAGGTCCAGTCGGCGGGGCAGTGCCGGCCGGCGCGTTCCTCGCGTTCCAGGTGGATCATGAACCTCTGGGACTCGGTGTGGTGATCGGTGATCGTGACGCCCTTCGCCTGGAAGGAGTGCAGCACAGCGCGGTTGAGCTCGACCAGTGCCCGGTCCCGCCAGAGGGTCGTCTCGTCGGAGGTGTCCAGCCCCATCCGCGCGGCGATGTCCGGGACCAGCGCGTAGCGGTCGGCGTCGCCCAGGTTGCGGGCGCCGATCTCGGTACCCATGTACCAGCCGTTGAAGGGTGCCGCCGGGTAGGAGACGCCGCCGATCACCAGTCGGCTGTTGCTGATCACCGGGACCGCGTGCCACCGGATGCCCAGCCCCGCGAACCAGGCGAGCTCGGGGTGTTCGAGCGCGACCTCGTGCACCGCCTCCTCGGGAAGCCGGAACAGCTGCGGTCCGTCCTCGACGGTCTCCACGACGAGGGGGAGTACGTCGAACGCCCCGGGACGCTCGGGTGGTTGCCACCCGCGCCGGACGAGTTCGCTGGTGAAGGAGCGGTAGCGGGGGTCCCCGAGGACAGTCCCGTCGGGCTGCTCGTACCCGGCGTACCGGATGAGCTGCTCGTTCCAGATCCTGGGCGCCGGCCGGTACGGCGTCTCGGGTGCGAACACGCTGATCATCGGCCGGATCTTCCCGCCGTTGTGCGCCGCGCGGAGGTGGTCGAAGCAGTGGGTGGCGACGCTGCCGGCGTCGGAGACCGTCCGGAGGTCCCGCACCTGCAGGCTGCGCCAGTACAGTCGGCCGATGCAGCGTTCGTTGTTGCGCCAGGCGACGCGGGCGCCGAACGCCAGCTCCTCCGGCGTGTGCCAGTACGTCCCGGTCAGGTCGATCTCGCGCATCACAGCGGCGAGCCGCGGCCCGATCGATCCGGCCTGCGGGTTCTCGGCGTGAAAGAGCCCTAGGAACGCGGTCGCCTCGGCCCGAAGCGTCTCGGTGTCGAGGTCACTCAGGCTCCGCTCGGGATCGGGCCGGCCCACCGGATGGCTGAACCGTGTCCGGGTCCTCCCGGGGCCCGGGGACGGCCGCCGCCCCATGCGCGGGGCCCTGCTCATATGGTGCCCGGGCGTTCGCCGGGCCGTGGCCCGTCGCCGATCCGGTCGACCTCGGTGGCGAACGAGTCCACGATCGACTGCATCTGTGCCTGGGCCGACTGCGCGTACGAACGGACCTGCTGCCCGGCCGTGTCCATCGCCTCGGCGACGATCCTGCGCTCGTGGGCGCGGGCCTGGCCGATCCGCTCGCGGGTGTCCCGGGTGACGTCCTGGACCATCTCCTCGACCACGAGCTGGGCCTGGCTGAACATCTGCACGACCTGTTCGTTCACCCGGTCGCCGGCCTGCTCGTACTGGTCCAGCTCCGCCTGCACGCGCTGCAGTTCCGCGCGCCCGCGCTGGAGCTCGGCCTGGAGACGTTCGAGCTTGACCCGGCTCTCCTTGAGCTCCTTGCCGGTCGTCTCCACCTGGTCAGCCAGCCGATCGAGGTACCCATAGACCGTGCCCGCGTCCAGGCCCCGCATCCGGCGCCGGAACGTCTCGCCCCGGATCGAATCCGGCGTCTGATAGTGCCGAGAGACGCGCCGGTGGTTGGTGTTCGTCACTTGTTGTCTCCTGACCTGGTGATGCCGGCCCGGCGGTGTGCTCGCCGGCGGCCGCGTAGTAGAAGTGCTCGTACTTGATCTGATCGGGCCGCAGACCGGCGGTGGCCAGTTGCTCGAGCGTGTGTGCGACCATCTGCGGACCGCCGCACACCATCGCCGTACGCCCGTGCAGCAACTGGCGGGCCGCGACCCTGCCGACCTTTCCGCGGGTGCCCGGGTAGGACGAGTCGTCGGACACGACCTCGATGTAGTCGAACCACGACCGGTTCTGGGCCAGCTCCCGCAGCCGCGGGCGGTCGTAGAGATGCCACGGCATCCGGACTCCGTGGAGCAGGTTGACCAGCGGCCCGGTACCTGACCGTTGCCACTCGTGATCGATCTGCTCGAGTACGGCGAGCAGCGGAGCCAGGCCGGTTCCGCCGGCGACCATCAGCAGGTCGGTCGTGTCGCCGACCCGCCGGGTCAGCCGTTCACCGATCGGCGCTCCCAGCCTGACGGTGTCGCCGGCCTTCAGCGACCGCACCACCGCCGGGCTCACCTGACCGCCGTCGATCTGCTGAACGTGCAGATCGATCGAGCCGTCGGCGCGCGGAGCGTTCGCCGGGCTGAAGTAGCGCCACTGCCGGGGGCGTTGCGGTATCTCCATCGACACCGACTGGCCGGGAAGGAACTGGAACGCGCGCCGCGGCCGGACCCTGAGCAGCGTGAGGTCCATCGTGCGCCGCTCGGCGGAGAGCACGTCGGCGTCCCACCAGTCAGGGCTGGACTCCGAGGACATCTCGGCCGCCTCGACCATGATCCGCGCTACCACCTGGTACGCCGCGGTCCAGTGCGCGGCGAGGTCCTCGTCCCACTCGGAGCCGAGGAAGTGCTTCAGGGTTGCGCACAGCGAGGCGCCGACCGCGTTGTAGTGCGCGGCGACGACGGCGTACTTGCGGTGATCACGGCCGAGGTGTTGCAGGAAGGCCGCGTCCTTGTCGAGCTGGTCGGCGTGGCTGACGATCCGGCCGAGCGCGCTCACGAACTTGTCCCGCTGGTTCGCCATCGACAGCGGGAACATCGAGCGTACTTCGGGATGAGACACGAAGATGTGCGAGTAGAAGTACAGGGCTACCTGGTCTCCGTACGTCGTCACCCGGTCCCAGCTGCGTTGTAGGGCATCTGCGTCCATGGTGCTCGGCTATCCAGCTCGGAACGGCAGCTCCTCGGACGAAACGGACAGGTGGTCTCGGTTGTCGGCACCTCGAGCCGACGGGTACTGCCTTGACAAGGTTGCCCTCCCACGTTCGATCCCCGAGGCTGTCCAGTGCACCATGCATACCCGATCTACCCCCGGCCCAACAGCTTGAAACGGCGGATCGGACTGAATCGTCTCGAATATCTCCAGGCGAGGTCGAGAGTCAATCGCTTGACCTACAAGGCTTTTCCGGCCGACTGTGGTTGCCTGAAGCAAGTAGATGGCGGCTGCTGTCAGTTAATCGATTGACACCCGTCGAGGCGTGCTGATCTGCTGTGGGCGCGTGCGCCGGACGAGCCGGTGCGGACCGAAAGCAGGGAAGCCGATGTCTGTCCTGTCCTGCAGCTTCGCTCTGAAAGGTTCATCGGTTTGGCATTCGCACGTTCGTTCAGTTGTGAGCACTGCGGCGTAGAGGTCTCCCTCGACGCGCCCGGTACCACCCATCGCAACCACTGCCCGAGCTGCCTCTGGTCACGGCATCTCGACCGGAACGTCCCAGGTGACCGCAAGGCGGACTGCTCCGGCGGCATGGAGCCGATCGCCGTCACCGTCCGCGGCGAGGGCCGCTGGGTCCTTATCCACCGCTGCACCAACTGCGGCCGGCTCCGCCTGAACAAGACCGCCGGCGACGACAACGCCCTCCTCTTGATGCGCCTCGCCGCGCTCCCGTTGAGCATGCCGTTCATCCCGTTCGCCCCGGATCCCGCCGGCGACCCGCCGGTCCGGAAACCCAGAGCGCGCAAGGCGAACACCTGAGCCAACCGTCCAGTCAAGTGCTCGACGCCGGATGCTCGACGCCGGATGCTCGTCGGGGGTTGGTCGTGTGGGGGGTAGCTGTGTCGCGGGCCCCCGGTTCCTGTCCCGAACCCCCGACGAACTTACGGCGCGGACCACCAAGCCTGAATCCGTGGACGGCAGGGTCGTCGCTGAACCGGAACGGCTCGCCCGCCGTGCGGCAGACACGATCTGAGAGGTTCACCCATCACGTGGCCCCTTCACCAACGGTGTGCGGCAGGTGAACGGGCAATATGCGAGGTGAACCCCTGAGGTTGCGGGCGGTTTGGCTCACCTCGGCCGGTGGGGTAACAAGTTTGCACCGGGGAAGGGCGTCGTTGCCCGCCGGGATCGCCCGCCGGGATTGACCGCAGGTCGTGTCCGTGAGGTGCCGCGTCTCATCGCCGGCGCGCAGGACTCGACCGGCTCAGCCGGCCGGCGGCACCGCCGTGTCGACCACTGTGTAGCCCTGGTCGCGGATCGCCTCGAACGCCTGCTCGCGCGCCTCGGCGGACGGGAACGCGGCCACGACCTGCTTCGAGTCGAGGCTGATCTCGTCCACGGTAGCGCCGTGCGACTCGAGCACGCCGGTGATGGTGTTCGTGCAGTGCGAACAGGTCATGTCGGGTACTTCGAACACCTCGGACATGCTGGATTCCTCCTGAGGATCGGGACTTCCGGTGATACGTACGACGTCGAGCATCCGGACGAACGTGTCGATGAAGAGTTCGACGGCCGCGGGGAGCAGGGCGTGGCGCTCGCCGGCGACGGTGACCGGCATGTTCGCAAGACACCGCGGCACCTCGGCATACGCAAGCGGCCCGTACTGCCGCACGAGCCCGGCGTCGTCATAACCGGTCCAGGACCGCCCGGCCAGGCCGGGGCTTTCGTAGTCGGGCCGGGACTGCCTGACCAAGCTGGAGCCCTCGCCGTCGGGCAGGGACGGCCTGGCCGAGCTGGAGCCCTCGCCGTCGGGCAGGGACTGCCCGGCCGGGCCGGGGCTTTCGTAGTCGGGTCGGGACTGGCTGGTCGGGCCGGAGCCGTCGCGGTTGGGCCGGGACTGGCTGGAGTTGTTGCGGGTGGATCGGGCGATCCGGGCGTCTTTCATCGTGCGTAGCAGCGTTCGCGACGCGGTCGTGTACGCGACGCCGCCGTCCGGCCGGGGCTCGAGGGTGACCGGGATCATGCCGCGCCGGTACGTCTCGGACTGCAACCCCCAGTACCAGGTGTTCGCGACGACTCCGAAGATGCCCGACTCATGCAGCCCACGCGCAAGCTCGCCGGCCGTCCGGTACGGCGTCTGCCCGACAAGCCACGCGTGCTGCACAAGCGCCCGCGCAGTGGTCTCGAACCCGACACCCAGAATCTCGACCGCCTCCCGATCGGTCGTCGTCGCATCCAGCACAGCCCGCTCACGCGCCGACATCCCAGCAGCGCGACCACGCACCCCGCCGTCGGCACCCAGCGCACGCCGCAACAACAGCACGGTCTCCCGAGCCACAACCGCCACAACCACACCACCCGCACTGCGCGCACCACCCGCGCTGTGCGGGCTACCCACACCATCCGCGCCATCCGCGCCATCCGCGCCATCCGCGCCATCCGCGGCGCCCGCGCCACCCGCGCCACCCGCGCCACCCGCGCCACCCGCGGCGCCCGGGGCGCCCGGGGTGCAGTGGGCGAGGTTTGGGGTGGTGGTGCTGTCTTGCCAGTGGAGGCGGTGGGTGGCGGTGGTGATCTGGTGGGGTTCGCAGGGGTGTAGGGCGGAGTGGAGGTAGCGCAGTTGTGCGGAGGTGAGGTGGCTGCCGGGGGAGGGGGTGAGGGGGGTGAGTTCGACGGCGAGTTCGAAGGGTGGCGGGAGGTGCTCGACCGCCGGCAGTTGGCCGGCGACTCGGGCGAGTACCTGTGCTGCCGCGAGGCGGTCGTACCCGCCGTCCGGTTGACCCACGCCGTACCTCCAGCTCGCACGAGTACAACTCCGAGGCCGCGCCACACCGGCACCAGCAATTGTTCCCGGAATCGGGCGACGGCGCGGCCGGAGCCGCGTGTCCGACGGCATCACGCGTCTGGATCGCCGAAGTTCCGCAGGCGCAGGCTGTTGTAGGTGACGAACAACGAGGACAGCGACATAGCTGCGGAGGCAACAAGCGGGTTGAGCAGTCCGGCGGCGGCGATCGGGACCGCGGCCAGGTTGTAGGCGAAGGCCCAGACCAAATTGCGGTGGATGGTACGCCGGGTCCGCCGCGCGAGCCCGATCGCGTCCGGGATCACCCCGAGGTCCTCCCGAACCAGCACGATGTCCGCGGACTTCAGCGCGATGTCCGTCCCCGAGACGACAGCCAGCCCGAGATCGGCGGTCGCCAACGCGGTCGCGTCGTTGATCCCGTCCCCAACCATCGCAACCCGATGCCCATCGGCCTGCAGCTCCGCAATCACCCCCGCCTTGTCCGCCGGCAGCACCCCGGCCCGCACGTCGTCAATTCCCAGCTCCTCAGCAACCTCACGCGCAGCCGCCTCGGAATCCCCGGTCAGCAAAACCGTCCGAAGCCCGGCCCGGTGCAACTCCCGCACCGCGGCCCCCGCAATACTCCGCAGCCGATCAGCAACCTCCAACTGCCCAACAATCCGCCCGTCCACAACCACCCAAACAACCGAACCCGTACCAGGCTCATCGCGGCCGGCACCACCACCCGGTGCGCCGTCGGCGTGTGGCTGCAGTCCACCACCCGGTGCGCCGTCGGCGTCTGGGAGCAGTCCACCACGCAGTCCGCCGCCGGCTGGGGTTCCGGCGCCGATCGTCCGCAGGAGCGTGTGGTTGCCTACGGCTACTTGTTTGCCCCCGACGGTCGCGGTGGCGCCTTGGCCGGGATGGGTGGTGTAGTTGGTGGTGGGCTGGGCGACGACGCCTTCGGCGATCGCCAGGTGTTCTACGGCTCGGGCGATGGGATGTTCGGAGCCTTGTTCTACCGAAGCGGCGTAGCCGAGGACCTCTTCGCGGGTGAGGTCGCCCGTGAGTTCGACGTTCGTGATGGTGAGGTCGCCGGTGGTGAGGGTGCCGGTCTTGTCGAGAACGATGGTGTCGATCACCCCGCTGGTTTCCAGGGCGTCCTGGCCCTTGATGAGGATCCCGAGTGTCGCGCCGCGCCCGATACCGACCATCAGAGCCGTCGGAGTGGCGAGACCGAGCGCGCACGGGCAGGCGATGACGAGTACGGCGATCCCGGTGCCGACCGCCTGCGCGACCGACGCACCGGACAGCATCCAGCCGACCGCGACCGCGACGGCGAGCACGATCACCGACGGGACGAACCACACGATGATCCGGTCGACCGTGTGCTGGATGCGCGCCTTCCGCTCCTGGGCCTGCTCCGCGATCGCCGCCATCTGCGCGAGCTGCGTATGCACCCCGACCGCGGTCGCCGTCAGCACCAACCGCCCGTCCGTACTGATGGTTCCACCAACAACCTGTCCTCCGACGCCGACGGCCCGCGGCACCGGCTCCCCGGTGACCACGCTGGTATCGACCGCAGCCACTCCGTCGACGACCGTCCCGTCCACCGGGATGATCTCGCCGGCCCGGACCACCACCGTGTCGCCCTTCACCACCTCACCGGTCGGTACGTCGACCTCGGCGCCGTCCCGCAGTACCCGGGCGACCGGCGTAGCCAGCCGTCCGATCGCCCCGAACACGTCAGCGGCACGCCGCCGGGACCGCGTCTCGAAGTACCGCCCCGCGAGCTGGAACACCGTCACCCCTGCGGCGACGTCGAGGTAAAGGCTCCCGGTGTCGAGCGAAAGCCATCCCGACCCACTCGACGCTCCGGGCCACAGGACGGACACCCCCGCCCACCCGAACGAGACCGTGATCCCGAGCGACACCAGCGTGTCCATACTCACCGCCCGGTGCCGCAAGTTCCGCACGGTCGCGCGATGGAACGGGTACGCCGCCCACGTCACGATCGGCAGCGCCACCAGGAGGCACGCGAGATCCCACCCAGGAAAACGCAGCGACGGCAGAGCGGCCAGCACGATCGTCGCGTCCATCAACGGGATCGCCAGCAGCGTCGCGAGCACGAGCCGCCGCCGCAGCGAGCTGATCCGGCGCGCCGTCAACTGCTCCGCGAGCTCGTCGCCGGACTCCGGATCCCGAAGTGTCGCCTGGTAGCCGGCGCGGTCGACGGCGGTCGTCGCGCGGTCAGTGAGATCGTCTCCGGACCCGGTGACGATCGCCCGCTCGGTCGCGTAGTTGACCGTGGCCGTCACGCCGTCGAGCTTGTTGAGCGCCCGCTCGACCCGGTTGGCGCACGCTGCGCACGTCATCCCGCCGACGAGCAGTTCGACGGTCGCGGTCCGCGGTTCCTGCTGGGTCAGCGTCACCGGCGCTCCTGGGTGGATTCGGTACGCCGGGCGAGCCGCTGGAGCATCGCGTTGTAGGCGTCGTACGAGTGGTCGAGGCCGCTGTCCAGGTGCCGGTCGATCCGGCGCGCGGCCCGGCCGTCCTGGACCGCCCACTGCAGTGCCAGTACGACGACCACGATCAGCAACGGGATCTCGCTGCCCGCCCAGGCGATCCCGCCGGCGACGTGCTGCGTCGCGGCGAGGTCGCGCGTCCAGGGCAGTTCGAGGTGGTCGTAGAAGGACTTGCCGATGATCGCGCCGTCGGACATCAGGATGACGCCGAAGAATGCGTGGAACGGCATCGCGCCGAGCAGTACGGCGAGCTTCGCCAGCGACGGCATTTGGTGCGGCGTGCGGTCGACGCCGATCACGAGACCGAAGTACAGGCAGCCGACGACCAGGAAGTGCAGGTTCATCAGTTGGTGGGCCCAATGGAACTTCATCAGGGTCCCGAAGGCGTTGGTCAGGTACAAGGCGTAGTACGAACCGATGTACACGGTGAACACGAACAACGGGTGGTACAACGCCTGCAACGGCCGCGAGTGCAGGAACGCGAGCACCCACTCGTGCGGCCCCGGCTGTGCGTCCTTATCGGCGTCCTTGGTCGCGGCCGGTAGCGCCCGCAGCGCGAGCGTGATCGGCCCGCCGAGCACCAGCGGGATCGGCGCCAGCATGCTCAACGCCATGTGCACGGCCATGTGTACGGCGAAGTCGGCGCCGGAGTACTTCCCGAGGCCGGAGCTGGTCACCACGACGATGACCACCCAGCCGAGCGTCCAGGCGATCGTCCGCGCGACCGGCCAGCGCTCGCCCCGCCGCGCGAGCCGCCGGACGCCCACGAGATAGCCGGCGACGGCGACGACCGCAGCCGTGACGAACAGCAGGTTCGGCCGCCACTGCCCGGCCAGCGCGCCGAGCCCCGGCGGGACCTTGACGTCGAACCCGAAGAAGATCTGACTGATCGACGTCGGCACGAAGAACTGCGGCGGCGGGATCCGCGTCATCGCGAGACCGGCCGCGACGAAGCCCGCCGTACCACTGGCCAGCAGTACGGCGGCACCCGTGATCCGGCCCCGGTGCACCGCGGCGAGTCCGGCCCCGACCACACCGAGTGCCACGAACTGCCCCAGGCTCAACCACCCGGTAGCACTCGCGAACGGCGACGAGCCGGCGAGCTTGAACCAGAGCAGGATGCCTTCGGTCACCACGAGTACGCCGAACAGCACCGCGGCCGTACTGCGCCAGTGCACCCGGTCCAGCGCACGAACCCGGCGCCCGGTCACGACCCGCAGCGCCTGGACGACGATCATCCCGAGCAGTACCTGACCGGCGACCGTCTGCAAGATACCGGCGTCGCTGCCGAAGTCGTGCCGCGGACCGACCAGGATCTGCCCGACGACGACCGGCGCCAGCGAACCCGCCAGCGCGGCCCCGAGGGCGACGGCGTACCCGATCCAGCGCACGCTCAGCACACAGGTGACGAGCACCACGACCGCGGTGGCGAACGTCACCATCCACGACCGCCCGGCGTCACCCGAGAACAGCGCGAACCACAGCGCCTGAGGGTCGGCGAGCTTGCCGAGCGAATACCCGTTCGAATCCGCCGAGTCGAGGGCGATGAGCAGTCCCGAGCTGATCACCCAGGCGGTCGCGGCCCGCCGTACGACGACCGGCTCGAACCACTCCGCCACCTCGAGCTGCCGCCGCGAGGCCTTGTCCTGGACCGGCCGGACCTTGCCCGCGAACAGCGCCGACGCCAGCGCACCGACCGTGACCAGCGACGAGAGATCCGCCACAGCCCGGACGAATGTCGTGATCAGTCCGGTCGCCCGGCCGGGGTCGTCGCGGGCGATCGGCAGATAGCTGTCCGGACCCATCACGCCGGTGGTGACGAGCGGTACGGCGACCGCCAGCACGCCGAGCAGAACGACGTACCGGATCAGCCACGGCCGGTGGCGTGTCGGTGCCACGTCTCTCCTGATCTGCTGCAATTGCCTTGAGCCCCCAACACATGAGTACGAAGGACCGGGCCGAACAGTTCCCGGAACTTCACTGCACTGTCCGGAGTTGGAGAGTACGGTCGCCCGCTCGCGAGGAAGGTCCCGCCTGGATGTCGCACGGAATGTTTCCGGCAGACTCGTCGATCGCATTGACGGCGTTGACAGCGTTGACGGGGGTTTTCGCGGTCTCCGGGCTGTACGGCCTGTGGCGGGTCGCGTCCGGGCGCGGCCGGGGGATCGAGACGGTCGTGGACGTGAACCACGTCCTGATGAGCCCGGCGATGCTGCTGATGCTGTGGCTGCCGTCGGCACCGAGCGTCACCTGGGTACAGATCGCGGTGTTCTCGGGGCTGGCGCTGGTGTTCTTCCGGCACCTCTCCAGCTCGCACGGCGTCACCGCGCGCACCGGCGCCCTGCTGCACGGCGGCATGAACCTGGGGATGGTGTGGATGCTCGCCGTCGGCATGACGGGGATGGTGGGGATGTCGGACATGGCCGGGATGGACCACGGAGGAGGGCAGACCTGGACAGGGTTGCTGAGCTGGTCGGTGGTCGGTCTGCTGGTGCTCTCGGCGGCGTGGTGGTTCGGCCGGATGGTCCGGGAGTGCGGTCACCGCATGCTGTGCTGCTGCCACGGCCTGGCGACCGGCGGCATGGCAGCCATGCTCGCCCTGATGACTCCGGCGCTGTAGTTCGGGAGCTTCCTGCGACTTGGTTGCATCTGGGCCGGGAAAGGCGTTAACTGGCGGCTCGTGAAGCGAATGGATGTGACCGGTCGCGAGTGGACGTCGGTCGGCGGCATGGCGGCGTTCGTACTGCTCCTGCACCTGGTCGGCTGGGGGGTGCTGGCGCTGATCGTGGCGCCGCGGCACTACCTGCTCGGGTCGGCCGGCGTGTTCGGGGTCGGGCTCGGCGTCACGGCGTACACGCTCGGCATGCGGCACGCGTTCGATGCCGATCACATCGCCGCGATCGACAACACCACCCGGAAGCTGATGGCGGACGGGCGGCGGCCGTTGTCGGTCGGGTTCTGGTTCTCGCTCGGCCACTCGACCGTGGTGTTCACGCTGTGCTTCCTGCTCGGCATCGGGGTCCGCGCGCTGGCCGGTCAGGTCGCGGACGACTCGTCCCGCCTGCAGCAGGTCACCGGCGTGATCGGTACCGCGGTGTCCGGCGTCTTCCTGTACCTGATCGCCGCGCTGAACCTCGCCGTACTCGTCGGGGTGATCAAGGTCTTCCGGCGGATGCGCACCGGCGCGTACGACGAGGCGACGCTCGAGCAGCACCTGAACAACCGCGGCTTCATGAACCGGATCCTGTCCGGCGTCACCAAGGCGGTGACCCGGCCGTGGCAGATGTACCCGATCGGCTTCCTGTTCGGCCTCGGCTTCGACACCGCGACCGAGGTCAGCCTGCTGGTGCTCGCCGGTGGTGCCGCGGCGTTCAGTCTTCCCTGGTACGCCGTTCTCACCCTGCCGATCCTGTTCGCGGCGGGGATGAGCCTGCTCGACACCATCGACGGCTGCCTGATGAACTTCGCCTACGGGTGGGCGTTCGCGAAGCCGGTGCGCAAGGTCTACTACAACATCACGATCACCGGCCTGTCGGTCGCCGTCGCGCTGGTGATCGGCAGCATCGAGCTGATCTCGATCCTGACCGAGAAGCTGCACATCGACGACGGCCCCCCTGGCGGCGATCGCCGCCGTGGACCTGAACAACGTCGGCTACGCGATCGTCGCACTGTTCGTGCTCACCTGGCTGGGGGCGCACGCCATCTGGAAGTACGCCCACATCGAGGAGAAGTGGTCAGGCGGTACTCAGTAGGTTCGCGGGGTCCGTTCCCGGGGCGGGCGGGGCGCGGTCCGAGGGCGGCTGGTCCTCCATGCATACAGAACCGCCTCGAAAGGGCTGATTGTGGTCCGTGCGGGGAGGTTATGCGTGCATGCAGATCCACTCACCGGCACACGCTCCGGCGCAACCGGGGCTCGCGGTGCTGTTGCTCGACCAGCTCGTACTCCGGCGGGTCGCGGGGCTGCGGACGTGGTTCAACGTCAGCTCGCCGAGAGGATGAACCGCGAGGACCGGCCGGCCTGGTTGGCGTAGCCGCGGTGCTGGTAGAACTCGTGGGCGTCGGCGCGGTGGTCGGCGCTGGTGACCTCGAACCGTACGCACCCGTGCCGAACGGCGAACGACTCCGCGGCCGTCATCAGTTCGCCCGCGACGCCCTGGCGGCGGGCGGATTCGGAGACGACGAGGGCGACGATGCGGCCGGAGAAGCCGGGCAACTGGATGAACGGCTCGACGTGCACAGCGACCAGGCCGAGAAGGTTGCCGTTGGCATCGGCCACGTAGACGGCACTGGCCGGGTCATCGGCCCAGAACCGGATCCGGGCGGCGGTCGCGGCGAGGTCGTCCTGGGGATAGCCGAGCTGCTCCAGCAGGTCGTTGACGGCTGCGCTGTCGGCGGGGCGGGCCGGCCGGATCATGCGATCGGGAAATCGAAGTAGGTGTCCGGGTACGGCTCGTCGCGGAGCGTGTAGTGCCACCACTCGCTGGCGTAGCGCCCGAACCCGGCGGCCTCCATCACGGACGCGAGCGTTTCGCGATTCCGCGCCTCGATCTCGGTGACGCCGCTCGCGCCGTGGTGCGAGATCGAGTCCATCAGGTCGTGGTCGCCGCCCATCGGGGCCAGCTCGCCGGTGTCAAGGTGGTAGAGCGTGAGGTCGACGGCGCTGCCGCGGCTGTGTCCCGACCGGGTCGCGACGTACCCCTGGGCGAACATCTCGGCACGCTCCAGGTTCGGGTAGTGCCGTGGTTTCGTGCGGCCGTCCTCGGGCAGCTCGGACCAGCGCAGGAAGTTGTCGACGGCCCGTTGCGGGCGGTACCCGTCCCAGAGCAGCAGACCGAACCCGAGCGGCTCGGCCTTCCGCTGCGCGCGTTCGAGCGCCGCACACAGCGCGCGGGTGCCGACGATCCGGTTGGCCCGGTAGCCGTCCACCGGCTTGCCGGTGAAGTTGTCCCAGGTCGCGTACTTCGCGTCCCACCGGATCCCGGCGGCGAACTCGTCCACGTAGACCAGGTCAGACTTCACCGTGGACTCCCCGAGAGCGTCGCCGACACCAGCCGGTCGATCACCTCGCCGAGCGGCAGCCCGGCGGCCGTCATCATCCGCGGATACCGGCTGTACGACGTGAGACCCGGGAACGTGTTGACCTCGTTCAGGACCACGGAACCGTCCTCCTTGAGGAACAGGTCCACGCGGGCCAGCCCGGTGCAGCCCAGCGCGCGGTAGATGGCCTTCGCGGTCTCCTGGACCAGCGACCGCGTCTCCGCCGGAATGTCGGCCGGGACGATCGGGGTCGAGTTCTCCGAACCGCTCTCCGGCGTGCTCTCCTGGTGGATCTTGAAGAACCCGTGCGACAGCGCGATGTGGTCGACCTCGCCGACGGTCAGCTCCGGCTCGTTCCCGAGGATCGCGCAGCCGACCTCGCTGGCGACGACCGCCTCCTCGATCAGGATCTTCGCGTCGTACTGCGCTGCCGTCTCGATCGCGCCGGCCAGCTCGTCCTTGCTCGTCACCTTGCTGACGCCGAACGACGACCCCGAGCGGGCCGGCTTGACGAAGACCGGGTAGCTGAACTGGTCCGGGTCGACGGTCTCCTTGGCGCCGACGATCCAGAAGTTCGGCGTCGGGATGCCCGCGCTCTGCACGACGAGGTACGTCAGCGTCTTGTCCATGCACAGGACCGAGCTCTGGATGTCGCAACCGGCGTACGGGATGCCGGTGAGTTCGAGCAGGCCCTGGATCGCGCCGTCCTCGCCGCGCTTGCCGTGCAGTACGGGCAGGATCACGTCGAGGTTGACGGTCCGGTACGTGCCCTGGCGGATCCGCGAGCCGAGCCGGTCGGACTCCAGGACCAGCAGGCCGCGCACGCTGCTGTCCGGCGACAGGACGACGGGGCTGGAGTCGCCGTTCTCCCAGTCGGTGTCCGGGCCGTCGCACAGTTTCCACGCGCCGCTCTGCGAGATGCCGATGTAGTACGGCTCGTACTTGTCGGTGTCGAGGTGCTGCGCGACCTGGCCTGCGGACTTGACCGAGACGCCGTGTTCCTCGGACACGCCGCCGAACAGGATTCCGACCTTCAACTTACCCATGGTGCTTCCTGCTTTCGAAGTTCAGGCAATTGACAAGGGAGTTCTCGACCATGTCCTGGAGGGCGCGGTCGGTGTAATAGGCGGTGTGCGGACTGATCAGGACCGTTGGCAGGGCCTGCAATCGCAGGAGCAGCGAGCTTTTGATCGGGCGATTGCTGTGGTCGGCGTAGAAGATTCCTTCCTCGCCTTCGAGAACGTCCAGTGCGGCGCCGCCGAGCCGGCCTTCTTCCAGCGCAACGGCAAGGGCCTCGGTGTCGATCAGCGCGCCGCGTCCGGTGTTCACCACGACAGCGCCGGGGAGCAATTGCGCAATGCGTTGCTTGTCCAGGAGATGGTGCGTTTCCGGGGTCAGCGGAGTGTGCAACGTGAGGATGTCGCTCTGCGCGAGCAGTTCGTCCAGGAGCACGTAGTCCGCGGAGGTCTTCGGGCGGTTGTCGAAGGCCAGCACCCGGCAGCCGAAGCCGCGCAGCCGGTTCAGGACCGCGGCGCCGATCCGGCCGGTGCCGACGACGCCGACGGTCAGGTCCCGCAGTTCCCGCCCGCGGACGTCGTGCAGGCGGTAGTCGTGGATGTCCGCGCGCCGGACGACGGACTTGGCGTTGCGGATCGCCATCAGCATCAGCATCAACGTGTAGTCGGCGACGCTGTCGGGGGAGTAGGAGACGTTTCCCACGGTGATTCCGACGCTCTCGGCGTACTGCAGGTCGAGGTGGTTGTAGCCGATGCTCCGGGTGGACACGTATTCGACGCCGGTGCGGCTGAGCGCGCGCAATGCCTCGTTCGTCACCCGGGTCTTGTGGCCGATGCTGACGCAGCGATTCCCGAAGGCGAGTTCCGCGGTTTCCTCAGCGACCGCGGCCGCGGTGATGGTCGGCAGTACGCCGAGCCGGGGTGCGAGTTCGCGGAACAGGATCGCCTCGTCCGGTTCGCAGCCGAAGACGGTGATTCCCGTCCGCACGGGCGCGGAGGTGGACAGTTCCGCAGTACGCGCTGGTTTCATGCGTCCTAGTCAAGAGCGGACGGCGTTGCGAGCGCGTATCCGGTTTTTCATACGCGGACGACATGTCCACCAGCGGTACGACGCCAGCGCGGCGAGGCCGGCGCCGACGGTGTTCAGCAGTACGTCGTCCACCGACGACACACGGTCCAGCCGGAACACGTACTGGGACACCTCGATCGCCACGGAGCAGCAGGCCGCGATCGCCAGCACCCGCCGGAGACCGACGGCGAAGCGGATCGGGACGAAGAAGCCGAGAACCGCGAAGAGCAGTAGATTGCCGACAATCTGCGGCGCGGAGTCGCTGAGCAGGTCGCGGAACGGGATCAGGCTGACCCGGCCGGGCGCGACGCCGGCGTGACTGCCCGGGAGCATCGTCATCCAGACCAGCGGCAGCGTCCAGTAGACAATCGCCACCTCGGCGAGCGCGTCGCGCAGTCCCCGCCGGCGCGCCAGCACCCACACCGCGGCCGCGGCGACGGGGAACAGCAGCATGGCCAGCAGGGCGACCCCGGTGAACGTACCCAACCAGAAGCGCGTGCCGCTCAGATTCACGCCGGATCGCGGGGGCTTAGGTGCATCCGGTCAGTGAACCAGGTGCGAGGTTGCCGCGGTGTATCGGATTTTCGATATGCCGACGATATGTCAGGTCATTTGCGGCGCCGGCGCAGGTACACGTCGAACGCCCGGTAGATCAGCGGCCGCAGCGGCAGGTCCCACTCGCCGACGTACCGCACGGCCTGCCCGCCGGTGCCCACCTTGAACTGGATCAGCCCGACGTGCGGGTCGTCGGCGTCGAGCGTCGGGGTGATGCCGCGCAGGCTGTAGACGTCGCACCCGGCCGCGATGGCGTCGCGGATCATCGCCCACTGACAGGCGTTCGACCCGCGAACCTCGCGCTTTTCGGTGGCCGAGGCGCCGTACGAGTACCAGGCCTGGGCGCCGACCCGGACCATGATCGCGGCGGCGACCAGCTCGCCCTCGTGGTGCGCGAGGTACAGCCGGATCCGGTCCGGGTCCTCGGCGCGGAGCGCGGCGAACATCGTCTCGAAGTACCGCAGCGGCCGCGGCGTGAAGTGGTCACGCTCGGCGGTGTGCACGTACAGCTCGTGGAACGCCTTCAGATCATCGCCGACCGTGACCTCGACGCCGGCCTTGGCCGCCTTCTTGATGTTGCGCCGCCACAGCTGGTTCATGCCCCGCAGTACGTCGTCCTCGGAACCGCCGAGCGGGAGCTCGAAGTTGTACTGCGGGTGCCCGGTCCCGAACCCGTCGACCGGATTCTGCGGGAGCCAGCCGGCCGCTTCGAGTTGCTTGGTCACCCGGCTGCCGGGTGCCTCGACGCTCGGCAGATCGGTGAGCCGCCGGATCGCGGGGTCCGCGATGCCTTCCTTGACCTGCGCGGCGGTCCAGGTGCCGGTGCGTACCGGCGGGCCGAGCCGGACGGCGAACGCGCCGTTCGCCTTGAGGTACGTCGCCAGCGGGCGGAGCCACTGGTCGAGCGCGTCCGTCCAGTCGATGACGGGTCCTTCGGCGAGGTACGCGAGCGTGTACCGCTCCAGCCGGGGGACCGGGCGGTGCAGGACGAGCCCGGCGCCGACCAGCCGCTCGCCGTCGTACCAGCCGAGAGACTCGCTGCGCCACTCGGTCTTCACGTGAGCCCAGGCCGGTGTCTGCAGGAAGCTGACGGAGTGCTGCGCCCGGACGAACGCGAGGTGCTCGGCGGAGCTGATCGGCGCGACGGAGAGCATCACCCCTGCATCCTCGGGTCGTGCGTCGGATCGGCGTACCGGGGCGGGCAACCATGCTGCATCGCCTCCGGGCGCAGCTCGTAGTGCCACGGCTCGTTGTCGTAGATCTGGCACAACCCGTACACGGCCCCGTGCTCGGCCAGCCACGCCGTCGCGTCCGAGCGCCCGATGTCGATCGCCTGGCCCTTCACGTGCGGCGAGTTCTGCGGCGTCGCCACCCAGCGGGCCGCCTCCTCCTTCGAGCCGTACCGGTCGATCGCGTCCTGGAGCAGCTTGTCCTGGTACGCCGGGGAACGCCACCCGCTGTTGACGTAGAAGACGACCCCGTCCTGGGCGGCGGCGCTCGCGGCCCGGCGGAGTGCGCCGAGCAGTTCGGGGTCGAGGTTGGCGACGCCGGGGACCTTGTCGTCGAACACCGTGACGCCGTCCGGTACGGCGCCGTCCGCCTCGCCGAGCCCGCCGCGGCCGACGGTCGGCAGCGAGGTCGCGAGCGACTGGTGGACGAAGACGCTGACGATCGCCACGTTGGCGAGCAGGAAGGCCGCCCGGAGGGTCGATCTGGCACGCCGGGTCGGTTGGCTGACGGTCATAGCATCCAGTGAAGGCGGGACCGTGTTGTCAGCCGGTATCGGGTTTTGGATACGCGGACGATATGGGCCGACCCGTAGCATCGGCAGTGTGCGGGTGCTGATCGTGGAGGACGAGCCGGAGATGGCGGGCGCCATCCGGGACGGCCTGCGCCTGGAGGCGATCGCCGCCGACATCGCCGGCGACGGCCACACGGCACTCGAACTGCTCGGCATCAACACCTACGACATCGCGGTCCTGGACCGGGACATCCCCGGCCCGTCCGGCGACGAGATCGCCAAGCGGATCGTTGCCTCCGGCAGCGGTACGCCGATCCTGATGCTGACCGCGGCGTCCCGGCTGGACGACAAGGCCTCCGGGTTCGAGCTCGGCGCCGACGACTACCTGACCAAGCCGTTCGAGTTCCAGGAGCTGGTGCTGCGGTTGCGCGCGCTGGACCGGCGGCGCGCGTACAGCCGGCCGCCGGTGCGGGAGCTCGCGGGCCTGCGGCTCGACCCGTTCCGCCGCGAGGTGTACCGGGACGGGCGGTACGTCGCGCTGACGCGGAAGCAGTTCGCCGTACTCGAGGTACTGGTCGCGGCCGAGGGCGGGATCGTGAGTGCGGAGGACCTGCTCGCGCGGGCCTGGGACGAGAACGCCGACCCGTTCACGAACGCCGTACGGATCACGGTGTCGGCGCTGCGGAAACGGCTCGGCGAACCGTGGGTGATCGCGACCGTGGCCGGGGCCGGGTACCGGATCGATGCCGGGGACGCGGAGCGTGGATAGGGAGCCCGGGCTGAGCGTCCGGCTCAAGCTCGCGATCAGCTACGCGGGCTTCGTCATGGTCGCGGGGGTGCTGTTGCTGATCGCGGGCTGGTTCGGGCTGATGCAGTTCAAGTCCGGCGGCGTCGTGATCATGACCACGACGTACACCTTCCCGCATCTGCTGTGGCGTTCGTTCGCTCCGGTAGCGGCCGTGGTGATGGCGTTCCTGCTGGTCTTCGGACTCCTCGGCGGGTGGATCCTGGCCGGGAAGATGCTCGACCCGCTGACCCGGATCACCGAGGCCACACGGATCGCGGCGACCGGGTCGCTGTCGCACCGGATCCGGCTGCCGGGGGCGCGCGACGAGTTCCGGGAGCTGGCCGACGCGTTCGACACGATGCTCGCCCAGCTCGAGGCACACATCGCCGAGCAGCAGCGGTTCGCCGCGAACGCCTCGCACGAACTCCGGACGCCGCTGGCGATCACCCAGACGCTGCTCGACGTGGCGCGCAACGACCTGACGTACGACAACGGCGTACTCGTCGATCGGCTGCATGCGGTCAACGCGCGGGCGATCGACCTGACCGAGGCGCTGCTCGTACTCAGCCGCGCGAACCAGCGGTCCTTCAGCCGCGAGCGGGTCGACCTGTCGCTGATCGCCGAAGAGGCCACCGAGACACTGCTGCCGCTGGCGGAGAAGAACGGGATCACGATCGAGACCGGCGGTGACCAGGCGCCGACGGTCGGCTCGCCCGCGCTGCTGCTGCAGCTGACGACGAACCTTGTCCACAATGCGATTGTCCACAATCTGCCGGACAACGGCTCGGTGTGGGTCACCACCCGGGTCGACACGCCGACGGTCGTGCTGATCGTCGAAAACACCGGCGTGCAGTTGGCGCCGCACCTGATCGCCACCCTCGTCGAGCCGTTCCAGCGCGGCAGCGAGCGGATCCGCACCGACCAGCACTCCGGCGTCGGCCTCGGCCTGGCGATCGTCAAGAGCATCACCCGCGCCCACGACGGCACCCTCACCGTCACCCCCCGCCCCGAAGGCGGCCTGCGCGTCACGGTAGAACTCCCGTCCTGACCAAGCCCGGGCCGCCGAGTCGAGGCAATTGGCGCCGAACCCCGCCGCCGAGTCGTGGAGATCGGCGGTGATTTGGCGCCGATATCCACGACTCGGTGATCAGATCGTGACGGTGATGGGCGTGCCGGTGGGGAGGCCGGGGTGGTGGAGGTGGAGGACTTGGGTTTGAGGGTCGTAGTGGGAGTCGACGTTGACGGCTGCGGGGGCGGTGGGGAGGCGGAGCGCCGTGGTGACTGACACACCGCGCGGGGCCTCGCAGGCGAAGGTGATGGTGGATCCGTCCCGGTGCCAGTCGACGATCCGGCCGGCGGACGCGAGCAGCGGTGCGTCGTCGTACGTGAGGTCGCGGAGCCAGGTCAGCTCACCGGGGCCGAGCTCGCGGCGGTGGACGATCCCGAGGCGCGGGTCGAGCAGGTCGAGATAGGTGCCTTCGACAACATGTGTGCCGTCGAGTACGGCGCCGATCAGGTACGGGCCGCGCCGGACGGCGAGCCAGTTCGTGGGCTGCCAGGTGTGGCCGCCGGCTTCGGCGAGTTCGCGGAGCGCGGTGACGAGTTCGGCCGGTTTCTCGGTGAAGTCGGCCGGTCGGGACGCGAGGAAGCGGACGCGGCCCCTGGCCGATCGGCTGGATGCCGTCGCGGGTCGGGTCGGCGCCGAGCGCCTCGGCCAGGTGGTCGGCGCAGGTGTCGTAGCGGCCGGTCCACCAGGAACGGATCTCGTGGTACGGGTCCGCGCCGTTGCCGACGTACAGCAGGCTGCCGCCGCGGTTCACCCAGCCCGCCAGCGCGTAGTGGATGCCCGGCGCGAGCGGCTTCTGGAACTCGTAGCTGAGGACGAGTACGTCGGTGTCGTCGAGCGCGTCGGGGGTGTCGATGACGTTCTCCAGCTGCACCGGGGCGACGCGTTGGCCCTCGTACAGCGGGGGAAGGGCGAGGCCGTAGAAGTCGGAGAAATGTAGTTGCTCACGGCCCTCAAGTGCGAGGGCGTCCTGCAGGCCGTCGTAATGTCCCCCGTTCGAATGTGCACCGTCGCCGCCGGGGGACCAGCGCTGGAACATCGCGGTGTCGGACAGCGCGATGCCGATCCGCGGTCCCTCGTGCGCCCACCGTACGTCGGGCTGGTCCAGGTCGCGGAGGCTGTTCATCGCGATCAGGTAACTCGTCGCGGTGTCCGGCGGGATCAGCTCGCGTTCGGTGCTGCCTTCGCGCAGGTACGGGCGGTTGAAGATCCGGTGCGGCCACGGCGCGACCTCGTACCGCGAGACGCCCGGGTGCAGGAGCGACGCGACCAGGGTCCGCTGGTAGTTGGCGAGGTAGTCCTCCCAGGTCCGGTCCGGGTGGTCCTCGATCGGGTCGTGCAGGAACCACATCCGCCGGTCGGTCCCGCGGGTGAGGTCCTGCGCGATGCCGTACTCGAGGTACGCCGTCTCGAACGTCCGCTCGGCGACCTTGCCGTCGTACACGTTCGGCGTCCGCGACGTGCCGGTCCACACCTGCGCGATCGCGCCGTCGATCGAGGGGAGGGTGCGGAGGCGTGATTCCGGGCTGATGATCTGCCATTGGGTGTAGTTCAGCAGGCTGTGCGTCGGCACGTAGAAGTGCACTTCGCGGCCCAGTCCGAGCGCCTCGTCACGCAGTACCGACGTCACCCGGTCGAGGCTGCGGGACAGCAGGTGCTGCTTGAGCTGACCCGACCGGTAATGCGCCTCCGGCGTACTGTGGGGCGGCTGCCACGGTTCCTTGAAGAATGCCTGCCACTCTCGCTTGAACGACTCCGAATACCCCGCTCGCGCCCAGAACTCCGGCTCCTCGAGATGAATCCCCTCCACCCCGAGCCCGATGATCGGCCGCAGCTTCTGCACGAGGTATTCGGTAAAGCCGAACGTCGGCACCATGTACGGAATGTCGGTGCTCTCACCGTGCAGAATCGGCTTCCCGTCGGCGGCGGTCTGCGCATCGTCCCAGTGCTCGGCGCCGTCCCACCGGCCGTCCAGATAGTCCTGGTACGTCCCCCACGAGATCCCGGTCATCAGGTGCACCCGATACCCGGCCTCCCGCCACCGCCCGATCCGCTCCGCCGTCGTGTCGTTCAGCCCGTACACCATGACGAAGTCCGTCCGCAGATCGATGGACTCGTCGTATGCCGCCTGCTCCTGAAACCCGGTCGCCTCACGCGCCTTGTCCGTCATACCCACCAACCCTTCCCTGCTCCACCACCCCAACACCAGCGCGACGTCAGCAACTGGACAATTGCCTCCATGCGAGCCAACCTGTCGATGCGCGCGCCGACCGACGACACAGCCGGCGCGACGCTGACCGGCGGCGTGCGGTGCTACCACCACACGGTGCGCATCGGCTCACGCGGACCCCACTGGGCCGACGTCACCACCGAACTCCTCCGGTGGGGTGTGAAGACCCGCAGCGGTTTCTCGATCCAAGGCGATCCCACGGTGCTGCCCGGCCGGCGCTACTGGCTGATCGCCCGCCTCGGCCCGTTCCGGATCCACGAACCGGTCCAGGTGGTCGCCGTCGTCGACGAGCCGACCCGCGTCGGGTTCGCCTACGGCACGCTCGCCGGCCATCCCGTCCGCGGGGAGGAGACGTTCCTGGTGGAGCGTCGTACAGACGGCTCGGTCTGGCTGACCCTTCGCTCGCGAACGCGCCCCGCGCCCGGGCTGAGGTCGCTGGTCTATCCGCTCGCACTTGTCGCGCAGCAGTTCTACCGATGGCGGTACTTCAGGGCACTGCGCTGAGCCACGCGTCGACACCTGGCCGAAGGTCGGGCCGCGGCGGGATCAGCCCGCGACGTCGAACGAGACGCGGGCGGCAGGAACGGGAGGGGTTGACCCCTCAGCTTGCGGGTTGGCCCCTGGCCTGCGGGAAGACAACCCACCATGTCAGCGGTCAACCCCTGAGATGGTGGCTCGAGGCCGGCGTGCCGTTCGGCGGGCGACCCGATCGGCCGAGGATGACGTCGGCCCCGGCCGACCGGCGGACCGGTGGAACCGGCGGACCGGTGGAACAGGCGGACCGGTGGAACAGGCGGACCGGTGGAACAGGCGGCCAGGCGGCCAGGCGGAGCGGCGGAGCGGTGGAGGGGGCGTGGGTGGCGGTGAGTGGACCTGCATGCATGCACAACCTCCCCGCACGGGCCACAATCAGACCGTTCGAGGCGGTTCTGTGTGCATGGAGATCCAGCCGCTCCGTGGCCGCGCTCACCGGCGGCGGCCGTCAACCCCTGCCCGAGCCCGAACCGGCGACGTGAGGCTCGCCCACGGCCAGGTCTCACACCTGACCGAGGACACCGTCGTACGCGACGACGGCACGACGGCACGACGGCACGACGGCAGACGCCACCGCGTAGGCGAGGTTCTTCGACAGCGCGGTGGCTGCCCGCCGACCTCGTCGTGTACGCGACCGGTTACGGCTCGATGAACGGCTGGGCCGCGGACCTCATCTCCCAGGAGGCAGCCGATGCCGTCGGCAAGTGCCGGGGCGTCGGCACCGACACGACCAAGGACCCCCGGCCCGTGGGAAGGCGAGCAACGCAACATGTGGAAACCGACCCAGCAGGAGTCCCACTGGTTCCACGGCGGCAACCTCCACCAGTCCCGCCACTACTCCCTTTACCTCTCCCTCCATCTCAAGGCCCGCTACGAGAACCTGCCGACCCCTGTCTACGCGTTGCAGGAGGTTCACCACCTCCAGTAGCAGGAAGGTTGGGCGTCAAGGCGGCGTCAAGATCTTCGGGGTGGGCGTCAAGGGCGCGTCAAGATCAGGGTTCCTGACGGTCCGCCCGCGGTTGGCTGGTGGTGTGAAGGTGCTGGAGTTGCCGAAGCGGCTGCTGGTCGGGAGGCCGCTCCGGAGTGAGTGGCTGGGCGACACGCTGCTGCCGAAGAAGCTCGCGTTGCCGGTGTTCTGCAGCGACCCGTTGTCCTCGAACGCTTATGCGACCGAGGAGATCCTGCTCATGCTCAGCCTGGGCGGCCTGGCGTTGCTGCACCTCGCACCGTGGGTGGCGGCCGTGGTGATCGCGTTGCTGCTCGTGGTCGTCGCGTCGTACCGGCAGACCTGCCACGCCTACCCGAGCGGAGGCGGCGCGTACGCCGTGAGCCGGGCGAACCTCGGCCGGAACGCGTCCCTCGTCGCCGCCAGTGCCCTGCTCGTCGACTACGTGCTGACGGTCGCGGTGTCGGTCGCCGCCGGCGTGCAGAACATCGTCTCGGCCTTTCCCGCGCTGGCGCCGCACGCGGTCGCGGTGTCGATCGGGATGATCGTGGTGCTGGCCCTGATGAACCTGCGAGGCGTCAAGGAGTCGGGTACGGCGTTCGCCGTTCCGACGTACGGGTTCATCGCGGTGGTGCTCGTGATGATCGTGACCGGCTTCGTCCGGATGCTCGCGGGCAACGCGCCGCAGGCGGAGTCCGCGTCGTACGGGATCGTTCCGGCGAGCCATGTGACCGGTCTGGCCGTTCTGCTGCTCGCGATGCGCGCCTTCGCCTCGGGGTGCACGGCGCTGACCGGGGTCGAGGCCGTCAGCAACGGTGTACCCAACTTCAAGCCGCCGAAGAGTCACAACGCGGCGGCGACGCTGGCGATCATGGGTGGGGTGACGGTCGCGATGTTCGCCGGCATCACTGTGCTGGCGCTGACGTCGCACGTTCATGTCAGCGATACTCCGTCGCGGCTGATCGGCGCGCCGGCGGGTTACGAGCAGCGGACGGTGATCGCCCAGGTCGCCGGTGCGGTGTTCGGCGGGTACCACACGGTCGGGTTCTTCGCGGTCCAGGCGTTCACGGCGGCGATCCTGGTCCTGGCCGCGAACACCGCGTTCAACGGGTTCCCGATCCTGGCATCGCTGCTGGGACACGACGGCTTCCTGCCGCGGCAGTTCTCCCGGCGCGGGGACCGGCTGGTCTACAGCAACGGCATCGTGATCCTGTCGGCGCTGGCCGGCCTGCTGATCTGGGTCTTCCACGCCAGTACGACGCGGCTGATCCAGCTGTACATCATCGGCGTCTTCGTGTCGTTCACGCTCAGCCAGGCCGGCATGGTCGTGCACTGGACCCGGCAGTTGCGCGAACCGGCGTCGACACAGTCGAAGCCGTCGATGCACCGCTCCCGGGCGATCAACGGCTTCGGAGCGGTCTTCACCGCGGTCGTGCTGGTCGTCGTGCTGATCACCAAGTTCACGCACGGAGCGTGGCTCGTCGTCATCGCGATGCCCGCGGTCTTCGCGCTGATGAAGGGCATCCGGCGGTACTACGACCGTGTCGAGGTCGAGCTGACACCCGGCCCGGGTGGCGTCACGTTGCCGCCACGGGTGTTCGCGATCGTCCTGGTCTCCAAGGTGCACACCCCGACCCTGAGGGCGCTCGCCTACGCGCGGGCGACCCGGCCGACGTCGCTGACCGCGGTGACAGTCGCCACCGACCAGGAGGCGTCCGACGCGCTTCTGCTGGAGTGGACCGAGCGGGAGATCCCGGTGCCTTTGAAGGTCCTGCACTCGCCGTACCGCGACGTCACCGGACCGGTGCTCGAGTACGTGAAGGATCTGCGCCGGACCGGTCCGCGTGACCTCGTCGCGGTGTTCATTCCGGAGTACGTCGTGGGGCACTGGTGGGAGGCCTTGCTGCACAACCAGAGCGCACTGCGGCTGAAGGCCCGGCTGCTGTTCCAGCCTGGCGTGATGGTGATCAACGTGCCGTGGCAGCTCGGCTCGGCGGAGGTCCTCGAGGCCCGGCGCATCGAGCCACCCGCGGCGCTCCCGGTGCGGAAAGCCGGTGAGCGCGTGCGGCCGGGGTCTCCCGTGTGACGGGACGACGTGCCACAGTGGCTTCGTGGAGCAGAACCGCAGGCCGGATGCTGCCGGACGCCCACTCGGCACGATCATGTCGTCGAGGCACGGCCGCCGAGCCCGGCTGTGGACGGGACTCGGCCTGGTCGTCGGTTGCCTGCCGGCGCTGACGCTCGTGCTGGTACCGGTCCGGGACAGTCTCGCGCTGGAGAGCATCCTGCTGCTGTACCTGCTGCTCGTCGTACTGATCGCGGTGACCGGTGGCATCCTCCCCGGCGTCGTGGCCGCCCTGGGGTCGGTGCTGCTGGCAAACTTCTTCTTCACCGCGCCGTACCACACGTTCGCCGTCGAGCAACGCGACAGCATCATCGCGCTGGTCGTGTTCGTGATCGTCGCGGTGACGGTCAGCGTCACGGTCGATCTCGCGACGAGCCGGCGGATCGCGGCCGCGCGCAGTCGCAGCGAAGCGGAGGTGCTGTCCCGGATCACCTCCGAACCCATGACCGGCGACGCGCTGGGCGCGGTGCTCGACGAGGTCCGCGACACGTTCGGGATGGTCTCCGTCGCGCTGCTCGGCCGGCGGGGCGAGACGGACCAGGTCCTCGCCCTCGCGGGCCCGCCGTTGCGCGGCAGCCCGGTCATCTCGGTTCCGGCCCGGGACGGCCTGCGACTGGTTGCCGAAGGCCCGGAGCTCTTCGCGGAGGACCGCAAGCTGCTGTCCCGGCTGGCCGGTGCTGCGGCGCGGGCCTGGGAAGACCGGCAACTGGCCGGCCAGGCTGCCCAGGCGCGTCAACTCGCCGAGGTCGACAAACTCCGCTCCGCGCTCCTCGCCGCCGTCGGGCACGACCTCCGTACCCCGTTGTCCGGGATCAAGGCTGCCGTCTCGAGCCTCCGGCAGAGCGACGTCGACTGGAGCCCCGAGGAGCAGCGCGAGCTGCTGGAGACGATCGAGGAGTCCGCGGACCGGCTGGACGACCTGATCGCGAACCTGCTCGCGATGAGCCGTCTGCAGGCCGGCGCCCTGAGCGTCGATCGCCGCCCGCTCGTGCTCGACGAGATCGTCGGCAAGGCACTGGTCGGTATGCCGCGGGACGCCGTCGTGGTCGACGTACCCGACGATCTGCCGCTCGTCCTCGCCGACGCCGGTCTGCTCGAACGGGTGATCGCCAACCTGGTCGACAACGCCCGCCGCTACAGTACGGATGCCGTGCGCGTCGGCGCGTCGAACGACGGCGACGCCGTACGCGTCACGGTGGTGGACACCGGTCCCGGCGTACCTGCTGAGGACTTCGCCCGGATGTTCACCCCGTTCCAGCGGCTCGGCGACAATCCCGCGGACGGCGGCGTCGGCCTCGGACTGGCGATCGCCCGCGGATTCACCGAAGCCATGTCCGGGGCGCTCACGCCGTCACCGACGTCCGGCGGAGGCCTGACCATGACAGTGACGTTACCGGTGGCGTCATGACCCGCGTACTGATCGTCGACGACGACCGCCGGCTGCTCCGCGCCCTGGCCATCAACCTGCGCGCCCGCCACTACGAGGTCGACACCGCGGCCGACGGAGCCTCCGCCCTGGCGACCGCCGGCAAACGTCCACCCGACCTCGTCATCCTCGACCTCGGACTGCCGGATCTCGACGGTGTCGAGGTCGTCCACGGACTGCGGGGCTGGTGCACGGCATCGATCATCGTGCTGTCGGCCCGCGACGCCCAGGCCGACAAGGTGGCGGCGCTCGACGCGGGCGCCGACGACTACGTGACCAAACCCTTCGGGATGGACGAGCTCCTGGCCCGGATTCGCGCGGCACTTCGCCGTACGACGGCCGACACCGGCGCCGCCACCATCCGGACGGAGGCCTTCACGATCGACCTCGCCGCAAGGCGTGTCACGACCGCTGACGGCGACGTCCGGCTCACTCCGACCGAATGGAGCCTGCTCGAGATCCTGGTCCGGAACCCGGGCAAGCTGATCGGCCAGAAGCAGCTGCTGCAGGACGTGTGGGGTCCCGGCTACGAGGCCGAGACCAACTACCTGCGGGTGTACATGGCCCAGCTGCGCCGGAAGCTCGAGCTCGACCCCGCACGCCCGGACCACCTGATCACCGAGCCCGGCATGGGATACCGCTTCGAGCCTTAGCGGGGTGACGTGGTCCTGCCGACATCGGTGTTAGAGAGGCGTTAGAAACCGCGGAGCGTGCCTGAACCGCTGGTTAGGCTCCCGGCAGTGATAGAAGCGCGTGAGAACGAGACGGTCGGTGTGCCGCCGCCTACCCACGGCAAGGTGCTCAGCTGGTTGCTGCACGACCGCCCGGTCGGGCACGCGGGGCCGCATCGGCCGGCGCCGCATCCGACGCACCGGTGGTGGAAGGTGATGTGCCTGACCGGTGTCGACTACTTCTCGACGCTCGGTTACCAGCCGGCGATCGCCGCGGCCGCGGTCGGTCTGTTGTCGCCGGTGGCAACGTTGATCCTCGTCCTGCTGACCCTGTTCGGCGCCTTGCCGGTGTACCGGCGGGTGGCGGCGGAGAGCCCGCACGGCGAGGGCTCGATCGCGATGCTGGATCGGTTGCTCGGCCGCTGGAAGGGCAAGTTCACGATCCTGGTCCTGCTCGGCTTCATGGCGACCGACTTCATCATCACGATGACGCTGTCGGCGGCGGACGCCACCGCACACCTGGTCGAGAACCCGTACGTCCCGCAGTGGCTGCACGGCAAGGAGGTGATCATCACCCTGCTGTTGCTGGCCCTGCTCGCCGGCGTGTTCCTGCGTGGGTTCGGCGAGGCGATCGGCATCGCGGTCGCGCTGGTCGGGACCTACCTGGGGCTGAACCTGATCGTGGTCGGGAACGCGCTGTGGCACGTGATCACCGCACCCGAACTGGTCACGAACTGGCGGGGCATGCTGACCACCGAGCACTCGAACATCTGGGTGATGATCGGCATCTCGCTGGTCGTGTTCCCGAAGCTCGCCCTCGGCCTGTCCGGGTTCGAGACCGGGGTCGCGGTGATGCCGCAGGTCGACGGCGCGCCGGACGACGACCCGGCGCACCCGGCGACCCGGATCCGGAACACCCGCAAGCTGCTCACCACCGCCGCGTTGATCATGAGCGGCTTCCTGATCACCAGCAGCTTCACGACGATCGTGCTGATCCCGGCGGACGAGTTCAAGGACGGCGGCTCCGCGTCCGGGCGGGCGTTGGCGTACCTCGCGCACGAGCACCTCGGCAACGTCTTCGGGACCGTGTACGACGTCAGCACGATCCTGATCCTGTGGTTCGCCGGAGCGTCCGCGATGGCCGGGCTGCTGAACATCGTGCCGCGGTACCTGCCGCGGTACGGCATGGTCCCGGACTGGGCCCGGGCGACCCGGCCGCTGGTACTCGTGTTCGCCATGATCGGGTTCGTCATCACGGTGCTGTTCAAGGCGAACGTCGACGCACAGGGCGGCGCGTACGCGACCGGCGTACTGGTGCTGATCATGTCCGCGTCGATCGCGGTCACGCTGTCGGCGCGGCGGAAGCGGGAGCGGTTCAAGACCGTCGGCTTCGGCGTGATCAGCCTGGTGCTGCTGTACACCACGATCGCGAACATCATCGAGCGGCCGGACGGTGTCCAGATCGCGTCGTTCTTCATCGTCGCGATCATCCTGACCTCGCTGATCTCGCGCGCCACCCGGTCGCTGGAGCTGCGCGCGACCGAGGTCCGTTTCGACGAAGAGGCCGTCCGGCTGATCTCCGCGGCCGCCGTGCACGGCGACCTCCGGATCATCGCGAACGAGCCGGACGCTCGCGACGAGGCGGAGTACCAGGAGAAGGAGGCCGAGCAGCGCGAGGTGCGGAACCTGCCGGAGGGCCTGCCGATCCTGTTCCTCGAGGTGACGCTGACCGACGCGTCGCAGTTCGAGACCGAGCTGGACGTGCGCGGCGAGGAGCGGTTCGGCTACCAGATCCTGCGGGTCGAGAGCCCGAGCGTCCCGAACGCGATCGCCGCGCTGCTGCTGAAGATCCGCGACGACTGGCACGTGATGCCGCACATCTACTTCGCGTGGGCCGAGGGGAACCCGTTCCACTTCCTGTACCGCTACCTGATCTCCGGCGAGGGCGACGTACCGCCGGTCACCCGCGAGGTCCTGCGCCGCGCCGAGCCGACCCGCCCGAACCGCCCCTGGGTACACGTCGGCTGAGCCCGGTGCGGATCAGCGCGTCGAGGCGTTCCCAGGCCGGTGCGGACGAGTTGACCGAGGACTGGACGAGCTGGGGGAGTGCGGCGTCGGCGAGCTGTTCGCGGAGCTCGTCGGCAGGGTAGCGGGCGAGGGACGCGTCGACGATCCGCTCCGCGAGCTCGTCGAGTGCGGGGTCGTCCGGCGACAGGTCGTGGGCACGGTCGCAGTCGAGGTACAGTCGGCCGAGTACGGGATCGGCCTGAGCCTCGGCCTGATCGGTGAAGTATCGGTGGGCGGTCGCCGGGTCCGTCGCGAAGGTGAGGATCCAGAGATCGCGCTCCATCGCGATCCAGCGGTCGGAGAAGCCGAGGCCGTGCAGCCGCCGCAGGTGTTGCTCGACGTCGCCGGGCAGGAACGGGTTGTTGCCGGCGGCAAGGTCGCGCAGGCGGCTGCGCGTTCTGACCAGCGTGGCGATCCGGGCTGTGAGGTCGGATTCGGCAGCTTCGGCCGCGGCCTGTAGTTCGGCGGCGGATCCGGCGGAGAGCTTCGCGATGCCGGCGAGTGGCAGGCCGGCCTCGGCGAGAGTGCGGATCTTGATCAGCTCGACGAGGTCCTGGGCGGTGTAGCGGCGGTACCCGGACGCGTCCCGCGGCGGCTCCGGGAGCAGGCCCTTCTCGTGGTAGACCCGGATCGTCTTGGTCGAGACACCGACGTACTGCGCCAGCTGGCCGATGGTGATCACGAGACCAGCTTGACCTTTCCCTTGGGGCAAGGCCACAGACTCGCCGTATGACGACCTTCGACCGTGAAACTCTGCGCGCTCTGGCCGACGAGGGTAACGAGCGTGCTCTGGACCGGCTCGCGGACCTGGCCGAGGCGCGTGCCGACGTACAGGAGCTGAGCGACCTCCTCGACGAGGGGTGCCTGCATGCCGGAGAACTGCTGACTCGGCGCGCCGCGGCCGCTCGTGATCTGCGCGAGCTGCAACGGATAGCTGATGCCGGCTACGACGAGGCTTCCGAGGTCCTCGATCGGCTGCTGGGTGGCAGCGGCGGCTGAGTATCGTTGCCGTATGAGTGTGCAGCGGCGGCCGACGATGTACGACGTGGCCGCGCTGGCGGGGGTTTCGCATCAGACCGTTTCGCGGTACCTGCGGGCGGATCCTACCGTCGGGGCGGAGTCGTCGACGCGGATCCAGGCGGCGGTCGACGAGCTCGGGTACCGGCCGAACCTGACGGCGCGGGCGATGCGGACGCGCAGTACCGGGGTGGTGGCGATCATCCTGCCGGGGTGGACGGGGCCGGAGCGGACCGTCGAGGCGGCGTGCGAGGAGGCGCAGCGGCTCGGGTACCAGGTGGAGATCGTGATCGGGGTGAACGAGGACCCGGCCGCGCTCAGCCGGCTGGCGGACGACATCCTCGGGCGCGGGCAGGTGGACGGGGTGCTGTCGGTGACGCCGTTGACGGTGAAGACCGGCGGGGTCGTCGTACAGACCGACGAGTTCGACGATCGGTTGCGGGCTGTTGAGGCGGTGGCGACGGATGAGTCGACGATGGAGGAGCTGGTCGGGAGGCTTGCTGCGCTGGGGCATCGGGAGTTCTTCCACGTGGCGGGTCCGCAGGACTGGAAGTCGGCGCAGCTTCGGCGGGCGGGGTACTTGAAGGCGTGTGAGCGGTTGGGGTTGCGGTCGCACGGTGTGTACGACGGGCCGTGGCATCCGGAGACCGGGATGGAGGCGGTGCAGTCGTTGCCGGCCGACACACCCGTGACGGCGGTCGTCGCGGCGAGCGACCACATCGCGACCGGGGTGCTGCGGGGCGCGTTCGAACGCGGCTGGCGAGTCCCGCAGGACCTCAGCGTCACAGGCTGGGACGACCTCACGCTGGTCCGCTACGGTACGCCGGCCCTCTCCACCGTCCGCGTCGACCGCGAATCCTCCGGGCGCCACGGCATGCGCCGCCTGATCGCCGCAATCCGCAACCAACCCGAACCAGACCCGTTGCCCGCAGCCCCCACCCAGATCCTCTTCCGCGAAACCACCGCACCACCCACCTGACCGGCTGCACACCGGGCACCTCCAGCTCCAGGCGCGCGGGCGGCGCCGCCTCCGGGCAGACGCGCCGCGCCCTCCGCGCCGCCTCCGGGCAGACGCGCCGCGCCATCCGCGCCGAGCAGGTGGGTGAGGTGCGGCGCCCGGTCCGGCGGGTTTAGGTGAGGACGAGTGCGCCCAGGTGCCAGAAGCGGTCGGGTTCGCTGTCGAGGACGAGGTCGGCGGTGCGGCCGGTGGGGCCGCCGTCGAGGTCGGCGTGGATCCAGGTAAAGACGCCGCCGGGGAGATCGGACGACGTGGCAAGGATCTTGCCGGCCTCGGCGATGATCGTCGGCGGGCAGTCGGGGCCGCCGTCGCCGACCAGCGCGGACAGCCGCACCGTGCCCGGCGGCAGCGTGATCCGGAACGTCCGCGCGGGATAGTCGCCGACGAAGTCCCGCCGGAGCGCGTCCCAGCTGCTCCCGCGATCACGAGGCTGCGGCGCCGTACCGACCCAGCCGTACCCGCGCGTCGCGTCCCACGTCGTACTCGGAGACACCCGCGAATACCCCGGCACCAGCGGACTGTCCGCCGTCCCGATGTCCAACGCCAGATGACACTGCGCGGCGTCGGGCGTGACCACGAACGTCTGATGCGCCGCACCCAACGCGGTCTGCCCAGTGTCGATCGCCAGATCCACCAGCTCCGTGACCAACGGGGGAGTGACCGGCACGGTGATGCTCGCCGACGCTCCCGACCCGATCGCCACCGACGTCGTCCCGACCTTCCACGACGAGTCCACCGGCCGTACCGACGTCGCGACGGTTTGCGAGGTCCGGAACGCGTTCGTGATGTCCAGCGGCAGATCGTTGGCCCTCCCACCGATCAGCAGCCCGCGGTTCGGGTATTCAACCTGTAACCACTCCGCCCCCGTCGACAGGATCCGCGAGAACCCGTAGAAGTACGAGACGATCGTGTCCCGCCACCGCTCGGCCTCGACGACGTGCGCGTCGAACGTCGCCGCGATGTCGGCGTACCGCGCCTGGTCCACCCGCCCCGCCAGCCGTCCCCACGCCCGCCGGAACTCCAGCACCCGCTCGTACCCGGCGAAATGGCTGTCGTAGATGTGCTGGATGACCGTCTTCCCGGACTTCAGCCGATGCGTGTACGGAACCCAGTGCATGAACAGCAACAACTCGTCCGGGCAATTGTCCGGCGAAGCGTAGACGTCGCGCCAATGATCGGCGTACAACTGCGGGAACACCGCCGTCCGGTCGAACCCGGTCCCTTCGCTGGTCGTGTAATGCGAAAGGTTGTGCGTCGAATTCGGATCCGGCCGGAAATGCGCGCCGAGCGGATACGTCAGGTATCCCATGCCGAGCGGCGACGTGTAACTCTCGTACGTCTCCCACGACTGCAACATGATTGCCTTCAGCACCGATCCGACCTGCTGGTCGAGCCCGAACGTGAGCTCGATCCACTCGGTCACGATCTCGTCCGCGGACAGCCGCGGGTTCCAGGCCAGCCGTGCGAACCCGTGCGTGTTCGCCGCGCCGAGCTGATACCCGGTCCAGTTCCGGTCGTCGCCGAGGTTGACGACGCCCGCCATCCCGACGTTGTGCTGCTGGTACGCGGTTCCGGTGACGATGTCCGCCACCGTCGGCCCGGTGCCGGGACCTTGGTACGTCGGGAATCCGAGAATTGTCTTCCACTCCGGCACCAGATAGCACAGCTGCGTCGAATGCCCCGTGTACTCCTGCGTGATCTCCAGCTCGACCAGCTGGTTCGTCCGCGGCAGCCCGCCGAACAGCGGATTCACCGGCTCCCGGACCTGGAAATCGATCGGGCCGTTCTTCGTCTGGACGACGGCGTTCTCGTGGAACTGCCCGTCGAGCGGATGGAACACGTTGTACTCGTACTGCGCCCAGTCGGAGAAGCCTCCGTGGACGAACGACCTCCAGACCAGCCTCCCGCCGTACGGCGCCAACCGGTCGGCGAGCATGTTCGCGCCGTCGGCATGCGTGCGCCCGTAGTCGAGCGGGCCCGGCTGCCCTTCGGAGTTGGCCTTGACCAGGAACCCGCCGAAGTCCGGGATCAGCCGGTAGATCTCGTCGATCTTGTCCTGCCACCACTTCTGCACGCCCGGATCGAACGGGTCGGCCACGGTGACCGGCGACGGCCGGTCGGCCGTGAGCGTGATCGGCGCGGCGTAGTTCGCCGACAACCACAGCCGCAGGCCCCACTGCCGCAGTACGCCGGCCAGCGCCGCGAGCCCGGTCAGCCGCTCGCTGCGCAGGAAGTCCGCGCTGGCGTTCACATTGTTGACAACCGTATTGTTGACACCGACCGACGCGATGGTCCGCGCGTAGTCGACGTAGCGCTCCCGGAGCCCCGGGAGCTCGTCCCAGGCGAAGATCGACTTGCCGGCGTAGCCGCGCTCGATGCTGCCGTTCAGGTTGTCCCAGTGATTGAGCATCCGCAGCGGCGAGGCGGGCCGGTCGGCGATGTCGAGGCCCGACAGCGGACGGTGACGTTGCAGATGCTGGAGGAACCGGAACGCGCCGTACAGCGCGCCCCGTTCGTCGCCGCCGGTGATCTCCACCCGATCTGCCCGGCGCTTGATCGTGAAGCTCTCCGCGGCCAGATCTCCGACGCCGACGACGACCGCGCCCTTGCCGAGCTGGTTCGTGACCGGCACCGACCGGCCGAGCAGCGCCGACAGCCCGCGGGACAGCTCGGCACCCGCGGACCGCAGTACGGCGTGGTTGCCGGAGACAACGATGTGGGTGAAGGCGGTCCGGTACCGGGCCAGGTCATCCGGGTTCGCGACGAGCCGGTACCGGAGCCAGAGGTCGTACCCGTCCTCGTCGGCCGGCGCCCCGAATGCCGGCAGGTTCGGCAACAACCCCGCGGCGAGCGCCCCGGCCGCGCCACCGGCAAGCAAAGTGCGGCGCGTGATCGTCACGAGCTCGCCCCGTACGTACGCACGTAGTCGAAGTGCGCGGTGGACCCGGCGCCACCCATCGAGATCAGCCCGAACTTCAGCGGCCCGGCAGGCAGGTACCAGTAGCTACCCCACTGCCAGTGCTTCCCGTCCAGACTCGTCGCCGCCTGGAACAGGTGCTGACCGTCCCGCGTGGTGTGCCGCAACCGCAGCCACATCGTGTCGGCGCTCGGGCCGAGCTGGATCGCCTCCGGCCACGGGCTCGGATCGGCGCCCGGCCACAGGAACGCCTGCTGTACGGCGTTGGTCCGGGTAGGTGCCAGCTGCAACGAGTTGGTCCGCGAGGTCCACGCGATCAGCCCAGCGCGGCCGTTTCCCGTCGTACTGGCGAACGGAAGGGTCAGCTTGGTCTCGACGGTGAAGTCGCCGTCCGGAGCATCCCGCAGCGCCACGGTGGCGTCGGTGCTGAGGTTCGTTGCCTGGGTGTCCCAGTTCAGCTGGCCGTTCGCGACCTGGCCCTGGTTCGGGCCGGTCCACTGCCAGCCGGTGTCCTGCCCGGTGAACTCGTCGCTGTACCCGGGCAGCAGCTTCCCGACCTGCGGATCGGCGATCTTGTGCGTCACCGGCTGGTACAGCTTGTTCATCGCGAGGTTGTCGCCCTGCGCCGTCCCGGTCAGCCCAAGCTGCGCGGGTCCCGTGAGTCCGGGAGCGAGCTGTACGTCGATCTCGCCGAGCGGGTTGTCGCCGATCGAGGGTGCGACCTGCACCGCGGCGCGGCCGTTGCGGACCTCGACGGTGACCGAGTGCCAGGTGTCGTACCGGAATCCCTGGTAGAGCGGGCGTTCCGTCGTACTGACGACCTTGCCGCCGACGCGCTGATCGACGCGGAGGACGCCGCGCTGGGGGTCGAGCCAGGCGACCGCGTAGTTGCGGGCCGAGCGGTACCCGAACACGAGACCGGCCGGACCGGACGACGTCCGCAGATCGGCCTCGACGCGGTAGTCGGCCGTTCCGCTCTTCTGGCTGACGAGCAGCGCGGACGGCGACGTCGACGCGGCGTACCCGTCGTTGCCGGTCCACTCGCCCGCGACCGCGCGCCAGCCGGCCAGATCGGACGAGTCGAACGAGCTGCCGACCGTCCACGCCGCGTCGGCCGCGGGTTGCGGCGTGTCGGACGTCCATTGCCCGGCGCGGACCGTCGGCCATCCGCCGACCCAGTCCAGGCGGTCCATCGACTGCGGGCGGCCGCCCCAGCTGTGGTCGGCGCGGATGTCGGAGTTCACCAGGTTCCACTCCTGGCCGGAGCGGTCGACGGTGATCGCGTTGTGGCCGGTGGCATCGAGCGAGTTGCCGTTGAACGAGTTCACGATCGAACCTCCCGGCTGGTTGGAGGTCAGCGAGCGGCCGTTCTCGTCCACGAACGGGCCGGTGGGGGAGGTGGACCGCCCGGCGAGCAAGGGGTAGCCGCCCCCTCCATCGCTGCCCATGCAGCAGCCGTAGCCGGAGTAGAAGAGGTAGTACCAAGGCCCACGCTTCTGGACCCAGGTGCCTTCACCGCGTTCGCCGGAGACGACCTGCGTGGACTCGCCGGCCGTGTTGCGGCCGTCGGCGGTCAGCCGTACGACGTGGATGCCGCCCTTGCGGAACGAGCCGTAGTACAGGTACTTCGTACCGTCGGAGTCGATGAACATCATGGGGTCGATCTCCATCACCTCGCTGTCCTTCACGAAGTTCACGACGGGATGACCGACGTCGGTCCACGGTCCGGCCGGCGTCGGAGCGGTGGCGAGACCGATCGCGGCGTCGAGCGACGTGGAGCCGGGGGCCGAGTAGTACATGTAGTACTCGCCGTCGACGTACCGGACGTCCGGCGCCCAGTACCCCTTCTGCGGCCAGCCGGCCCATTGCGGGTGGTTGGCCTCGCTGAACGCGTCGCCGAGGAACGTCCAGTGCACCAGATCGGTGGAACGAACCACCGGGATCAGGTGCGCCGGTCCGCCGTTCTGGGCGTTCTCGCGGGTCAGGCTGGTGTTGGTGGCGTAGGCGTACCACGCACCGTCCTTGGCGCGGATCAGGCCGGCGTCGGAGAACGCCTGGGCGACGTCGCTCATCAGTGGATTCGTGTACGTCGGTCTGCTGGGCGCGGCGCCGACGGACGGCAGCCCGGCGACGGTCACGGTCGCCGCCACCAGGCCGGCGAGCAAGGGTCGGAAGAAGCGATTTCTAGGCATGACGGTGGGTCCTCACATGGGCGGGGAGGTCTCGCAACGTGCAGGTCCGGAAGAAAGTTATCGATAACATTCGGCCGCTGGGTCAGACAGTAAGTGATCGATAATTCGACCGCAAGACCTCGAACCTTCACGCTGGTGCCATGAGACTGGAAGTACTGCACGTCGCGGACTGCCCGCATCTGTCCGTGCTGCTGGACCGGCTGGCGCAGGCCGCGGACCACCCGGTCACGACCCGCCTGATCGAGACCACCGCGGACGCCGAGCACTACGGCATGTCGGGCTCACCCACGTTGCTGGTGGACGGCACAGACCCCTTCGGCCCGGACGGCCAGCCGAGCCTTTCCTGCCGCCTGTACCGCGACGAGGCGGGCCGCCCGACACCGGTCCCGTCGGTCGATCAGGTCCGGGCAGCCGTCACGGAAGATGCCGGTTGAGGCGCCGAAGGACCGCGCTGACGACGGGCAGCCGGTGCCAGCCGCGCGACATCACCAGCTCGCGCGTCCGCCGGTAGGTACGCCCGTGAGTTGGTCCGCGCGCTTGCGGGCCTGCTGCTGGAGCGCGGCGGTGCACCTCAGACAGATCTGAACCTCCGGGTGCGGGCCGAGCCAGATCCGGCTCGTGCAAGGGAATCCGTGCACAAGCAGCAGCGGTACGCCGTCCGCGCCGCGCCGCACGGCGAAATCCGGATGTTGGTGGGAGACTGCGAAAACAGGAGTCGCGACCGGAGAGCGGTGAAGAACCATGAGTCTCGCTTACGAAGTCGGTCTTCCGCTGGTGGCAGAGGCGGACGTGCACGCGCCGTGGAACGGGCACGACACCCGGGTGCTGATCATGGCGGTGCTCGGCATCGCGATCATCGTCGTACTGATCGTCGCCCTCAAGGTGCACGCGTTCCTCTCGCTGACGATCGGCGCGCTGTTCGTCGGCGTCGCGTCCGGGATCGGGGCCGGCGACGTCACGAAGTCGTACGAGAACGGCGTCGGCAGCGTCCTCGGGTACGTCGGCGTCCTGATCGCGCTGGGTGCGATGGTCGGGAAGCTGCTCGCCGACTCCGGCGGCGCGGACCAGGTCGTCGACACGCTGCTGCGCGGCAAACCCGGCGGCCTGCCGTGGAAGATGGCGCTGATCGCGTTCATCATCGGCATCCCGATGTTCTTCGAGATCGGCCTGGTGCTGCTGATCCCGGTGGTGGTGCTGGCGGTACGCCGTACCGGCGCCCGCGCGATGCTGCTCGGTATCCCGGCGCTCGCCGGCCTGTCGGTGCTGCACGGCTTCGTGCCGCCGCACCCCGGTCCGCTGGCCGCGATCGGCGTACTGAAGGGGAACGTCGGCATCACACTCGCGCTCGGTCTTCTGGTGGCGATCCCGACCGTGATCGTGGCCGGACCGCTGTTCGGCCGGCTGGCGGCGAAGTGGGTCCCGATCGGCGCGGCCGGTGCCGCGCTCGAGGTCGGCTCCGGCCACCACGACTCCGAGCCGGCGCCGCACACCGCTCCCCAGGGCGGGACTCAGGTGGCGGCCCACGCCGCGCCGCAGACCGCCACGCCCCAGGACGTGGCCGAGGTGGCGCCGCACGATGCGCAGCACGCCTCGCCGCAGCCCGCTGACGGTACGACGCGGACCCGGACGCCGAGCTTCGCTGCGACGTTGAGCACCGTCCTGCTGCCGGTCGCGCTGATGCTGATCAAGGCCGCGTCCGACATCTGGATGAGCAAGAACAACGCGATCTACCCGGTGCTGCAGTTCATCGGCGATCCGGTGGTCGCGCTGCTGATCGCCGTACTGCTGGCGATGTACACGTTCGGCACCGCGGTCGGCTTCGGCATCCCCGCGCTGAGCAAGAAGATCGGCGAGAGCCTGCTGCCGATCTCCGCTGTGATGCTGATCGTCGGCGCGGGCGGCGGCTTCAAGCAGGTCCTGGTGGACGGCGGCACCGGTACGGCGATCGCCAAGATCGCCATCGCCGCGAACCTGTCGGCGTTGCTGCTCGGCTGGATCGTCGCCGTACTGATTCGCCTGGCCACCGGCTCCGCGACGGTCGCGACGGTCACGGCCGCGGGCATCGTCGCGCCGCTGGCGGGCGGCCTGAGCACCACCCACATCGCGCTGGTGGTGCTCGCGATCGGTGCCGGCTCGCTGTTCTTCTCGCACGTGAACGACGCCGGGTTCTGGCTGGTCAAGGAGTACTTCGGGATGACCGTCGGCGAAACCATCAAGACCTGGTCCGTGATGGAGACCGTCATCTCGGTGATGGGTCTCGGCATGACCCTGCTGCTGTCGACCTTCCTGTAGCGCCCCCAGCCGCCGAGTCGTGGATTTCGGTCGCGTTTTCCCGCCACAATCCACGACTCGACGAACGGGCCTGGAGCCAATCCACACGACTCGGCGGTTTTAGGGTCGCGTTTGGAGGCTGCTTTGGTGTTGTTCGTGGACCAGCTGGCGGGCGATCGAGCCGGGGCCTTCGAGTTGGAGGGTCTCCGGGTCGTCGGGCAGCCGGAAGCCGAGCGTGGTGACGGTGTCGAGGCAGCGGGCGGTGCCCAGGATCGCCCAGCTGTGGCGGAACTCGAGGTCCTCGGCGAGCAGCGGCTGGTCGTCGAGCCACGCGCGGGTGCTGGTGTGCAGGCGGCCGCCGGTCTCGTTGTGGCGCCCCAGCACGATGGACTCCCGCAGCTGCGCGGTGCACCCGGCGGTGAGGCGGGTGGTCGTCGTACGGGTGACGTCGGCGTCGGCGGCGACGACGAACGGTTCGGCGTACCACTGGAGGCTCGCGCCGTCGGTCAGCCTGATGTCGACGTCCCAGCGGGCCGAGCCGCCACGCATGCCGTAGGCAACGGTTCCGGCGGTCTCGACGATCTCCAGTCGGACGGCGCCCGCGACGTCGACCTCGATCCGAACCTCGTCACCCGCGAGCAGCAGCGCTCCGGCCGCGACCAGAGCGACGCGTACGACGCCGGGGCGGCCCGGGAGCAGGCGTGGTGACAAGTGGCCGGTGGTCAGTAGGCACCGGTCGCGGACGGGGTCGGCGACGACCTCAATGCGTGTGGACAATGACCTCGCCGTTCTCACCGGCGTGTGAGTGCGGCGCCATCGGGCCGGGATCGACGGGCGTGTGATCGCCGGTGCGTACGGCGGACCGCATCGAACGGACCCATTCGGTCAGGCGGGCGACCGAGGCGGGGTCCTTCCGCGACAGGGCGATCACCGGTTTGCCGCCGCGGGCAGCTTCGGCGTCGCGCACCATCTGCTCGACGTCGACCTCGACGTACGGCGCGAGGTCGGTTTTGTTGACAATCAGAAGGTCTGCACGCGCGATCCCGGGTCCGCCCTTGCGGGCCACGTCGCCGCCGCCGGCCACGTCGAGCACGAAGATCTGCGCGTCGACGAGCGCGGGGGAGAAGGTCGCGGTGAGATTGTCGCCGCCGGACTCGACCAGGACCACGTCGAGCGGGGCGAAGTCACGCTCGAGGTCCTCGACCGCGATCAGGTTCGGGGTGACGTCGTCGCGGATCGCGGTGTGCGGGCAGGCGCCGGTCTCGACGGCGCGGATCCGTTCGGGGTCGAGGACGCCGGCGGCCTTGAGCAGGCGGGCGTCCTCGTCGGTGTAGATGTCGTTGGTGATCACGCCGAGCCGGAGCTCGGCGGACAGTTCACGGCAGACGGTCGCGATCAGCGAGCTCTTACCGGTGCCGACCGGGCCGGCGACGCCGAGGCGGAAGGAGCGGGTGTCAGGCATTGAACAGCCTCATTCTTTCGGTCGAATGCTGGTGGGCGAACACGTCGATCAACGGCGCGCCGTCGGCGGGAATCGTGTCCGGATCCGTGAGCGGCGCGACGTCCTTGACGAGCCGCTCGATGTCGTCGTGAAGTCCGGCGAGCCAGGCCGCCGCGTCCGCGGGGTCCACCGGGAGCAGCTTGAGCGAGGCGGACACGACAGTCTGCGCGTCCTCGTACGCGACGGTCCGGGCAAGCTGCTCCGCCGACAATCCGTTGACCGCGGCAACCACCCCGAGCACAATCGGCCGCGGCACCTCCCCGTCATCCGGCAGATACTCCAACACCTCCGGCCAAACCCGCCCCGCCAGCCGCAACAACAACCGCCCCTGCCGCCGCGACACCCCCCGCAGTACCTGACTAGGCGTCCGAGCAGCCCAAACCCCCTCGACCCACCCCAACCCAACCCCCCACCCGCCCAACCCAGCCCCAACCACCGACTGGCCCGATCCCACCCCACCGGTCGGCTCGCCAGGTCCCACCCCAACCACCGATCGGCCAGGTCCCACCCCACCGACCGGCTCGCCAGGTCCCACCCCAATCACCGATTGGCCAGGTCCCACCCCAGCGGGCAGCTTGTCGGGTCCCCGCTCAGCGGCCGGCTTGTCCGGTCCCGGCCCGGTGTCTGGCTCGCCGGGTCCAACCCGAGCGGGGGTCTCGTCGGCTCCCACCCCAGCGGTCGGCCTGTCGGGTCCCACCCCAGCGGTCGGCCTGTCGGGTCCCATCCCGGCGGGCGGCTTGTCCGGTCCGGGCCTGGTGTCTCGCTCGCCGGGTCCCGCCCCACCCAGTTGACCCCCGCCGTCCGCCCGCCAGTCCGTCGCGGACAACCGGCCCGCCCGTTCGACGAGTCGTGGATCCAGGTCGTGATTTGCAGGTTTTCCCGACCACGATCCACGACTCGGCGAATCGCGGTGGAGCCAATTCGCACGACTCGGTGAGGGTGGGTCGTTGGTCGACGGGGAGAGGATGAGGTGGCGGGTGACGACGGCGACGGCGGCCTCGACTCGGGTGACGGTGTGGAGGCGGTCGCGGGCGTACTCGGCGACGTCCTCCAGGTGGTTGCCGTTGGCACCTAGGCCTGCTCGGACGGCGGGTTCGAGGCCGGCGGACTGCGTATGACCGCCGGTCGGCAACCGTCCGTCCGCGAGCATCAGCGCGACCAACTCCGGCGTACCCATCAGAGCCTCATCAGAACATCGCGTACAGCTGGGCGAGCGGCAGCACGTCGGCGGGCGCGGGTTCGATCAGCTCGCCGTCGACCTTGATCGCGAACGTCTCCGGGTCGATGTCGATCGCCGGCAACGCGTCGTTGTTCTTCAGGTCCGCCTTCGTGACCTCGCGGGTCGGCCGTACGCCGAGCAGCTGCCGCCGCAACCCGAGCCGGTCCGCGAGCCCGTCGTCCAGCGCGGCCGGCGACACGAACGTGTACGAGAGATCCGCCCCGATCGCGTCCCCGAACGCGGGCCGCATCAGCACCGGCTGCGGCGTCGGGATCGACGCGTTCGGATCGCCGAGCGCCGCCCAGACGATCGCGCCGCCCTTGATCACCAGGTTCGGGCGGACACCGAAGTACCGCGGGTCCCAGAGCGTCAGGTCCGCGAGCTTGCCCTCCTCGACGGACCCGACGACGTGGTCGATGCCGTGCGCGATCGCCGGGTTGATCGTGTACTTCGCGACGTACCGCCGTACCCGCTCGTTGTCCGCGACCGCGCCGAGCGGTCCGCGCCGGTGCTTCATCACGTGCGCGACCTGCCAGGTACGGGTGATCACCTCGCCGATCCGGCCCATCGCCTGCGCGTCCGACGACGTGACCGAGAGCGCGCCGAGGTCGTGCAGCACGTCCTCGGCGGCGATCGTGGTCGCGCGGATCCGGGACTCGGCGAACGCGAGATCCTCCGGGACGTCCGGGCTGAGGTGGTGACAGACCATCAGCATGTCGAGGTGCTCGGCGACCGTGTTGACGGTGTGCGGCAGCGTCGGGTTGGTCGAGCCCGGGATGACATGCGGGTACGACGCGATCGACAGGATGTCCGGCGCGTGCCCGCCGCCCGCGCCCTCGACGTGGAACGCGTGGATGCCGCGGCCCGCGATCGCGTTCAGCGTCGACTCGACGTACCCGGCCTCGTTCAGGCTGTCCGCGTGCAGGGCGACCTGGAGACCCCACTCGTCCGCGGCGCGCAGCGCGGAGTCGATCGCGGCAGGCGTCGAACCCCAGTCCTCGTGCACCTTGTACCCGGCGGCACCCGCGAGCGCCTGCTCGGCGAGCGCCTCGGCGCTGACGGTGTTGCCCTTGCCGAGCAGCAGGACGTTCAGCGGTACGGCGTCCAGCGCGCGATGCATCTTCTCGAGGTGCCAGGCGCCCGGGGTGACCGTGGTCGCCTTCGAACCTTCGCTCGGCCCGGTGCCGCCGCCGACGATCGTGGTGATCCCGGTGGCGAGGGCCTCGTGCAGCTGCGAGGGGGAGAGCAGGTGAACGTGCGAGTCGATCGCGCCCGCGGTCAGGATCCGGCCCTCACCGGCGATCACGTCGGTGGACGGACCGATCCGCAGGTCCGGGTGTACGCCGTCCGCGATGTCCGGGTTCCCGGCCCGCCCGAGCGCGACGATCCGCCCGTCCCGGATCCCGACGTCGGCGCGCACGACGCCCCACCAGTCGACAACGAGCACGTTGGTGATCACGGTGTCCGGCGCCCCGTCCGCCCTGGTCGCCGTACCTTGCGCCATCGACTCCCGGATCGACTTCCCGCCCCCGAACACCACCTCCTCACCACCCACGGTGAGGTCCCGCTCCACCTCGACCCACAGATCGGTGTCCCCGAGCCGCACCTGATCCCCGACGGTGGGCCCGTAGAGCGCGGCGTACGCGGCCCGCGAGATCTCAACCACGACTCACCTCACCCGTGCCGGGCGACTGGTCCAGCTGCGCCTGGGTCTCCGGCTTCATCTGGAGCCCCGGCACCCGCCGGTTCCCGCGCAGCGCGACGAGCGCGACCTCCCGCGAGGCTCCCGGCTCGAACCGCTGAGACGTGCCCGACGGGATATCCAGCCGAAAGCCCTGGGCAGCCTCCCGATCGAACTCCAGCGCCGAGTTCGCATCCGGCAGGTGCAGGTGCGACCCGATCTGGATCGGCCGGTCGCCGGCGTTCACAACCACCAGCCGCAGACGCTCGTCGTCCGAACGGTCGGCGTTGAGCTGGATGGTGCCGGGCCGCACCCGAACTGCCCCCGGCGGGGCGGCTGACGCGTCCGCCCCCTGCTCTTCCTTGCTAAGTGTAACGTCGTCGGCCATCGCATCTGCCTTCAAATAATCGGGTTGTGGATAGTCACGAGCTTCCGCCCGTCCGGGAAGGTTGCCTCGACCTGCACGTCGTGGAGGAGCTCGGCGACGCCCGGCATCACCTGGTCGCGGGTGAGGACCGCGCGGCCCGACTCCATCAGATCGGCCACCCGCGCGCCTTCGCGCGCCCGTTCGATGACCCAGGTGCTGAGCAGGGCCACGGCCTCGGGGTGGTTGAGCAGTACTCCCCGGGCCAGCCGGTCGCGAGCGACCATACCGGCCACGGACAGCAGCAGCTTCTCGACGTCGGCGGGAGTGAAGTTCATCGGTGTCGTCGCGGAGGCGCCCCTCACTCAGGGGGAGGCGCACCGACCGCTGGCTCCCTTCGGAGTTCGGGGATGTTGTGCAATCTGGACAGGACATCTGCGTCCAGGGTCCGGTGATTCAGCCGGGTGTCTGGCGTACGGTCGCGGGCGGTGGGCGTATACGTCCTGTCCAGATTGCCAGCTTCCCACCCGGACGCCGGGTCGCGGGCCGTATGTACTCGACCTGGGGAGGATTTTGTGCCGATTCGGGCAGGAAATCCTCCCCAAGCCGGCACCGGAAGCCGGCACCGGAGCCCGGCACCGGAGCCCGGCGCCGGAGCCCGGCGCCGGAACCCCGCGCCGGTGGGAGGGCTAGTGGGCGGGTAGGACGTGGTCGGCGATCTTGTCTGTGCTGAGGCAGAGGGAGCAGACGGCTGCGTCGTGGGTGGCGCAGGCGGTCATGTCGGGGCGTTCGTACTCCTGCCGGCAGACGTGGCACGTCAGTACCTCGCCGGACGGGTTTCCGTGCTCGTCGTACATCGGGAGGTCGAGTCCGTCGTCGACCCGGCGCAGGTAGTACTTGCCGCGCGTGACGATGGCCAGCACCGGCGGCAGTACGACGGCCAGACCGATCGCGACGAGTGGTGAGTACGGCTTGATCCCGGACCCGAGCCCGCCGAAGAACACCACGATCGACACGCCCGCGGCCAGCGCCATCGACACGAAGCCGACCGGGTTCACGGCGTACAGCATCCCGCGCCGGAACTCGGGCTCACGAGGCGACAACCGAAGCAGGTACTTGTTGAACACGATGTCCGAGGCGACCACGACGATCCACGCCATCCCGCAGTTCGCGTAGAACCCGAGGATCGTGTTCAGGAAGTCGAACATGTTCGCCTCCATCAGTACCAGCGCGATCACCAGGTTGAACCCGAGGAACACCAGCCGGCCGGGGTAGTGCCGGGTCAGCCGGGTGTACGAGTTCGTCCAGGCCAGGGAACCGGAGTACGCGTTGGTGACGTTGATCTTCACCTGGCTGATCACCACGAGTACGACGGCCAGCGTCATCGCCAGCCACCCGGGCAGGAACCCGCGGTAGATCTCCAGGAACTGGTGCACCGGCTGGTTCGCGATCGCCGAACCGCCGTCGACCTGGGCGATGATGTACACCGCGAGGAACAGCCCGATCACCTGCTTCAGCGCGCCGAAGATCACCCAGCCCGGTCCGGCGAGCAGCACAGCGGTCCACCAGCGTCGTGAGTTCGACGGGGTCCTCGGCGGCATGAACCGCAGGTAGTCGATCTGCTCGGCGATCTGAGCGATCAGCGACAGGCACACCCCGGCCGCGAGCAGCATCGAGCCGAAGTCGGCGTGCGGGCCGTAGGAGAAGAACGTGGACACCGACGACGGGTGCGAGACGAGCAGGTAGCCGAACGGCAGCACCATCAGGATCAGCCACAGCGGCGTTGTCCACACTTGCAATGTTGACAATACTCGCATCCCGTAGATCACCAGCGGGAAGATCACCAGCGTCGACACGGCGTACCCGAGCCACAGTGGGACGTGCAGCCCGAGGTGCAGGCCCTGCGCCATGATCGAGCCTTCGAGCGCGAAGAAGATGAACGTGAACGATGCGAAGATCACGTTGGTCACTACGGATCCGTAGTACCCGAAGCCGCTGCCGCGGGTGATCAGGTCGAGGTCGATGTTGTACCGCGCGGCGTAGTACGCCAGCGGCAGGCCGGTCAGGAAGATCACCACGGCGAAGATCGCGATCCCCCAGAGCGCGTTCGTGGTCCCGTACGAGATCCCGATGTTCGCGCCGATCGCGAAGTCGGCGAGGTACGCGATCCCGCCGAGCGCAGAGACGGCGACGACGCCGGTCGACCATTTCCGGTAGCTGCGCGGCGCGAACCGGAGCGTGTAGTCCTCCAGCGTCTCGCGGGTCGCGGTGGAGGTTGCCGGTGTGGCGGTGGTGCGGTCGTCGAGCGAGGGTTCAACAGTCATGGCGGAACTCCTGCGGCACCTTCGGGCGAGCGGTGCTCCGGCGGGCCGGCGACGCTGCCGGCGGGGGATGCACCCGAATGGAAGGAACCTAGGAACGCCGTGTTACCGCTGTGTTGCCGGGCTGCTACGTTCGCGTATTTCCATCTGGAAGTACTTCGTGAGGCCCGCCTCCAGGCCCCGCTGGGTGGTCGCGAGGCGGTCGGCGACCGTGCCGCCGACGGGGGAGAGCGCCGCGACGATCCGCCGCTTGTCGTTCGGGTGGATGCGGCGTAGGACCAGGCCGCGCTCGACCAGCTTGTCCACGTGGCGCGTCAGGCTGGCGGCGGGCAGTACGGCGGATTCCGCGAGTACCGACATCGGCTGGCCGGGCTCCTCGAGCAGCGCGGCCATGATCCGCCACTGCTCGATCGTCAGCCCGAACTCGTCGAGCAGCGGCCGCAGCCCGACCTCGAGCTGTCGCTCGATCCGCTTCAGCAAGAGCAGCACGCCGGCCCCCTCTCAGGTTCAGGTGCTGGGAATATAGCTGGTTCACTCGAACATCCGCCTCCGGTTCGGTCAGACTGAACGACGACCCGGAGGAGGTGGACGTGCGGCGTACCGATGTGCTGCCGGTCGCCTTCGTCGTGCCGCGGCAGGGTCCGACCGGGATCTACGGCCCGTCCTGCCTGGCCTGCGGCCAGCTCGCCGTCGAGCAGCTGAACGCCGCGAACGGGATCGCCGGCCGGCCCGTCGAGCTCGTTCAGGTGGATGCGGGTCGCGCGCCCGAGGTCGTCGCGGAAGAGGTCGGGCGGCTGGTCGACTCGGGGCGCGTCGAGGCGGTTGCCGGCTGGCACATCTCCGCCGTGCGGATCGCGCTGACGCGGCGGATCGGCGGGCGGGTGGTGTACGCGTTCGCTGCCATGCACGAGGGCGCCGACGACACACCCGGAGTCTTCATGCTCGGCGAGCGGCCGGTGAACCAGTTGCTCCCGGCAACTCACTGGTTGCGCGAGCAGGTCGGTGCGCGGCGCTGGGTTGTCGTCGGCAACGACTACGTCTATCCGCGGGTGACCGGCTCGGTGGCGCGGGAGGCCTTGCAGGGAACGGGTTCCGAGATCGTGCACTCGGCGTACGTGCCGCTCGGTACGTCGGACTTCCGGGCGGTGATCGACCGGCTGCGGACGACCGCCGCCGACGGCGTCATCATGCTGCTGATGGGCCAGGACGCGGTGCATTTCAACCGCCAGTTCGCGGCCGGCGGATTGAGCGAGCGGATGCTCAGGCTGAGTCCCGCGATCGAGGAGAACACGCTGCTCGGCGGCGGAGCGGGCGCGAACCACGGGGTGTATGCGGCCGCGGCGTACTTCGACGGGCTGCCGACGGTGGAGAGCAGCGAGTTCGCCAGGCAGTACTACGCCCGCTTCGGTGCGTTTGCGCCGGCGTTGAACGCGGTCGGCGAGTCCTGTTACGAGGCGATCCGCTTCCTCGCCCGCCTCGGCGAGATCAGCGGCTCCGTCGCGGTGTCGGCGGGACTGCCGACCGGGCACTTCTACGACAGCCCGCGCGGTCTGCTCCGCCTCGACGGGAACCTGGTCGACCAGGACGTGTACCTGGCGGTCGCGGACGGGCTCGAGTTCCGCGTCCAGGAGCGGATCGCGCATCTTGCCTGAGCCGCGTACCTGGTTAGGTGGATGGCATGGACGTCGACGAACGGTTCGCATGGGACGGGCGATCGATCGCATGGGGACGAGCCGGCGACGGACCGCCTGTGGTGTTCTGCCACGGGACACCGTTCTCGTCCCGGGTCTGGTCGCGGTACGCCGATGCGCTGAGCGCCGACTTCACCGTGTACCTGTGGGACATGCCCGGGTACGGCGAGTCGTCGAAGGACCCGGCGCATCCGGTGGACTTCGACGCGCAGGCTCGCGCGTTCGCGGCGCTGCTGGAGCACTGGGAGCTGGACCGGCCGCGGGTCGTCGCGCACGACTTCGGCGGCGCGGTCTCGTTGCGGGCGGCGCTCGTCGAGAAGGCGGCGTACGCATCGCTGATGCTCGTCGACGTGGTCGCTGTTCCGCCGAGCGGGTCGGCGTTCTTTCGGTTCGTCAAGCGGCATCCGGAGACGCTGGACGAGCTGCCGGCGTACATCCATGAGGCGATCGTGCGGGCGTACGTGAGTGCAGCGAGTCATCGCGGGTTGCGGGACGAGGAACTGGCCGAGCTGGTCGGTCCGTGGTGCACGGAGGTCGGGCAGCCGGCGTTCTACCGGCAGATCGCGCAGTACGACGAGGAGTTCCTGGTCACGAACGAGCGGCTGCTCGGCGAGCTGACGATCCCGGTCCAGGTCGTGTGGGGACGCGAGGACGAGTGGATCCCGACCGAGACCGGACGCCGGCTGGCCGGGCTGATCCCGGGTGCGTCGTACGCCGAGATTCCGGACGCCGGCCATCTGATCCAGTACGACGCCCCGGTGGCGCTGAGTACCGCACTCGGCGCGTGGCTCAGACCGCCGTCACGGTGACCGCCGCGGCGCCGAGCGTCGGGTGGGTCGCGGTGAGCGTAACGAGGCCCCGCGTGGTGAGAACGGCGGTACGACGGTGTGCGGCAGCGTCACCACCTCGAACGCGCCGTCGTCGTACGCCGGCGTAACCGCAGCCTCGTCGGCCAGTCGGCCGGACCTCCACTTGTCCATACATACGACCCTAATGGCGACCAGCTGTCCGCGGCAGCTCAGCGCTGGGGCTCGAGGTCGATCTCGACGATGCGGACGCGGACCTGCGGTGCCGTACCGGTGACGGACTCGACCGCGGTGCTGATGGCCGCGTGGACGGCGGCGCCCACCTCGGCGGCGCGGTGGGTGGCGGCGGTCACGATCCGGGCGCCGACCTGGACGCTGCCGTCGGCGTGCAGGTCGACGTCGATGCCCGCGATGTCGGGAACCGGGCGGCCGGTCGCCCGCTCCCAGGCCTGCGCCGCGAGCTGCTTCAGCAACCCGACCAGTCCGGGCTGCAGCCGCACCACACCAGCCACCGCGCGAGCAGCAACAGCGGCCGTCTCGGCCAGCTGAACCCGCTCCACCTCAGCGGCATCGTCGGTCGTCACCGCGGGTCCGTCCAGACGTCGACGATCTCGAAGTCGAGGCTCTCGACGGTGTACCCGATCTGGGCGTACAGCGCGGTGGCGGCCCGCTCCCGGGCCTGTTCGAGAGCGGTGACCTGCCCGGCGCCGAACTTCAGCGCGACCGTCATCGACACCCGGACCGTGTCCGGCCGATTGTCGACCAGCTCGATCCGGCACTGCCGGGCGCGGATCCCTGGCACGGCGTCGACGGCGTACCGCAGTACGGCGGCCAGCGCCGGCACGGACAGCTCCACGTCCGCCGACCCGAGCGGAAGCGTCCGGCCCAGGTTCACATCCGCGCGGACCGCGGTCATGATCCGGTCCAGCAGTCCGGTCGGGACGTCGACCGGGTCGTCGATCAGGTCCGCGGTCGCCGCGGCCAGCTGCTCCAGGCTCGCGCGTGCCGTCCGGCAGTGCGGGCACTCGGCCAGGTGCGCGCTCGGCGTCCCGCTGTCGAGCTCGTCCCAGACGTCCTCGACCGTTCGGCCGCAGGCCAGTGGGTGGAGATCGGTCACCTCCATGGCTTCATCACCTCCGCGAGCTCGGCGCGGGCTCTGGCTATCCGTCCGCGGACGGCGGTCGGCGTCGTACCGACCAGATCGGCGATCTCCTGATATGAGCGGCCGTGCACCTCGCGCAGCAACCAGCAGGCCCGTTGCTGCGGCGGCAACTGCCGGAGCGCCTGTGAGAGCGCATCCATCGCGGCGGTCGTGCCCGCCGTACGGGCCGGGTCGTCGTCCGTCGCCGGGTGCTGGTCGTCGAGGTCCACGGTCGGCCGGCGGCGCTGCAGGACGGTCAGGCACTTGTTCGTCGCGGTGCGGTAGAGCCAGCCGCCGAACGCCGCGTCGTTCTGGATCTCCGGCAGCCGCCGCCACGCCGTGACGAAGGTTTCCTGGGTGAGGTCCTCGGCCTCGCCGCTGGCGCCGTCCAGCATCCGCAGGCAGAGCGTGTAGATCCGCCGCTGGTACCGCCGGACCAGCAGCTCGAACGATCCCGGGTCGCGATCGCGGGCGCGCGCGACCAGGGTCGCCTCGTCCAGCTCGATCAGCGCAGGACCGCCCGTCATCGCGGCTCCAGGTGGTTCATGTTGTGAGGACGACACCGATGGCACACCTGTCACGGTAACCTCCCGGATCGACGGCGTGAGACATGTCACCCTTGGGCGTGTGTCCGGCGCCGGGCACCGGAAATTCCCGATCCGGCGCGTGACGATTCGGCGGGTGCCGTTGTCCAACCGCCGTACGGGCACAACCGCTGACCAGAAAGGCATCGTCCGATGACCGAGACCGTGACTGCCGGCAAGACCACCGCACGACGTGGCGCCGACCCGGCGACCAAGGACATCGTTGCCGAGGGCACCGGAGCGGACGCCTCCGGGAAGACCACCATCGCGGACATCGTGGTGTCGAAGATCGCCGGGATCGCGACCCGGGAGATCGAGGGCGTGCACGCGCTCGGCGGCGGCGCGGCCCGCGCGGTCGGGATGCTCCGCGAGCGGATCCCCGGCTCCCGGACGAACCTGTCCCAGGGCGTTTCGGTGGAGGTCGGCGAGAAGCAGGCCGCGGTCGACATCGAGCTGGTCGCGGAGTACGGCGTGAGCATCGCCGACCTCGCGGACGCGATCCGCCGGAACGTGATCTCCGCGGTCGAGCGGATGACCGGGCTCGAGGTCACCGAGGTGAACATCGCGGTCAGCGACGTGCACCTCGAAGGTGACGACGAGGACGACGACGACACCGCGGAAACCCAGGCCGAACGCCGGGTCCAGTAGCCCGTCCACCAGCCCTGATCCCTGAGGAGAGTACGTGAGCACGTCGACCATCGGTCTGTTCGCCGGTCTGCTGATCGCCATCGCCGCCGCGGCCGGCGGGTTCCCCGGCTTCCTGCTCGCGCTCGTCCTGGGCGCGGTCGGGCTCGTCGTGGGCCGATTCCTGTCCGACGGGACGAAGGGCATCGACGACCTGATCTCGCGCCGTGGTCGTGGCTGACACCGTAGCTGAGCCGTCCTCGGTCCACCACGGGGGTGATCGAGGGCGGCTCGCCATCTCCCAGCGGGCGGTGGAGCGGATCGCGGAGATCACCGCCCGCAAGCACGGTGCGGTACGCCGCGACAGCGTGCTGGGTCGCGGGCTGCCGAAGGCGCGGGCCGTCGTGGCGGGTCGCCGTACCCGGATCGAGGTCCAGGTCGCCGCGGCCTGGGGGCGTCCGTTGGAGGACGTGGCGGCCGAAGTACGGCAGGCTGTCGCCGACGACGTGGAACGGTTCACCGGGCTGGGTGTGGACCGCGTGGACGTCGACATCACTGCTGTTGAGCCGCGTACGTCGGCCGAAGCGGAGGTGGCCGATCGTGCGGAGGCGGTTGCGGCCAAGGCGCCGGTTGCCGGGCCTACTGCCTGGGGGTTCGGGATCGTGGGTGCGCTGCTCCTCGTCGCGCTCGGGGCGGTCGGGATCGCGGAGATGCTGCGGTCGACCGGACTGCTTCGCGGGCAGGTGATCCCGGAGGACTGGTTCGGGCGGACTGTGGTTCTCGAGCCGGCCGGGTGGCTGCGGCCGGCGGGGATTGCGGCCATGGTGGTCGGGGTGGTTCTGCTGGCGCTGGCCGTGAAGCCGCGTCGGCGTACGCACTCGGCGGCGGGGGAGATCGTGTGGATCCGCCCGGCGGCTGCGGCCCGGCTCGCGGCGGACAGCGCGTCTCACGTGGATGCCGTGACGGCCGCGTCGGTGGTCGCCAAGCGGCGCCGGCTGCACGCGACCGTGACGACGTTCGGGGATCCGTCACGGGTGCACGACGAGGTCGGTACGGCGATTGGTGATCGACTGAGCACTGTCACACCCCAGCCCGGGGTACGCGTCGATCTCAGGGAGGACTGACATGCGCCGCGGAGTCATCGCTCTCGATCGAACTGTTGGTGTCGTGGTCGCCCTCGCGTTGATCGCAGCCGGCGTGCTCGCCGTCGTCTGGTGGCACTCCGGTACGCCGCATCAGCTCACCCTGCACACCCCGCCCGACCGTACCCAAGCAACTTGGTGGCCCTGGGCAACAGGCGCCGCCGGCGTAGTCGTCGCACTACTCGGCCTGTGGTGGCTGGCCGCACACCTGCCCCGCCGAGTCAACGGCCGCTTCCACCTGACCTCCCGGGTCGGCGCAGGGCGGCTGTTTGCCGACGCGCATGCTGCAGTTGCAGCCGCCGCGGCGGACCTCTCCGCTCACCCGGAGATCCGCGACGCCTCGGGGCGTGTGGTCGCGGACCGGGGTGAACTCGTCGCCGACCTGCAATGCACGATCGAGCCGAGTGCGGACCTCGAGAAGGTACGCGTCGCGGTCACCCAGGCCGCCGCGGACCTGCACGCAGTACTCGGCCTTCCCCGGCTCCGGCATCGCGTCCGGCTCCGCGTCGCCCGCAACGACAGGACGACTGCACCGCCACGCGTCGTCTGACCCCTGAAGTTGGGGTGTGGACCCCATGGTTCGGCACGCCCTGCGCAACAAGACTTCACTCCTGAGTACGTCGTCAGGGGAGGTCTGGTGAGTGTTGCGATTGGGCAAGGGGCGCCGATGCGGGCCGTGGACATAGCGGTACGACTGCCGACGGTCACGGTGGCCGACCCGGTGGTCAAGGCTGTACAGCTGATGGCTGTCGGGCGCTTGCCCGGCCTCGTCGTGGTCGACGACGCCGGCCGTCCGGTGGCGGTGCTGCCGGGTTCGCAGGTACTGCGGTTGAGCATCCCGGCGGCGTACCAGGACGATCCGATGCTGTCCCGGACCGTCGACGAGTCGTCGGCCGACGGGTTCTGGCGCGAACTCGGCGGCCTGACGGTAGGCGACTGCCTGCCGCGTCCGGTCGCGCGGCCGTTGACGCTGACCGAGGACGCGACCCTGCTGGAGATCGCCGCGCTGATGGCCCGCGGCCGCAGCCCGCTGATCGCGGTGGTCGGCGCGGACCGCGAGCTGACCGGCGTGATCACGCTGGACCGCCTGCTGACGAGCCTGGCGGTCGCCGGGCTCGAGGACCAGCCGCCGGGGTGAGCGTGAGGCCTTTCGTCGCGTTGGTGATCTTCGGCTTGGCGTTCTTCTACATCGCGACCGAGAAGGCCGACAAGGTCAAGGTGGTGCTGATCGGCGCCGCCGCGATGCTGGTCCTCGGGCTCGCGCCGGGCACCGAGGTGTTCTTCTCCGAGCACGCCGGGATCGACTGGAACGTGATCTTCCTGCTGCTCGGGATGATGATCGTGATCGGGATCGTGAAGCAGACCGGGGTGTTCGACTACCTCGGTATCTGGGCCGCGAAACGGTCCCGCGGCCGGCCGTACCGGTTGATGGTGCTGCTGATGCTGATCACCGCGGTCGCCTCGCCGTTCCTGGACAACGTCACCACGATCATGCTGGTCGCGCCGGTCACGATCGTGGTCTGCGAACGGCTCCGGATCCGGCCGCAGCCGTACCTGATCGCGGAGGTGCTGGCGTCCAACATCGGCGGTGCCGCGACGCTGGTCGGCGACCCGCCGAACATCATCATCGGGAGCCGCGCCGGCCTGACGTTCAACGACTTCCTGGTGCACATGACACCGATCGTGGTGGTCGTGTTCGTGCTGTTCGTGGTGCTGTCGCGATTCCTGTTCCGCAAGGACTTCCGGTTCAACCCGGAGCAGGTCGCGGCCGTCCTCGCGCTGCAGGAGCGGCGTGCGATCCGGGACCCGTGGCTGCTGGCCAAGTGCCTGATCGTCCTCGGACTGATGGTGGCAGGGTTCTCGCTGCACTCGGTGCTGCACCTGGAACCGTCGCTGGTCGCGCTGATCGGCGCCGGCGTGATGGTGCTGGTCTCGAAGGTCGACGTCGGCGACGTACTGCGGGAGGTCGAATGGGCGACGCTGGTGTTCTTCGTCGGTCTGTTCGTGATGGTGTCCGGGCTCACCCACACCGGTGTGATCGAGGCGATCGGCGACTGGGCCGTGGCCGCGATCGGCGACCGGTACTTGCTGGCGGCAACCGCTCTGCTGTTCGGCTCCGGTGTGCTCGGCGCGTTCTTCGACAACATCCCGTACGTCGCGACGATGACGCCGGTCGTGGAGGGCGTCGTCGAGCAGGAGCCGCAGGCCGGCAAGTCGCTGTGGTGGGCGTTCGCGCTCGGCGCCGACTTCGGCGGCAACGGTACGGCGGTGGCCGCGAGCGCGAATGTCGTTGCCCTCGGCATCGCGTCGCGCAGCGGGCACCACATCACGTTCTGGCAGTTCACGCGGTACGGCGTGGTGGTGACCGCGCTGAGCATCGGACTCGCCTGGGTGTACGTGTGGCTGCGCTACTTCGTCTGACCGCCGGCCGAGCGGAGCGCGTACGGCGTGAGCGCGATCTCCACGGTGCCGACGTCCACCGCGGAGATCCGCACCCCCGGTACGTCGACCGCGAGCTCGAGGTACGACGGGAGCTCGGCGAGGGCGGCCACATCGCAGCGGGCGATCGTCCGGGTCAGCGCGCGCTCGATCTCGTCGAGTGCGAGATCGAGCGGGTGCAGCGTGTGCTCGACGGCCGCGGCGGGGTCGGCCATCTCGATGCCGGCCTCGGCCGCGATCCGGACCTCGACGCCTTCACGGCTGCGCGCGGTCACCACGAGCGGATGCCGGGTGGATGCCCTCGGCAACCAGACGTAGCTTTCGAGCAACGGCACCCGGAGTGCGACTCCGGCGGTGACGACCCGGTCGACGCGGCCGGACCGCAGTACGACGAGAAGGCGGTCGCGGGGGACCACCCGTGGTTCGAGCGCGGCCAGCACCGCGAGGATGACGAGTGCGACGAGAATCGCCGTCGGCGTGAACAGCATGATGCCTCCCGGGGCCGTGTGGATGCGGCGAGGCGACCGCCGTCGATCCCCGTCGGCACGCCGGCCGCGCCTCGCCGCAGTTCCAGTCTGCTGGGCGGGACAGGGGCGCGGTATGAGTGCTGGCACCCACTTTCGGCTGCCTGCATGGACTTGACGGACGCGCGTAGTGGAAGGTGGAGACGTGAACGGAATGCCTTTGTACTGGCGGGTCTGCCTGATCAACGGGCTGGTGTTCGTGGTCGGCACCGCCGCGCTGGCGCTGGCTCCGGTCACGGTGTCGGCGACCGTGCTGGTGTCGGAGGCGGTCGTCCTGGTGCTCGGTCTGATCGGCATCGTCGTACTGAACTCGATGCTCCTGCGGACCAGTCTGGCGCCGCTGGACCGGCTGGCGCGGCTGATGGACTCGGTCGATCTGCAACGCCCCGGACGGCGGTTGCCGGAATCGCGGAACAGCGCGGTCGAGCACCTCGTCCACGGGTTCAACGCGATGCTCGAACGGCTGGAGCTGGAGCGCGGCCGGAGCAACGCGATGGCGCTCGAGGCGCAGGAGGCGGAGCGGCACCGGATCGCGCGGGAGCTGCACGACGAGATCGGGCAGGGGCTGACCGCCGTACTGCTCGGTCTGAAGCAGTTGTCGTCGGGCGTGCCACCGGCCGTTCAGCAGGACCTGCTCGAGGTGCAGGAGACCGCGCGGGCGACCCTCGACGAGGTGCGTAGCGTGGCGCGGCGGCTGCGGCCCGGTGTGCTGGAGGACCTCGGGCTGCAGAGCGCCCTGGCCGCGCTCGCGACCGAGTTCTCCGCGCACGGGATGCGGGTACGGCGGGTCACGTCGCCCGGTCTGCCGGAGCTGGGGGCCGAGCGGGAGTTGGTGATCTATCGGGTCGCGCAGGAGGCGCTGACGAACGCAGCGCGGCATTCGGAGGCCGCCGGCGTGCGCCTTTCGCTGCAGCGGCAGGGCGAGGCGGTGATCCTGGAAGTGGACGACGACGGGACGGGGATGCGTGCAGCCGAGGAAGGGACCGGGATTCGCGGGATGCGGGAGCGGGCGATGCTGATCGGGGCGGAGCTGACGGTCGGCCCTGGGGAGTCGGGTACGTCGGTACGGCTGGCCGTGCCGTTGGAGCGGCGATGATCAGGATCCTGCTGGCGGACGACCATGCGCTGGTACGGCGCGGCGTACGGCTGATCCTGGACAGCGAGCCGGATCTGCAGGTGGTGGCCGAGGCGGGGGACGGGGCGGAGGCGCTGCAGGCGTTCCGGGACACGCCGATCGATCTCGCCGTACTGGATGTCGCGATGCCGCGGATGACCGGGCTGCAGGCGGCCCGCGAGTTGTCCCGCCGGCGTGATCCACCGCGGATGCTGATGCTGTCGATGTACGACAACGAGCAGTACTTCTTCGCGGCGCTGAAGGCCGGGGCGAGCGGCTACGTGCTGAAGTCGGTCGCCGACCGCGATCTGGTCGACGCCTGCCGGGCGGCGGGGCGGGGCGAGTCGTTCCTGTACCCGGGCGTGATGAGCACGCTGGTCCGCGACTACGTGGACCGGGTCCGGCGGGGTGAGCGGGTGCCGGGGCAGGTGCTGACCGCGCGCGAGGACGAGGTCGTGAAGCTGATCGCCGAGGGTCATCCGTCGAAGGAGATCGCCCGATTGTTGACAATCAGCCAGAAGACCGTCGAACGTCATCGTGCCAACATCCTGCAGAAGCTCGGGATGCGCGACCGTACCGAGCTGACCCGCTACGCGATCCGCGCCGGGCTCATCGAGCCTTGACCCGGAGACTCAGGTAGCACAGACCCGCCAGCGGGACCGGCGCCCAGAACTGGAGCAGCCGCCAGGAAAGGACGGCGAGGACGGCCACCTGACCCGGGACGTCGAACCCGAGCAGGCTGGAGATCGCGATCCCCTCGACGACGGCGATGCCGCCGGGGGTGAGGGGTACGACGGCGGCCAGGTTGGCGGCGCAGTACGCGAGCAGGACCGGGACCGGGCTGATCGGGGCGCCGTAGGCGGCGAGGAACGTCCACAGGACGGCGGCGTCCAGGAGCCAGTTCAAGGTGGCCCAGAGGAGGAACGCCTTGCGGACCTCGCGGTCGGCGAGCAGGTCGCGGAGCCGGAGCGCGACGGTCGAGATCCAGGGGCCGACGCGCTCCGGGAGGCGGTGGACGGTCGCGCGCAGGAGGCCGGCGGCGAACCGCTCGAGTCTGGACCGCTCGCGGACGGCCAGCAGGCCGCAGGCGAGCGCGACGAGGCCGACCAGGAACAGCGTCAGGTAGGCCGGGGTCGCGTCGCGGAGCACGACTGCGGGGATTGTCGACAACCAGGCGATCAGGACGAGCGCCAGCGGCGAGCCGATGCCCTCGGCGGTGACTGTCGCGGTGACGTCGGCAGGCTTTGCGCCGCCGTTGACCAGCAGGCGGAACCGGACCGCCGTGGCCGTGGCCGCTCCGCCGGGGACGACGTGACTCACGCCGTAGCCGGTGAGGTCGGAGCGCAGGATCCAGGAGAAGCGGACCGGGCTGCCGGACAGCAGTGCGCGGCTGAAGAGCGAGTAGCAGACCAGGGCGCCGGCTTCGAGGGTGATCGCGGTGATCAGCCAGAGCGGGTTCAGGTGGGCGACCCGGTCGAGGGATTCGCGGGCGACGGAGAGCTTCGGGAGTACGACGTACTCGACGATCGCGACCAGGACGACGAGCAAGACCGCGGACCAGACCCGGTGGTACCAGGCCGGTCGCGCCCTGGTCGCTGTGGCCATCGGTCGCTCCCCTCCAGGTCTCCAGTGTGCACGGTCGCTGTGTGCACGCTGAGGCTCCAAGAATTCCCCAAGATCCGGCTGCCAGCGTGAGCAACCCAGTCCCCATCCGAAGGAAATCGCATGAAGACTGTCAACGGTCTCCCCGCCCACGTGCTGCTCGTCCACGCCATCGTCGTACTGCTCCCGCTGGCGGCTCTGCTGCTCGCGCTGACCGCCCTCTGGCCCGCCGCCCGACGGCGGCTCGCCGGTCCCAACCTGGTTCTGTCGCTGCTGGTCGTCGTCCTGGTTCCGATCACCACCAACGCCGGCGAGTGGCTCGAACACCGGCTGACGCCAAGCCCCCTGATCGGCAAACACACGGCGCTCGGCGACACCGCTATCTACGCAGCAGTCGCCGTCGCGGTTCTCGCCCTGCTCGTGTGGTGGCGCCAGCGGGAGGGCGCCGGTCGCACGCCGGTGAAGCGCGTGTTCCTGGCACCCGCGTCGGGCGGTGTCACCGCGACACTCACCGTGGTCGCTCTCCTGGTCGCAGGTGGCGCCGTCTACGACGTCATCCGCATCGGCGACTCCGGCGCCAAAGCCAGCTGGAGCGACTGGGCCGCCCAGCCGTAACTGTCCGAGCGGACAGCCCGCCCGCGCCCTGATCGCGGCGGTAGCTGGTGTTTCGGGGGAAACCTACACTGGCGGAGGGGGACCGGCTGAGCGGAGGTGGGTCGGGTGTTGCTGGAGATCGAGGGGTTGCGGAAGCGGTACGGCGGAACCGTCGCGCATGACAGCTGCACGGCCGCGCCCAAGCCCCTGGCCGGGCTGGCCAACCGCTCTGGCAGGGCCGGCTCTACCAGGGCGCGCACCTGCACGACGGGTCCCGTCTCACGATCCAGCAAGCCTGGCCCGCCGCACAGTGAGGAACAGGTATGAAGGAAACGCTCCGCTTCGGCCGGATCGCCGGCATCCCGATCGGTGCGCACTGGTCGGTGCTGGGGATGGTGCTGGTCGTCAGCGGCTCACTGGCCTGGACGACGCTGCCGTACCTGGTTCCCGACCGCAGTACGGCGGCGTACTGGATCACCGCCGTACTGGTCGCCGTCGCCTTCGTGGCGTCGCTGCTCGTCCATGAGCTCGCGCACGCGTTGACCGCGCTGCGGTTCCGGGTTCCGGTGCAGCGGATCACGCTCTGGATGCTGGGCGGGGTGAGCGTTCTCGACGGCGACCCGGAGACGCCGCGCGGTGCGTTCCTGATCGCCGCCGCCGGCCCCGCTGCCAGCCTCGGCCTCGGCGGCTTGGGCCTCGGAGGTGGACTGTTGCTCCGGGCAAGGGGTCACAGTCTGCCGGAGATGTCCGTACTGTGGCTCGCGGTGATGAACCTGGCGCTGTGCGTCTTCAACCTGCTGCCCGGCGTACCGCTCGACGGCGGGCGGGTACTGCGCGCCGTGCTGTGGCACCGGTACGGCGACCCGAACAAGGCGACGGCGATCGCGTCCGCCGCCGGCCAGGCCGTCGGCGTTCTGGTGGCGCTGGCCGGTGTCGCGGAGCTGGTCACCAAGGATCCCGGCGGACTGTGGTTGCTTGCCGTCGGCTACGTCATCGCGTTGGCCGCGACCACGGAGGGCCGGCAGGCGCGTCACCCACCGGTGAGTACGCCCACGGACTGACGGGCGATCTCCCACTCCTCGTTCGTCGGGATGACCAGGATCTTGACCGGGCTGTCGTCGGTACTGACGACGTTGTCGCTCGGGTCGGCGTTGCGGGCCGGGTCCAGGTGGATGCCGAGCGGCTCCAGCCCGGCGAGTGCGGCGGCGCGGGCTTCGGCGGAGTGCTGCCCGACGCCGGCGGTGAACACGATCGCGTCGACGGTCCCGAGTACGGCGTAGTACGCGCCGATGTACTTCTTCAGCCGGTAGCAGTAGATGTCGAACGCGAGCTGCGCCCGTTCGTCACCGTCCGCGCGCAGCCGCAGTACCTCGCGGAAGTCGTTCGCACCGGTCAGGCCCTTGAGCCCGGACTCCGAGTTGAGCATCCGGTCGGTCTCCTCGGCGGACTGCCCGGCGACGCGGGCGAGGTGCCCGTGGACGGCCGGATCGAGATCGCCGGACCGCGTGCCCATCACCAGCCCCTCCAGCGGCGTCAGCCCCATCGACGTGTCGACGGACACTCCGCCGCGGACGGCGGCGGCGGAGCAGCCGTTGCCGAGATGCAGGACGATCACGTTCAGGTCGCCGGGTTCGCGGCCGAGCACCCGGGCCGCCTGCGCCGACACGAACGCGTGCGACGTCCCGTGGAACCCGTACCGCCGGATGCCGTAGTCGGCCGGCCACGACGACGGTACGGCGTACGTGTAGGCGTACGGCGGCAACGTCTGGTGGAAGGCCGTGTCGAAGACCGCGACGTGCGGCAGGTCCGGGAAGAGCCGCCGCGCGACCTCGATCCCTTCGAGGTTCGCGGGGTTGTGCAACGGGGCCAGCGGTACCAGGTCCGTGACCGCCGCGATCAACTCGTCGTCCACCAGCGCAGGCGCCGCGAACCGGTCACCGCCGTGGACGACGCGATGCCCGACGGCCACGATGCCGGCCTCGGAGAGCGAAGGCCCGTGCTTGTCGAAGGCCCGCACCGCAGCCTCCAGCGCGGCCTCGTGGTCCGGGACCGGCTGATCGTCGTCGAAGTCCCCGGACGGACCGTGGTGCACGTGGTGACTCTGCTCCTCACCGATCCGCTCCACCAGCCCGCTCGCGGCCGCCGTACCGGAGGTGGCGTCGACCAGGCTGTACTTCAGCGAGGACGATCCCGCGTTGATCACCAGTACGTGCTCACTCATGCGTGCCGCCTTGCTGAGCCTGGATCGCAGTGATCGCGACGGTGTTGACGATGTCCCGGACCGTGGCGCCGCGGGACAGGTCGTTGACCGGTTTCCGGAGACCTTGCAGCACCGGGCCGACCGCGACCGCGTTGGCCGAGCGCTGCACGGCCTTGTAGGTGTTGTTGCCGGTGTTGAGATCCGGGAAGACGAACACGGTGGCCTTTCCGGCGACGGGGGAGTCCGGGAGCTTGGTCCGGGCGACGGCGGCGTCGATCGCGGCGTCGTACTGGATCGGGCCTTCGACCGCTAGTTCGGGTGCGCGTTCGCGGACGATGGTCGTTGCCTTGGACACCTTTTCGACGTCGGTGCCTGCGCCGGACGCCCCGGTCGAGTACGAGAGCATCGCGATCCGCGGCTCGACCCCGAACGCCGCGGCGGTGGCGGCCGAGGAGATCGCGATGTCCGCGAGCTGCTCCGCGGTCGGGTCCGGGTTCACCGCGCAGTCGCCGTACACGAGGACCTGGTTCTCCAGGCACATGAAGAACACCGACGAGACGACCGACACGTCCGGCACGGTCTTCACGACCTCGAGTGCGGGACGGATCGTGTGCGCGGTGGTGTGCACGGCGCCCGACACCATCCCGTCCGCGAGGCCGAGCTGGACCATCATCGTGCCGAAGTACGACCCGTCGCGGACCAGCTCACGCGCCCGGTCGAGGTCGACGCCGCGGTGCCGCCGCAGCCGGTGGTACTCCGCGGCGAACCGCTCGGTCAGCTCGCTGTGCTCGGGATGTACGACGGTCGCCGCGCTCACGTCGACGCCGAGGGTCGCGGCCTGCTGGCTGATCACGGTCGGGTCGCCGAGCAGGGTCAGGTCCGCGACACCACGGCGGAGCAGTACGTCGGCCGCCCGGAGGATCCGCTCCTCGCCGCCTTCCGGCAGGACGATGTGGCGGCGGTCCGAGACGGCGCGGTCGACGAGGCGGTGCTCGAACATCAGCGGGGTGACCGCACTGCTGCGGGCGAGGGCGAGCTGGTCGAGGAGCGCCGGGCCGTCGACGTACTGGTCGAACAACGCCAGCGCGGTGTCGATCTTGCGCGGTGCGTCCTTCGTGAGCCGGCCGCGGACGGCGGTGAGTTTGCTGGAGGTGGCCTGGGTGCCGAGGCCGGTCTCGATGATCGGCAGCGTGACGCCGAGGCCCTCGATCAGGCGCTGCACCTGGGCGGGGAGTTCGAAGCCGCCGTTCAGGATGATGGCGGCGATCTGCGGGAACGTGCGGGACGCGTGCGCCATCACCACACCGAGCACGACCTCCGGGCGGTCCCCGGCGGTCACCACTGCGGCGCCCTCGAACAGCCGATCGAGGACATTGGGCATCGTCATACCGGCGATCATCAGCCCGGTGACCTCGCGGGTCAGCAGCTGCGGGTCGCCGCTCAGTAACCGCCCGTCGATCGGCGCCAGCAGGTCGGCCACCAGCGGCTGATTCAGCAACGGCTCCTCAGGAATTGCGAACGCCGGCGCCCCGACCCCCTCCAACGCTTTGACCAACGCCGCTCCCGCCCCGCCGTCCCCGCTATCCCCGCCTTCCCCGCCGTCGGTGCCTTCGCCCGAGGCTCGGCCGACCCGGTTCGCGATGACGGCGAAGAGCGAGCCGTGGTTGGCCGCGAGTTCGGCTGCGGCCATGTCGGCGATCGCGCGCACGTCGTGTGGTGTCCGGTCGTACCCGTTCAGCACGAGCAGCACCGGCGCCCCGAGGTTCGCCGCGATCTTGGCGTTGAACGAGAACTCGGTCGGCGTACCCACGTCCGTGTAGTCGCTGCCGACGATCACCACCGCGTCGGCCTGTTCCGCGATCGCGTGGTACCGCTGCACGATCGTGTCCAGGGCGGCGTCCGGGTCCGCGTGCACAGCGTCGTACGTGACCCCGACCCCGTCCTCGTAGGACTGCTCGACCGCGTCCTGCGAGATGAGCAGCTCGAGAACGTAGTCCCGCCCGCCGTGCGTCGCGGTGTCGGCGCGCACGATCGGCCGGAACACCGCCACCCGCCCGACCCGCCGCGACAACTGATGAAGCACCCCGAGAGCCACGGTCGACTTCCCGGTAGTCCCCTCCACCGAAGCAACGTAGACACTGCTACCCATACCCCGAACCTTACGGAACCATGGGGCGCGTCAACGCGTGCAGGTGATCGATCATCGTGTCGACGGCGATCCGTAGGGGTGCCGGGTCGCGGTTGACCTGGCTGAGGAGGAGGCCGCCCTGGACGGCGGCGAGCATCGCGACGGCCAGGTTGCCCGGGTTCGCGTCGGGGGCGAGTTCGCCGCGTCGCTGCATGTCGAGCAGGCCCTGCCGGATCAGCTCCTGCCACTGCGCGAACGCGGCCGCCAACTGGTTCCGGGCGACCGGGTCGCTCTCGGACAGATCGCTCGCCAGTGACCCGAGCGGGCACCCGCCGACGCACTGCATCTCGGTCAGGATGTTGATCATCACGTCCCGCCAGTGCCCGAGCGCGTCGATCGAGTCGAGCCGCTGCAGACAGCCCTGCTGTACGTCGAGCGCCTGCGCCGCCTGGTGGTCGATCACCGCCGACACCAGCGCGTCCTTGCCCGGGAAGTAGTGGTACAGCTGCGACGGGCTGACCCCGGCGGCCGCCTGGATGTCCTCGATCGTGGTCCGGGCGACCCCCTGCTCGAGCATCAGCCGCGCCGCGGCCGCGACGATCCGGTCCCGGGTCGCCTGTCCCTTCCGGGTGAGTCGTTTGGTGTCGGGCATACCGCCACCGTACTGATTTTGGAGTTGATACTCCAATTTCGTCGGTGAACCATCGGAGCCAACGACTCCACCCAGTGAATGGAACCGATATGACGCAGGACTTCGCCGGCCGGACCGCACTCGTGACCGGTGGCAACAGCGGGATCGGCCGCTCCGTGGCCGAGCAGCTCGCCGCGCGCGGTGCGCACGTGGTGGTCAGCGGCCGGGACACCAACCGCGGCCAGCAGGTGCTGGACACGATCCGCGCCGCCGGCGGTACGGCGGACTTCGTGCCGGCCGACCTGACCGACCTGGCGAGTGTGCGCGCTCTCGCCAAGCAGGCGATCGACCTCGGCGGCGGGCACGTCGACGTACTCGTGAACAACGCCGGGACCTACCCGTTCGGCCCGACGGCCGACGTACCGGACGCCGACTTCGACGCGGTGTACGCCGTGAACGTCCGCGCGCCGTTCTACCTGGTCGCCGAGCTGGCGCCGTTGATGGCGGCGCGCGGATCCGGCGCGATCGTGAACCTGACCACGGTGGTCGCGTACGTCGGGATGGCCGGGATGGCGGCGTACGGGTCGAGCAAGGCGGCACTCGAGCTGCTGACGAAGGCGTGGGCCGCCGAGTTCGGGGCGGCCGGCGTCCGGGTGAACGCGGTCAGCCCCGGCCCGACGCGGACCGAGGGCACGGCGGTGATGGGGGAGAACCTCGACGTCCTCGCCGGTACGACGCCGCTCCAGCGGGTCGGGACACCGGAGGAGATCGCCGCCGGCGTCGTGTTCCTCGCCTCCGACGCGGCGTCCCTGATCCACGGCGCCACCCTCCCGATCGACGGCGGCCGGCTGGCCGTCTGAGCGTCACGATCGTTCCGCCTTGCCCAGGGTGCTGCGGGCGAAGGCGACCGCCTCCTCGAGGAGGGTCTGCCAGACCGCCCGGTCGGCGGTCGGGATCGTCACCCACTCGCGCATCGGGGCGCGGTTGGCGGTGAACGGGACTCCGGTGCCGTCGGCAATCACTGCGGTCACGCGGTCGGCGGGGAGTTTGAGGATCAGCCCGGTGCCGTTTCGCTCCAGGCAGGTGACGAACCGGCCGGCCAGCCGGATGCAGGGGTGGCCCATGATCGTGCCGTAGCCGATCGCCGGGTCGTAGAGCAGGTCGTCGGTGAGCTCGTCGTACAGCGCCCGGGCAGATTCCCGCCCGTCCCCGCCGGTGTCGGCCGGCGGGGACGGGTGGTTATCAGGTGTCATCGGGCGGGGTTCATCACTCGGGGCGCGGCGTGAAGACCGCGAACTGGTTGCCGGCCGGGTCGCGCAGGTAGGCGAAGTCCGGCGTACCGCCGCCGATACCGATCCGCTTGTTGATCACCGTGCCGCCGAGCTGCTCGGCGTCCGCGCAGGTCGCCTCGATGTCGGCGACCAGGATGTAGAAGACGGCGTGGTTCGGCAGCTCGCCCTTGGTCGCGAACAGGCCGCCCATCGCCTGCTGCGCGCCGGAGGCGGTGATGTTGCGGTAGTCGAGGCCGCCGGAGGTCTGGCTGCCGGACGAATCGAACGACCAGTCGAACAGGCTGCCGTAGAACTTCTCCGCCGCCTCCGGGTTGTCGGTGGCGACCTCGAACCAGGCCAGCGTGCCAGGCGCGGGAGTACTCATGGGACTTCTCCTTCAACTCGAGTGAACTGTGAGAACCACGTTTCCAGCGGTTGGCGACAGCCCTATGTCGGAGTTGGAAAAAGATCTTCCGGATGCAGCGCGGCGTCCGGCAGCCTGGTCTCGTACCCGTCGACATGCAGCTCGTCAGAGGCCGGCGGGCGCAGCAGCAGCGTCGCGGTCCGCTCGGCCTTGGTGATCCGGTCCATCCGGAACACCCGGTCCTCCTGCCGCAGGTGGCACCAGGCGGTCAGGTACGACCCGTTCGGCCCGACGACGACGTGTTGCGGCTCGATCTCGCGGACCGTCTCGACACCTCCGACATCGGTGTACTGGATCCGCAGCACCTGGCTGTGCCGCACCGCCCGCCAGATCTGCTCCGCGACCTCGCCGTCCGGGTCCGGCGTCCGCTGCACCAGTAACCGCACCTTGGCGGTGGCGGTCCGCGCCTCGTCGAGGTCCCGCTGCGGCATCGCGGCGACGATCTTCTGCAGCGCGGTCCGGGAGTCCCGCGCGAACAGCACGTGCTCGCTGCGGCTCAGCGCCACCGCGACCGCCATCGCCTCCCGCGGCGTGAAGTTCAGCGGCGGGAGGCTCATCGCGCGGTCCACGGAATACCCGCCGGTGCGCCCCTGCTTGGCCGCCAGCGGTACGCCGGCCTGCCCGAGCGCGCTCAGGTCGCGCTCGATGGTCCGCACGCTGACCTCGAAGCGCGCCGCCAGTTGCCGCGCCGTACGCCCGCGGGCGCCGGCCGCGCGCAACTCCTCCGCGAGGGCGTACAGCCGATCGATCCGGTTCATGCATCGCAGGTTAGACCGTGCCATCGACAATTTGGGGCCAGTTACTCCTCGGCGAGCGCGACGATGACGCCCTGGGGGCCGCGCAGGTAGCAGAAGTGCAGCCCGGGGGAGTGCTCCTCGACGGTGCCGACCAGCTCGCCGCCGTGCGCCTTCAGCCGCGCGACGGTGTCCTGGACGTCGTCGACGACGAACATCAGGTTCCGGATACCGAGCGTGTTCGGCGGCGCGGACGGCTCGAGCGTCGTCGCGAGCGGCGTACGGTACGTCGTCAGCTCCAGCTGCCCGTGTCCGTCCGGGGTGCGGAGGAACGAGATGTCCGCGACCACGCCAGGCATGCCCGACACGCCCTCCACCCACGGGCCGGAGACCGTCGTCTCGCCGACGAGCTCCATGCCGAGCTCGAAGTAGAACGCCTTCGCCGCTGCCAGGTCCTCGACCACGACGCCGATGTGGTCCATGCGCTTGATTGCCATTGTGTCAGTCTCCTCCGGAGGGTGTTCTTTGCCCGGAGGACGGAGCCGTGGTGGCGTTCTCTACATCCTCTGCTGCGGAAGTTAGAGTGTGGTCGCGTGGACCACCAGATCGTTCTGATTGCCGGTGCGGGGCTCGCGATCATGATCGCGGCCTCGGTGTTCGCGCGGCGGACCGGCGTCGCGGCGCCCCTGCTGCTGGTCGCGCTCGGCATCGGCGCCAGCTACCTGCCGAGTACGCCGGCCATCCACATCGAGCCGGAGATCATCCTCGCGGGCGTGCTGCCGCCGCTGCTGTACACGTCGGCAGTCAAGCTGCCGGTGATCGACGTACGGCGGAACTTCGGGCTGATCTCGTGGCTGTCGGTCGTGATGGTGATCGTGTCGGCGCTCGTGATCGGGGCACTCGTGCACGCGCTGTTCCCGGGTATCTCGTTCGCGCTCGCGGTCGCGCTCGGCGCCGTCGTCAGCCCGACGGACGCGGTCGCCGCGACCGCGATCGGGCGCCGGGTCGGGCTGCCGCCTCGGCTGATGACGGTGCTCGAGGGCGAGAGCCTGGTCAACGACGCGTCGGCGCTGGTGGTGCTGCGTACGGCGGTGGCCGCGCTGGCCGTGACCACGCACTTCAACCTCGGCCGCACGGTGCTCGACTTCGTCTGGGCGGTCGTCGGCGCGATCCTGATCGGCGGAGCGGTCGGATTCCTGACCGTCGTACTGCGGCAGCGGCTCGACGATCCGGTGCTGAACACCACGATCTCGTTCGCCGTCCCGTTCCTCGCGTACTTCCCGGCCGAGCAGGCGCACGCGTCCGGCGTACTCGCGGTGGTGATCGCCGGGCTGCTGACCGGCGCGCTCGGGGCCCGGCGGTTCAGCGCCCGCGACCGGCAGACGCAGGCGACCACCTGGACGACGATCAGCTTCATTCTGGAGAGCGGCGTCTTCCTCGCGATGGGGTACGAGTTGCCGGAGCTGGTGAACGACGCCCGCGCTGAGACGACGCTCGGCGAGATCACGCTGCTGGTGCTGCTGGTGGTCGGGTTGCTGATCGCGCTGCGGTTCCTGGGACTCGCGTGGCCCGCGTTGCAGAGTCACTTCGGGCCGGACAATCGGCATGAGCAGACGCATGCTCAGCTGGATCAGTTCGAGGAGCACCTGGACTCGATGGAGCCGTCGAGCCAGCGCGAGGAGAACCGGGTCGCGTGGGCGCGGAAACGGCTGGCGCGGGGACGGGCCGACGCGGACTTCGAGGAGCGGGAGCCGATCACCGGACGCGGGCTGCTGGTACTCGCCTGGGCCGGGATGCGCGGTGTCGTCACGGTCGCCGCGGCGCAGACGATCCCGGCCGGTACGCCGCACCGCGCGACCGTCGTACTGGCGGCGTTCATCGTCGCGCTGATCACGCTGGTGCTGTTCGGGATCTCGCTGCCGGCGGTGATCGCGAAGCTGCGGTTCCGTCCGGAGAGCGCCGAGGACAAGCGGGACTCGGTCCAGGAGCTGATGCGCCTGATCGGCGAGTCCGCGATCGACGCCGTCGGCCCCCTCGAGGACCAGACCGTCGAGGGCGAACCACTGGACCCCGACGTGGTCCACACCCTCAAGGACCGCATCGTGCCCCGCCTGGTCTCCGGCACCCGCCAGCTACGCGACACCAAGCCGGACACCCGCGAACAGATGGAGGCCATCCAACGCCGCTACCTGGACGCGATGCGCGAGGCGCTGTCCACCGAACGCAGCGTCGGCGCCTACAGCTCCGAAACCTACCGCCAGGTCCAGCGCTTCCTCGACACCGTAGAACAACGCTTCACCACCGCCTGACGATGGCTTACCAGTCCGCGATGCGGGGCTGGGTGCGGTTCTCGGTTGCGGCCGGCGTGTCGTCGGCCAGCCCCTCCGCGTCGAGCGCGCCGAGGAAGGTGCACACACCGGTAGCAGTTCTCGAACAATGCACCCTGGCTCGCGAGCCGGTCCAGGTTCGGCGTGTCGATCTCGTCGTTGCCTGAGGCACCTACTGCGGAGAAGCGCTGCTGGTCGGTGCAGATGAGCAGGACGTTCGGCGGCGTGCGTTTCGGTCTATAGTCGAGTGCTGTGACTTTCGCCGCCACGATCGACATCCACAGCGACCGGCAGCACGCCATCGATCCGATGATCTACGGGCACTTCCTGGAGTCCGCGTTCTTCGGCAACATCGACGGTGGTGTGTTCGACGAGGGCTCACCGCTCGCGTACGGCGGCGCCGACGTCCGGAGCGGTCTCCGTACGGACGTGATCGAGCTCTGCCGGGAACTCGGCCTCCCGATCGTGCGCTGGCCGGGCGGCAACTTCACGTCGGCGTACCACTGGGAGGACGGCATCGGCCCGCGCGCCGGTCGTCCGCGCCGGCTGGAGCCGGCCTGGGGCTCGGAGGAGGACAACCACTTCGGCACCGACGAGTTCCTCGCCTGGTGCGCCGAGGTCGGGACCGAGCCGTACCTCGCGCACAGCTGCCGCGACGTCGACGAGGCCGTCCGCTGGGTCGAGTACACGAACTATGCCGGCGACACGGAGTACACCCGCCGCCGCGGCCGCCCGCCGTACGGCGTGAAGTACTGGGGCCTCGGGAACGAGGTGTACGGCGACTGGCAAATGGGCCACCGCCCCGCCGCCGCGTACGCCGCCGACGCGGCTGAGCACGCCCGCTTCATGCGCGCGGTCGACCCGTCGCTGAAGTTCGTCGCGGTCGGGAAGACCGACGACCGGGACGGCTGGACGGACGCGGTACTGCGGGCCGTCGGCAACCAGATCGACTACCTGTCGTTCCACCTCTACGGCGCGACCACGCAGCTGATCGACGGCGCCTCGGAGTACGACGCGATCGTCGCCCAGTCGCTGTACTTCGAGCAGCAGATCGTCGAGTACTCCGACCTGGTCGGCGCCGTCGCCGCCCGAGCCGGTGTGGACCGCCCGCTCGGGCTCGCGCTGGACGAGTGGAACATCAGGCACGTCGAGCCCGCGACCTGGCCGGAGCCGCAACCGTCGGACGACGGCGGCACGGTCGCGCGCGACGTCGACGGGCTAGATGCCCGTCCCGCGCACCGAGTGAACCGCTGGAGCCCGCGTACGCTCGCGGACGCGCTGTTCTACGCCGGCGTCTTCCACGCTCTGCATCGCGCCGGCGGCCGGGAAGTCCCGGTGACGATGGCGAACACCGTCAACCTGCTGAACGCGAACGGCGTGATCGTTGCCCGCCCCAACGGTTCGGTCCGCGCGGCGACCTACCACGTGTGGGACCTGTACCAGAACCACCTCGGCCCGATCGCGCTCGCGGCCGACGTCCGGTCGCCGGGCCGGTTGGCCGCCGTACGGCAGGGTGACGAGCGGGACCACCGGGGCGAGTTCCGGACCGTCCCGGCGACGGTGCCGGACCTGGATGTGTCGGCGACGACCGACGGGCGGTCGATCCGGGTCGCGGTGATCAACCGCCACCGCGATGCGACGATCCGCGCCGGGCTGACCCTCGACGGCCGTCACGAGGGGCTGCCCGCCAGGTGCACGGTAAAGCGCCTGAGCGCGGACGACGTACTCGCGTCGAACACCCTCAGCGCACCGGACACCGTGGCACTCCGCGACCTCGGCACGGAGGAGTTCGACGGAACCTACGAGTTCCCGCCGCACAGCATCACGCTGCTCTCCTTCGAGGGTTAGTGTCGTCGGATGGACAGCAAGCCGCGGGTGCTGGTGATCGGGCTGGATCCGTACCGCGTCCCCGGGCCGTGGGACCCGGAGCCGGTGGCGACCGGGATCCAGGCGGGGATGGCGGACTTCGCCGCGCACGGTGTCGGCGCGGAGACGTGCCTGGTCGGCCTGGACGGCCGCGACGACATCGAGGCGGTGGTGACGGCCGCGCTCGCCGCACACCCGTGGGAGTGCGTGGTCGTCGGCGGCGGCATCCGCAGATCAGAGGAACAGTCCGGGCTCTTCGAAACCATCATCAACCTGATCCGCAGGCACGCGCCCGACGCCGCGATCGCGTTCAACCACACCCCCGACGACACCTACCACGCAGCCGCCCGCTGGCTCCCCGCCCCCGAACGGTAGTCCAGCGGGTCAGTGGAGTACGTCGTACGTTAGGCGCTGGATGCCGTTGGAGTAGGACTGGCTGGAGGTCTGCTTGAGCTTGATCTTGTCGCGGTCGGCGTCGCTGAAGAGGCGTTTGCCGGCGCCGAGGAGGACCGGGAAGACCATCAGGTTGTACTGGTCGATCAGGCCGGCGTCGGAGAGGTTGCGGTTCAGGGTGGCGCTGCCGTGGACGATGATCGGGCCGCCCTCGGTCTCCTTCAGTGCGGCGACGTCGTCGAGCGAGCGGAGGATGTTGATCTCGTTCCAGTTCGTCACCAGGTCGCTCTCCTGGAGCGTGGTCGAGACGACGTACTTCGGCATCGCCAGGTAGCCGGCGAACTCGTTCACCATCTTCGGCCAGACCGGCGCGAACGACTGGTAGCTGACCCGGCCGAGCAGGAGCGCGGTGGCCTCCTCCTGCTCCTCGCCCTTGAGCGCGTACGCCGTCTCGTCGAACTCGATGTCCTTCATGGTCCAGCCGACGTTCCGGTACTCCTTCTCGCCGCCCGGGCCTTCAACGACGCCGTCGACCGAGATGAACGCGGTGGTGATCAGCTTTCGCATGTCGTCATGCTCCTTCGTAGGTTTGCTTTTGCCTGAGCGTCGACCGGACCGCCGGCGAATCGACAGACCGGAAATGTGACCCCGGTCACATCGCCTCCGGAGTAGATCGGCTCCCGCGCCGCGGTGAAGGTCGCCCCGGAAGAGCCGGCCGCCGTGAGGAGGTTCCGCGTCTGCTCGCGGTCGCCGAGCGTGAACGGCGAGTCGTCCCGGAACACCCCGCCGAGCGCGTCGTGGTCGAACACCGCCCCAGGTTAAGGCTCCACCGGGTGAATCGGCAGTGGGGGAGCGGTCAGACGAAGGTGACGCGGTTGCCGTCGGGGTCCTGGGCGGCGGACTGTTGGGTATCGGTGGTGAGGCCGAGGTGATCGATCGTGGTGGTTGCCGACGGCAAGAGTTTGACGGCGTCCGGCCCCAGCCGGAACGTGTCGTCCGCGACCTGCTGCATCCCGAGGTGGGTGCCGTAGAACTCGGCGGCGGCGTCGACGTCCGGTGCCGCGACACCGACGTACGACAGCGCCTGCACCGGCCCCGACGTGATCGGCGCGACCCGGAACTCCTCCGACCGCTGCAGGAGCTCGACGCGTACGCCGTTCGGGTCCGACAGGAACGCCAGTCGGCCCTGCCCGCTCCCGGCCACCCGCGGCGACGAGATCTCGCCGTACCCGAGCGCGATCAGCCGCCCGTAGTCCCCGTCCAGATCGTCGGTCATGAACCCGACATGATTCAGCCCGTACGTCGCCCGCGGGTCCGCCTCCTCGTGGTGCAGCAGCTCGACCAGCCCGGTCGCGAGCTGGATGTGCACCCGGTTCACCCGCGACCCGCTCATGAACAACCGGTCCACCACCTCCGCGCCGAGCCCGCCGTAGAACGCCAGGCTCGCCTCGAGATCCTGCACCCGCCCACCGACATGATTCAGCTCGTAGATCATCGAACCATCCTAGCAAGCGCTTTCCGTTTGCCAGGGCAACGCTTCGGCAGCCTGCCAGGAGGACCAGCGCCCGAACCGGGGTCGTGCTGTTGGCTCACCGGTACGGTGGGGGCGTGGCGAAGCGCTGGGCATGGGTGGGGATCGGAGTACTGCTCGTCGGTGTCTTGACGGCGTGCTCCAGCAAGGACACCGCGGACAAGCCTGTCCCGAGTACGAAGGCGACCACCACACCGAAGCCGACCGCCACGGCCTCCAGGGCCTGGTACCAGGACTACGATCCGGCGCACTTCGCGACCGACGTACGGCGGTACGCGAAGCAGGCGGGGGTGAACCCGCAACTGCTGATGGCGATCCTGTACGCCGAGTCGTACAAGCCGCACGACCCGAAGTTCGAGCGGCAGTGGGCGGAGGTCGACTCGAACCCGGCGTTCGGGATCGCGAACATGCACAAGCCGGCGTTCGACGAGACGAAACGTGGCCGGGACTTCGCCAAGCGGAGGTGGGAGGAGTTGCCGGACAACCCGGCGCTGGCGATCGAGGCCGCGGCCTGGCACCTGCACGACCTGGCGAGACGGCTGCCGGCGAAGCGCGCCGACCTGTACACCAAGGACGAGTTGCTTGCCCTCGGCTACAACGCCGGCGGCGGCAACATGCGGATCTTCGCCCGCGGCCGGACGGCGGGGACGCAGGCGCAGTCGTACCTCGGCAAGATCCACAAGTACTGGACCCAGTCCGCCGGCGCCCTCAAGAGCTGACAGGAGACACCGTGGACTTCCCAGCCCCCACCCTGGCCGTCGCCGACTGGCGCCGCCAGGTCTTCGACCTGTACAACGCCGTCCGCACCGAATCGGACCCCGCGGCAGCCCACGCCCACTGGCAAGCACGCCGCAACGACCTACTGATGCACCACCCGGCCTCCCCGGTCCCGGGCCAAGACCGCGCGACGTACCGCGGCGCACCGGTCGCGGCGTACGACCCGCAGTACCGCTATGAATCAACGCTCGACACCGACGTGAAACCCGACAACTGGGAGTTCCAGTCGGCCACCGACGGGGCGATCCCGTTCTCCCGGGTAGGCGTCCTGCACCTCCCGATCGGCGACCTGGACGTCTGGTGGCTGGAGTCGTACGGCGGCGGCCTCTTCGTCCCGGTCAAGGACCGCAGCAGCTCGACGTACGGCGGCGGCCGCTACCTGATCGACACCGTCAAAGGCGCCGACCTCGGCAGCGACCTGTCCACGGGCCACTTCGTCGTCGACCTGAACTTCGCGTACAACCCGTCCTGCGCCTACAGCCCCGAGTGGACCTGCCCACTCGCCCCGGCAACCAACCAGCTGGCGGTCGTGTTGCCGGTGGGCGAGCTGTCAGGCAGCGGCCTCTAGCGCCCGGGTCAGGAGCGCGGCCAGGGCCTCGAGCTGGAAGTCGGCCGAGGAGCCGACCTCTTCGTCGGAGCCGTCGAGTGCCTTGGCGGCCAGGCCGGCCTTGGCGTCGATGAGGTCCGCGACCCGGGTGTCGATGGTCTGCGCGGCGATGATCCGCCACGCGGTGACCGGCTCGTCCTGGCCGATCCGGTGCACCCGGTCGATCGCCTGGGTCTGCTCGGCGTTCGTCCAGGAGAGCTCGGCGAGCACGACGTTCGAGGAGACCTGCAGGTTCAGTCCGACGCCCGCGGTGAGCAGCGAGCAGACCGCGATCGACACCTCGGGATCGTTGACGAAGGCATCGATGTTCTTCTGCCGGGTCCGGGACGTCTGGTCGCCGCGGATCGAGGCGTACCGGATGCCGCGCTCGGCGAACAGCTCCTCGGCGGTGTCCATCACCTCGATGTGCCGGGCGAAGAAGACCACCTTGCCGACGTTCTGCGCCAGCTGCGCGGCGTAGTCCGCGGCCAGGCCGGCCTTCGCCTGACCGATCCGGCGGAACAGGCTGAACACGTTGTCGCCGGTCTTCTTGGCGGCCATCTCGGTCCGCTCCCAGCCGGCCACCTGGCGGACCAGGTCGTGGTCGATACCCTCCACGACGGCACCCGAACGCCGGGTCTCCAGCGCGGTCCGGTACCGCGCGACCAGCCGGTCGGCGAGCTCCCGCTCGGCGGCCCGGATCGAGCGCCCGAGGGCGCCGTCCAGCTCGACCGGCAGGTCGGCGATCCGGCGGGCCGGGATGTCCGCCGCGACGTCCACCTTGCGGCGCCGGACGATCCCCATGTCGATCACGCTGGCCCGGGCGGCCGCGGCGAACCCGGGGTCGGCCGGGGTCAGGTCGGTGGCGTCGAGCTTCTCCATCAGCTCGGCGCGCGGCGCCTTCTCGTCGACCCAGCCGAGGAACTCCCAGATCGCGGTGAAATCCTCGATCGAGTTGATCAGCGGCGTACCGGTGAGCGCCATCAGCAGCGGCCGGATGGTCCGGGAGCGGATCCGGTTGGCCAGCTCGAGCACGTTCCGGGAGCGCTGCGACTTCTTGTTCTTGATGAAGTGCGCCTCGTCCACCACCATGCCGCGGAACCCCAGGTCGCCGAGCCAGCCGACGTGCCGGTCGAGGACCTCGTAGTTCACCACCACGATGTCCGCAAAGCCGTCGATCGTGTCGCCGTCACCGTGGATCACGGTCGGGGTCTTGCGCGGCGTCCAGAGACCGGCCTCGCGGGCCCAGTTGGTCTTGACCACGTTCGGTACGACGGCCAGCAGCGGGTAGGCGTCCACGGCCTGCGCGGCGAGCAGCGCCTGGGCGGTCTTGCCGAGGCCGGGCTCGTCGGCGAGCAGGAAGGTCCGGTGCCCGTCCGCGGCGGCGGCGATCAGCCGGGCCTGGTGCGGCATCAGCTCCAGCCCGCGGAGCCGAAGCGCGTCGATCCCGCCGGAGAGTTGCAGCGAGGTCGGGTCCGGCAGCGCCATGCTGGCGGAGGCCGCCGCGTGCTCGAAGGAGCGCAGCAGCGGGCCGATCAGCTCCCAGCCGCCGAGCCGGCTCGGACCGGTCGGGCGGGACGGGGCCGCCGAGAAGTCCGGGGCGAGGAACGGGTTGGCGAGCTGCCGGGACACCACGGCCTGCGGCACCACCCGCCGGACCTGGGTCTCCGGTGCTGACACCGGCTCGGCCGGCTCCGGTTCCTCGGGAACCTCCAGGCCGGCTTCCTCGACCATCTGCCGCTTGAGCGCGGCCGCCGCCTCGGACATCACCGCGTCCTCGGCCAGCAGCACGAGCAGCGACGGCTCCAGCGCGGCGGTCTTGGCCAGGATCGTCGCGATCCCGTCGAGCCGCCGGAGCTGCTCGGTCCGGTACGCCTCGGTGGCCGCGGCCTCGCCGTTCACCCGGGCCCGCTCCTCGCGGACCAGCAGCGCGACGACCTGGAACTTCGTCCGGGTCGACGGCTTGATAGCACCGCGGGTGACCGCGTTCTCGACCTCGCGGACAGCTTGCGCGAGGACCTGGATCAGACCGTCTGACTCACCGTCGCGGACGCGACGCCTGCGACGGGGTGCGGAACGGGTAGCGCCGGGCTGGCGCTGACCTCGTCGGGCCAACATTTCCTCCTGTGTCGTGCCACGGCCGGGCCGTGACGGAACTCCGGACCGCGCGGGGACCGACCCGCCGACGAGACGCCACCCGGTGTCGTCCAGAGGGTCGCCGAGAGAGTGCCCAGGAACACGGCTTTCAGAATTCACCGCTCCTGTGTGCGCGATCGACACCATGTTACCTGCCCAGGCCCGAATGTTGCAGACCGGCACCGGGTACCGGATGGATCTCTTCAGAAGGAGGTCTTCCGATGCCCGCAGGATCGAACCGCAAGCGCGAACGCCAGTACGAGCACATCAAGGCCGGACTGAAGGACCGCGGCCGGAGCGAGGACGTCGCGGAGGAGATCGCGGCCCGCACCGTGAACAAGGAACGCGCCCGCTCCGGGGAGTCGAAGGAGAAGAGCCGTACGTCGACGCACGACCTGTCGTCGAGCCGGCGCGGTGGACTCCGCTCGCACAGCGGATCGCAGGGCCGGACCCGCGACCAGCTGTACCAAGAAGCCAGGGACAAGAACATCAAGGGCCGGTCGAAGATGACGAAGGCTCAGCTCGCTCGGGCCGTCGGACGCTGAGTGCAGCGTGTCGACGGGGTGCCGCTGAGCGACGAGCACATCAAGCCGCGGCTGCTCGGCCACTGGGGTACGACGCCGGGCCTGAACCTGCTGTGCGCGCACCTCAACCGGGTGATCGGGCAGCGGGACCGCGACGTCCTGTTCGTGACCGGCCCGGGGCATGGCGGTCCCGCACTGGTGGCGAACACCTGGCTGGAGGGGAGCTGGACCGCGGCGTACCCGAACACCACCCGCGACGAGGTGCGGATGGCGCGGCTGCTCAAGCAGTCCGGACAAACGAGGACCCCCTCCGGCAACTGGAGTACTGGCTCCGCAGCTACCGTCCCGAGGAACTCTTCGACGACCAGAGACGACCGGTGCCGGACCTTCTGGAACTCGCTCCTGAGCGGCGGATGGGGTCGAGCCCGCAGGCGAACGGCGGCGTGCTGAGCCGGGACCTGGAGCTGCCGACGGTCGAGGAGTACGCCGTACCGGTCAAGGCGCCGGGCGCCGAGGACGGGGAGCCGACCAAGGTGTTCGGTGCGTTCCTGCGCGACGCGTTCCGGCTGATCCCGGACAACCTGCGGCTGTTCGGGCCGGACGAGACCGCGTCGAACAGGCTGACCGCGGTGTACGAGGAGACCGGGAAGCGCTGGCTCGCCGAGCGCTTCGACACCGACAACCACCTCGCCGCCGACGGGTGCTGGAGATCCTCAGCGAGCACACCTGCCAGGGCTGGCTGGAGGGATACCTGCTGACCGGCCGGCACGGGTTGTTCCGCGCCGCCACCACCCGCCAGTACTTCGCCGACCAACGCACCCGGCGCCACGCCTACGTCACGCAGTACGGCGAAGATCTCCCGGAGGTCCGCAACTGGCGGTCGTCAGCCGAGTAGGTCGACGGCGACGCGCAGGTCGTCGACGAAGCGCTCGAAGTCGCGCCGGAACTCGTCGGACCGGACAACGGCGGACGGGTGGACGGTCGCGACCGCAGCCCGGCCGTCGGGCAGTTCGACGCGCTTGCCGCGCTCCTTGGTGACACGGAAGGCAGCGCCGAGCAGGGCTTTCGCGGCCACGGACCCCATCACGACGACCAGCTCCGGCTTGACGATCTCGAGCTCGCGGACCAGCCACGGACGGCAGGCGGTGATCTGGCCGGCGGACGGCGTCTTGTGGATCCGCCGCTTACCCTGCCGCTCGAACCGGAAGTGCTTCACGGCGTTCGTCAGGTAGACCTCGGACCGCTCGATCCCGGCCTCGACCAGCGCCTTGTCGAGCAAGTGCCCGGCGGGGCCCACGAAGACCTGTCCTTCCTTGTCCTCGTGGTCACCCGGCGTCTCGCCGACCAGCATCATCCGGGACCGCACCGGACCCGCGCCCGGCACCGCCTGCTCGGCGTCCTCCCAGAGTTCGCAGCCGCGGCACTCCCGGAGTTGCGCGCGAAGCTTGCGGATCCCGCCGTCGTGCGGGACCCACCGCTCAGCTCCGGGAGATGGCATGACGTCAGGTAGCAGGTGGGACCAAGGCGAGCCGGATGATGACCAGGCCGAACAGCACCAGAGTGAGGGCGTGGACGACCGTGCACCACAGGCATATCGCGTTGATCTGGAACAGCTCGGCCCAGATCAGGTAGCAGACGAAAACCACCCCGGTCACTACGCCGATGAGCCGCAGCCGACTGGGCCACGGCGACGACGTGCGCCACATCGGCGGGACCGACAGGGCGGTCATGCCGACGAAGAACGCCAGTCCGAGCAGTGCGACCGGGATGCCGAAGACCTTCGAGTACTGACTGCTGGTGACCTTGGCGCAGTTGACCACACCGGTGTTGGGACAGGCGAGCGTCGTACCGGCGGTGAAGTGCTCGTAGGTGAGGTACGCCGCGACCGCCAGCCCGGCGACCGAGACCGCCAGGGTCGCCCACGGGATCACCCCCAGCGAGGTCCGGGACGAGGACCGCTCCGCAGTGCCGGTCATGCGTCAGCCCTTCGCTGCGCCGAGCTTGCCGGCGGCCGCGGTGACGGCCTCGGTCGAGCACACCTTGGCCGGCTGGTTGTTGGTCAGCTTGCAGATCGCCGCCGTGTAGACGTTGGCCGACCCGATGACCGCCTTCGTGATCGGGCTCGACGGATCCTTCAGCGCGTCGACGACCTGCGCCTGCGTCTTACCGGCCAGCACGTCCGGGTTGTACGTCGCCCCGGAGCCGATGAACTTGTTGCCGAGGTCGATGAACGGGATCGACCCGGCGCTGTCCTTGCTGACGTACGGCACGTTGTCGTACTTCTGGAGCGTCGCCTGGTCCGCGGCCGACGGGGTGTCGAGCGGCTTGTAGCTGTTGCCCTGCACCTCGTTCGTCGTCGTCTCGACGCCGGTGAACGACAGGTACTGGCTGGTGTACGTCGAGCCGTGGAACGACAGCGACGGCGTGTTCGGGTGGACGTCCGCGGACGCGGAGTGCGTCGTACCGAGGTCCTTGAAGGTGCCGAAGCGGGACAGCGCGACCACGACCGGCCAGCGCTCGGCGGCGCAGAACGGGCAGTACTCGGCGCCGATGTAGAGCACCTTCGGCTTGCCGTTGTCGGTCAGCGGCGGCTGGTTGTTGATCGCCGACGGCGCGGTCTGGACGCCGGAGCTGCCGACCGTGGCGAACGTGGAGTCCGGGATCGAGCCGAGTGCGGTGACCAGTGACGAGTCGAGCGCGCCGCTCGCCCCTTGGGCGGTCTTCTTGCCGCCGCCGGCCAGCCGGATCGCGATCAGCCCGCCGACGATCACCACGACCAGAACGACCGCGCCGGCCGCGAGCAGCAGACGCCGGCGCCGCTCGGCCTGCTGCTGGGCGGCCAGCTGCGCCGCGATCCGCTCGCGGGCTGCAGCCTTCTGTTCGACACGCCTTGCCATGACTCTCCTCTGATCGCGCACGGGCTCCGGAAGAACAACTATCCATCGGCCCCGGAAGTTCCTGCCTGTCGGTCACTGTGAGGTTACAGATCAACGGTGCCGCGTTCGACCTGCGGGACCGTAGTGTCTCCAGCCATGGACTGGCGCGCGTGGCATCAGCGGTACGACGACCCCGGATCCGAGCTGTCGCGGCGGTTGCTGACTGTGCAGGCGCAGGTGCGGGCCGCGCTCGATCGGGCGCCGGCCGGGCCGATTCCGGCGATCAGCCTGTGCGCGGGGCAGGGCCGCGACCTGATCGACGTACTGCGGGATCATCCGCGGGCTGGGGATGTGCGCGCACGGCTCGTGGAGCTGAATCCGGAGCTGGCCGCGACGGCGCGGGAGCAGGCACCGGAGCAGGTCGAGGTGGTCACCGGTGACGCCTCGTTGACGGATCAGTACGACGGGTTCGTGCCGGCGCAGCTGGTGCTGCTCTGCGGAATCTTCGGCAACATCACGAACGCCGGCATCCAGCGGACGATCGCGGGCAGCCGGCAGTTCTGCCGGACCGGGGCGACGGTGATCTGGACCCGGCACCGCGGCGACCCGGACCTGGTGCCGTCGATCTGCGACTGGTTCGAGGCCGGCGGCTTCGAACGGGTCTGGGTGTCGGGCAAGGAGACCGGATTCGGCGTCGGTGTACACCGCTTCACCGGCGTACCTGAACCTCTGGTGAAGGGTCAGACCCTGTTCAGCTTCGTCCCGGGCGGAGCGTGAGCAGGCCGAGCGCGAGCAGTACGGCGAGCACGACGTACCCGGTGTCCAGTACGGCGACCGACGCGACGGCTGCGACGAGCAGCGGGCCGCCCGCGTCGCCGAGCTCACGGCCGAGCTCGGCCGTACCCATCGTCTGACCGATCCGCTCCGGCGGCGTGCTCGCCGCGAGCGCCGCGAACCCGAGCGGCGTGATGACACCCGTCCCGGCGCCGATCAGCGCGGCCGCGATCAGCAGGAACACCACACCGGGCAGCGCCGCACACACAAAGCCCACGGCCGCCAGACCCAGACCGATCGCAATACCCGTTCGCGTGGTCAGCTTGCCCGCGTCCAAGGCCCGACCCGAGCGCGGCTGGACGACGGCGGCCGTTGCTGCGAGCAAGGAAACGGCTGCTCCCGTGACAATCGTGCCGAGACCGTCCGACCTTCCGGTGACGGGCAGGAACCCGACGCCGACCGACAACGCGGCCGTCGCCGCCGCGAGCGCCGCGGTCGGCCGGAGGAAGGCCGGGTCGGTGATCCGCCGCGCGAGATCCAGCACGGTCTGCCGGGTCCGCGGCAGCGCCGGTACGACGGGTACGACGACCAACGCCCACACCGCGACGGCCACGGCGAGGACCGTCATCACGCCGAACAGCAGCCGGAATCCGCCGAGCCACACGATCCCGCCGCCGAGCAACGGCCCGGCGGTGTATCCCAGGCTCTTGTAGAAGCCGTAGCTGCCGAACGCCCGCCCGTGCTTCGCCGACGGATTGAGCCGGGCGACGAGAGCGGACGCAGCGGGGGAGAAGGCCGCCGCGGCGGCGCCTTGGCCGAGCCGGGCGACCCACAGCCAGCCGGGCCGGTCCGCGAGCACATAGGTGCCGGAGGCAACGGCGAAGCCGGCCAGACCGAACAGCAGCACGGGCCGGGCGCCGATCCGGTCCGAGATCGTGCCGAAGACAGGTTTGAGCAGTATCTCCGCGCCGTCGTACAGCGCGAGCAGGACGCCGAGCGTCATCAGTGACTTCACCCCGTCCGAGGACAAGCCGCCGAGGTTCGCGGCGATCGCGTGCGCACCGAACGCCGTGGTGAAACCGGCGGCGTAGAGCGGCCACATCTGCTTCACGGCGGTTGACCCAGGAGTTGGTGCAAGCCCAGACACGGCATCACCGTAGCGGGCGTTACATCGGAGGGCATCTCGACAAGAGCGTGAACCATCAGTTATGTTACATAGACGATGTCATATCGCCTCCGGAGGTGTGTGCGATGGACCTGACCGCTGAGCGGTTGCTGGGGTCGGCGAGCCGGTTGTCCCGGGATCCCGAGACGGAGATCGACTGGGATGCGCCGGTCGGTGACGGGTACGGGATGTCGCCGGAGTGGAGCACGCTCTACGGCACGCCGTACTGGGACGAGTTGTCCGAGGAGCAGCAGCGCGAGCTGACCCGGCACGAGTCCGCGTCGACGGCGACGACCGGGATCTGGTTCGAGATGATCCTGCAGCAGCTGATCCTGCGGGACATCTACGACAAGCCCGCGCGGAGCCCGGAGTTCCAGTGGGCGCTGACCGAGATCGCCGACGAGTGCCGGCACTCGATCATGTTCGCGAAGGCGACCACCCGGCTGGTCGACCCGGCGTACCGGCCGCGGCTGCTGGCCCGTGAGCTCGGGCGGATGTTCAAGACCGTGGCGACCGGCGAGACGGCGTACGCCGCGATCCTGGTCGCCGAAGAGGTCCTGGACGTGATGCAGCGGGACTGGATGCGGGACAACCGGGTCGAGCCGCTGGTCCGGACCGTGAACCACATCCACGTGGTCGAGGAGTCGCGGCACATGGTGTTCGCGCGCGAGGAGACCCGGGAGCGGCTGGCGGGGGCGGGCCGTGGGCGGCGCTGGGTGAGCGCGCTGGTGATCGCGATCGCCGCGGACATGATCGTGTCCAGCATGGTCGGGCGCGAGGTGTACGTGAACGCCGGCCTGGACGTCGACCGGGCCGTCCGCGAGGCGCGGCAGAACGAGCACCACCGGTCGCTGCTGCGGACGAGCTGCGCGAACCTGATGGACTTCCTCGGCTCGGTCGGCCTGCTGACACCGGCCGCTTCCCGGGTGTATCGGCGGACCGGCCTGCTGTGAGTGCACGATGACCTTTGTGATCTCGGGGGACTGCTGCTCGGATGCGAGCTGCGTCGCGGTCTGCCCGATGAACAGCATCCACCCGGCACCGGGCGAGCCCGGCTTCGGGACCGGCGCGAGCCTGTTCGTCGACCCGCGCACCTGCATCGACTGCGGCGCCTGCGCGGACATCTGCCCGGTCGACGCGGCCAAGCCGGCCGACCGGTCGGCGCCTGCGGACGTCGAGCGGAACGCCGCGTACTTCGCCGACCGCGAGCCGCTGGAGGCAACGGACCTGGACACCTGGGAACCGGTGTCGTACCAGGTCTGGGGCGGCGGTCCGCGCCGGGTACTGGTCGTCGGCGCCGGACCGGCCGGGATGTACGCGACCCGCGAGTTGTTGCTGCGGACAACGGCCGAGATCACCGTGGTGGACCGCAGCGAGCACCTCGGCGGGCTCGTCCGGTTCGGGGTCGCCCCGGATCATCCGCAGACCAAGCAGATCATCGACACCTTCGAGCGGCTGGTCCGGCATCCCCGCGTGCACTGGCGGCCGCGAACGGATGCGGCGGCGCTGCGCAGCGGCGGGGGCCGGGGCAGCGACGGGCGCGGCTTGCCGGACGGGTATGACGCGGTGGTGCATGCGATCGGCGCCCGGCGCAGCCGCCGGCTCGGGATCGCCGGCGAGGACACAGCCTGCACCGCGGAGAATTTCGTTGCCTGGTACAACGGACGGCCGGACGCCCCACCACCACCTGCTCTGGTGGGACCGGGGGCCGTTGTGGTCGGCAACGGGAACGTCGCGCTCGACATCGCACGCCTGTTGCTCAGCGACGAGGAGCAGCTCCGCCGGACGGATCTCGTGCCGGATGTACGCCGTACGCTCGCGGCCAGCGGGATCAAGAAGGTCGTGCTGCTCGGCCGCCGGGGGCCGGACCAGGCGGCGTACACCGAACCGGCCCTGCGGGAGCTGCTCGCGGTCGCGGGTGACCGGGTCGAGCTGCGGTACCAGGCCCGGCCGACGGCCTGGACGTCCGCGGGCCTGACCCTGGACTCCGGCGAGGTGATTGCCGCGGGCAACCTGTTCACCGCGATCGGGTTCGAGGGCCGGCCGGTCGACGGGCTGCCGTTCGACGCCGAGCGAGGGATCGTGCCGAACGTCCGCGGCGCCGTCGTCGGCCGGCCTGGCCACTACGTGGCGGGCTGGATCAAACGCGGCGCGCGCGGCGGGATCGGCGTCAACAAGGCGTGTGCGCAGGAGACCGTGATGACGCTGGTCAGTTCGTCCAGGGGTGCAGCTTCTCCGGGTTCCTGATCGCCCAGATGTTGCCGATCAGGTCGCCGGCGAAGTCGAACGCGACCACGGTCTCGACCGTGCCCTCGAACTCGATGACCAGCCCCGGCTGACCGTTGACCGTGCGCTCGCTGATCTGCCGGCCGTGCAGGACGACAGTGAGCCGGGAGAAGGACTCCGCGACAGCCTGGATGCCGTGGATCGGCTTCAGCGTGGCGGACACGATGCCGCCGCCGTCGGCGGTCGCGACCACGGCCGGGTCCAGCAGCTCGACGAGCGCCCGGATGTCGGTCGCCTCCCAGGCCGCCTTGAACGCGCGGACCAGCTCGGCCTCCCGCGCCGAGGGCGGCGCCGGGGTCTGCGACTCGCGGATCCGGCGGCGTGCCGACGAGGCGAGCTGCCGGCAGGCCGCGGGCGTCCGGCCGACGATCTCGGCGACCTCCGGGAACGGGTACCGGAACACGTCGTGCAGGATGAACGACACGCGCTCGGCCGGTGTCATCGCGTCCAGCACCACCAGGAACGCCATGTTCACCGACTCGTCGAGCGTGACCCGGTCCGCGGGGTCGGTGGAACCGTCCGGGACGCCCAAGCCGTCGACGTGCTCGGGCAGCGGCTCCGGGATCCACTCGCCGACGTACCGCTCCCGGCGGGCCCGCGCGGAGCGCAACTGGTCCAGGCAGATCCGGCTGGCGACCTTGGTCAGCCAGGCGGCCGGGTTCTCGATCGCGTGCCGCTCGGGCAACGTCATCGCGTACCAGCGGGCGTAGGTCTCCTGCACCACGTCCTCGGCGTCGGCCAGCGATCCGAGCAGCCGGTACGCCAGGTTGATCAGCTGCCGCCGCTCACTCATGATCACGCTCAGCCCGGGCTCGGTCATGTCGGTCATCTCCTCCATACCTGGTACGACGCAACGGCCCGGTGAAGTGTGAGGTCTGACATTACGCGGCGCTGTCCCGTCGTACGAGCATGACGAACACGACGAACAACGCGGTATCCGAGGTGGACATCCGGGAGCGGATCGAGACGCTGCTGGAGGGGATCCGGAGCGGTGACCTGGGTGCGCTGAAGACGGTCTTCGCGCCGAACCTGGTCTCGTTCGACGTCGAGGCGCCGCTACGGCATCTGGGTGCGGAGACGAAGCTGCAGAATTGGGAGAAGGTGTTCACGGTCTACCGGCCGCCACTCGGGTACGAGGTCCGCGACCTGACCGTGCTGGTCGACGGCGACCTCGCGGTGACGTACGCCGTGAACCGGATCAGCGGCACGCTCGCGAACGGTGCCGAGGCGGGCATGTGGGTGCGCTGGACGGCGGCGTGGCGGCGGATCGACGGCGAGTGGCTGATCGTGCACGATCAGGCATCGGTGCCGATGTACTTCCCGGAGGGGCGCGCCGCCACCGATCTCATGCCGTGAGCCGGGCGCGGCCCAGGATGTGTGGTCCGGCCGGGGTCACGCGGTCGGGCGGGAAGGTGAAACGGTCCAGTTCCTCGATGGCGAAACCGGCGGCCGAGATCGCGGCCGCCGTGTCGCGATGGGTGTGGCAGCCGCCGGTGAACAGCGGCCACAGGGTGGCGTCGGCGATCTGCTGGAAAGTGGCCAGGCGACCCGGCTCGGCGGCGACGTGCTCGTAGAACCTGAGCTCGCCGCCGGGCCGCAGTACCCGCCGGGCTTCCGCGAGGGCGACGCGCTGGTCGGGGACCGAGCAGAGGACGAGCGACACGACGACCACGTCGGCGGAGGCGTCGCCTGCCGGCAGGCCGTCCGCCGTACCCTCGACGACCTCGACCGGGACCGGTGCGGTCGAGGCCTGGCGGAGGGCCTGGGTACGGAGGAAGGGCTCGGGCTCCACCGCGAGTACGTGGGAGACCTCGGGCGGGTAGTGCGCGAAGTTCCCGCCGTCACCGGCGCCGACCTCGACCACCCGGCCCGCGGCGCCGGCGAGCAGCCGCCGGCGGTGGTCGGTGGCGCCGGCCCCGGTCGAGCGTCGGCCGGACCCGGGCGTATATCCGGGCGAAGAGCGGATGTTTCATCGCCCCACCCTGTCAGAGTGTCGGATCCCGGCGTACGCCGATCGTCTGCTGAGTGAGAGTCCGTCCGGGGACGGTGTCGATCTCTAGGTCACACTGGCCTGAAGGAGGTATGCGGGTGAAGTACGTGCTGATGTTCGTCGAGACCGAGGAGTTCGCGAAGGACTTCGCGGCGCTGGAGCCGGCCGAGAAGGAAGCGGCGTACCGGCGGGTGTACCAGTGGTTTGAGGACCACGCGGACAAGATCACCAACCGGGGCAGCAAGCTCCAGGGTGCCGAGACCGCGACGACAGTTCGCCTGGACGGGTCGGTGATGACGACCGACGGGCCGTTCATCGAGGGCAAGGAGGTCGTGTCCGGGTTCACCGAGATCGACGTCGAGGACCTCGACGAGGCGCTCCGGATGGTGAAGACCTGGCCCGCCTGCCCGGTGATCGAGATCCGGCCGGTCGCGGAAATGTGAGTCCAGCTGTGGATGCCGGGGACGAGCTCGCCCGCGTGGTCCGCGACCACGCGGGCCGGCTGGCGGGTGGGCTGGTGTCGCTGCTCGGCGACTTCGCCGCGGCCGAGGACCTGGTCCAGGACGCGGTCGAGGTCGCGCTCAGACGCTGGCCGGTCGAGGGCATCCCGGAGCGGCCGGACGCCTGGCTGTTCACGGTCGCGAAGCGCCGCGGCCTCGACGTACTGCGCCGGCAGGAGAACTACCGCGCCAAGCTGGCGCTCCTGCAGGAACCGGAACACCCGCCGCCGGACGATCGGCTCCGGCTGATCTTCACCTGCTGCCACCCGGCGCTGGCGCGGGAGGCGCAGGTCGCGCTCACGCTGCGGGTCGTCTGCGGTCTGACGACGGCGCAGATCGCGGCCGCGCTGCTGGCATCGGAGTCGGCCGTGGCGCAGCGGATCACGCGGGCCAAGCGCAAGATCACCGATGCCGGCATCCCGTACCGGATCCCGCGCGACGACGAGCTGCCCGAGCGGCTGACCGAAGTACTGACGGTCATCTACCTGCTCTTCAACGAGGGCTACCTGTCCAGTACGGCGGAACGTGCGCACTCGCGCGATCTCGTCGACGACGCGGAATGGCTGACCGCACTGCTCCACGGTCTGCTCCCGAACGAGCCTGAGGTCGCCGGTCTGCTCGCACTGATCCGCCTGCATCGTGCCCGTACGGCGGCCCGCTTCCGGCCGGGGCTCGTACTGCTCGCGGACCAGGACCGCACGCTCTGGGACCACGCCGCGATCACCGAAGCGACGGCCCTGCTCACCCGTACGGCGCGCCGCCACCGCGCGCCCGGCCCGTACCAGCTGCAGGCCGCGATCGCCGCCTGTCACAGCGAGGCAGGCAGTTGGGACGAAACCGACTGGCCGCAGATCCTCGTCCTCTACGACATGCTGCTGACCCTGCAGCCGAGCCCGGTCACCTGCCTGCACCGCTCGATCGCACTGTCGTACGTCCGAGGCCCGGCGGCCGGTCTGGCAGAACTCGAGGCGCTCGCGGGCGAACTGAACACCTACCCGCTGTTCCACGCGACGCGAGCGCAGTTCCTCCGCGAACTCGACCGCCCGGCCGAGGCCCACGCGGCCGACGAACGCGCCGCCGAACTGACCACGAACCCGGCGCAGCTGGACCTGCTCCACGAGCGCCTCGCGACACAGCAACTTGGGACACCGCAACTCGAGACACTGCAAGGAGAACCGAGATGACAACGATCGTGACGAAGGTCGAGGTCGAGCGGACCGCGGACGAGGTGTTCGCGTACGTCACCGACCCGAGCCACTTCCCCGAGTGGCAGGCCGGCGTCACCGGCGGCCACCTCGAGGGCGGCGAGCCGGTCGTCGGCGCGAAATGCCTGACCACCCGGAGGATCGGCGGCCGCGAACGGGACGTGACGTCGCGGCTGACCGTCTTCGACCCGCCGCACTCCTGGGCGGTCCGCGGTGAGGACGGCCCGATCCGCGCGACCGTCAACGTGACCGTCGAACCGATCGCCGGCCGGGCCGCCAGTACGCTGACCATCGACCTGGACTTCGAGGGTCACGGTGTCGGCAAGGTCCTGGTCCCGCTGATCGTCGTACCGCAGTCCCGCAAGGAGATGCCGGCCAACCTGGCCCGCCTGAAGACCAATCTCGAGCGTTAGACGCTGCGCAGTACCGAGACGACGACGCCGAGGACGGTGGCGTTGTCGCCGTCGATCACCTCGTACGCCGGGTTCCGGGGCTCGAGGTACACGTGGCCGTTGCGCCGCCGGTACACCTTGACCGTGGCCTCCTCGTCGATCATCGCGGCGACGATCTGGCCGGAGTGCGCCTCGGCCTGCTGCCGGACCACGACGATGTCGCCGTCGCAGATCGCCGCGTCGATCATCGACTCGCCGCGGACCCGGAGCCCGAACACGGTGCCGCGGCCGGTCAGCCCGCGGGGGAGTTGCAGTACGTCGTCCACGTGCTCGACGGCCGAGATCGGCGTACCGGCCGCGATGTCACCGACGACCGGGACCGGGACGTTCTCGTCCCCGGTGCTGCGGGCGGCCGGCTCCTGGAGGAACATCCGGACGTCGATCGGCCGGGACATCGACGGGCTGCGGCGCAGGAAGCCCTTGTCCTCCAGCGCGGCCAGGTGCTTCGACACCGACGACGAGGAGCGCAGCCCGACCGCGTCGCCGAGCTGCCGGCTGCTGGGCGGGTACCCGTGCCGCGTCACCCAGTCCCGGATCACCACCAGGATCCGCTGCTGCCGTTCCGGGAGCGCGCCGGTGTCGAGGTCGCCGAACAGGTCGAGATCAGTCACCGCGAAATCCTAGAGCCCGGCCGACGTGCCGTGGTGTTCCGACCCGCGGCGGAGCCGTTCGGGCAGCCACAGTTCGTCCAAGGCAGGCTGGGGTTGCCGGCGGACGTGCTCGACGAGGGTGTCCAGGTCGGGGTGCCTGTTCGAGCTGAGCCAGATGAGTGACCACGGGTAGACGGGTGTCGGCTCGACGACCCGCAGCTTCCGCAGGCCGCGCGGCCACGGACCCAGCTCGCGCGTGCGTTCACCCCAGAACGTGACCAGCGACCGGGACTCGGCGATCGTCGCGATCAGGTCCTCGAACCCGAAGTTCGGCCCGGTCGAGTCGATCGTCAGGCCGAACTCCGCGGACAGCTCCTGGTAGAACGCACCCCACTCGCTGCCCTCGACGATCCCCGGGATCCAGAACGTGTACCGGCGCAGTTCGTCCACCGGCACCGCGGCCCGGTCCGCGAGCGGATGCCCGGCGCCGACGACGATCTCGTGCGGCTCCAGGTACGCGACCATGCTCTCGACCCCGGCCGGCAGCGGATCGGGGTGGTACGCGAACGTCGCGTCGATCTCGCCCGACAGCAGCGCGGGCAGCGCGGCGCCGAGGCCGCGCAGGACCAGCGTCTTGAGGGCGATCTCCGGATGGGCCTGATGGAAGTCGAGCATCAGTACGCCGGGCAGCAGCCGCGCGCCGAGGATGTCGACACGCAACGGCCGCGCCACGCGCTGGACGGACTCGACCGCGTGCCGGGCCGCGATCAGTACGGCGTGCGCGTGCGGGAGGAAGGTTCGCCCGTCCGCGGTGAGAACGGCGCCGGTGGGGACGCGTTCGAAGAGCGTGACGCCGAGGGAGGACTCCAGCGCGGCGACCCGTTTCGACACTGCCTGCTGGCTCAGCCGGAGGCGGTCGGCGGCGTACCGGAACTGGCCTTCCTCGGCGACGGCGACGAACGCGCGCAGGCTGTCGAGGTTCACCCGACCAGACAGTACAACTCATGGTTGTCGAGGTGACCACAGGGTTGTTTGATCACAGCCGAACCGGCGGCTTTGGATGAGGACCCCAGACAACTGACGGTTGTGGAGCCCGGGTGCCTTCGTTCACACATCTGCATGTCCATACCCAGTACTCGCTGCTCGACGGCGCCGCGCGGCTGAAGGACCTGTTCGCCGCCTGCGCCGAGTACGGCATGACGCATCTCGCGATCTCGGACCACGGGAACCTGCACGGCGCGTACGACTTCTTCCATCAGGCGCGGAAGGCCGGGATCACCCCGGTCATCGGCATCGAGGCGTACGTCGCACCCGCGTCCCGCCGTACCAAGGAACGCGTCTTCTGGGGCCAGCCGCAGCAGAAGCGCGACGACGTGTCGGGGTCCGGCGGCTACACGCACAAGACGATCTGGGCGCGGGACGCGACCGGCCTGCACAACCTGTTCCGGCTCTCGTCGGACGCGTACCAGGAGGGCTGGCTGCAGAAGTGGCCGCGGATGGACAAGGACAGCCTGGCGCAGTGGTCCGCGGGCCTGATCGCGTCGACCGGCTGCCCGTCGGGCGAGGTGCAGACCCGCCTCCGCCTCGGCCAGTACGACGAAGCGGTCGCGGCGGCCGCGCAGTACCAGGACATCTTCGGCAAGGAGAACTACTTCCTCGAACTGATGGACCACGGCATCGAGATCGAACGCCGAGTCCGCGACGGCCTGCTCGACGTCGGCCGCGCGCTGAACATCCCGCCGCTGGTCACCAACGACTCGCACTACACGTACGCCGCGGAGGCGACCGCGCACGACGCGCTGCTCTGCATCCAGACCGGCAAGACGCTGGCGGACCCGAACCGCTTCCGCTTCGACGGCACCGGCTACTACCTGAAGCCGGCCGCCGAGATGTACGCGATCGACAGCTCGGACGCCTGGCAGGACGGCTGCCGGAACACCATGACGGTTGCCGAGCGCATCGACACCACCGGGATGTTCACGAAGCGCGACCTGATGCCGCGTTTCGACGTACCCGACGGGTTCACCGAGGTCACCTGGTTCCAGGACGAGGTACTGCGCGGGATGCGGCGGCGGTATCCGGACGGGTGGGACGAGCGGTACCAGAAGCTGGTCGAGTACGAGATCGACGTGATCGTCCAGATGGGGTTCCCCGGGTACTTCCTGGTGGTCGCGGACTTCATCATGTGGGCGAAGACCAACGGCATCGCGGTCGGCCCGGGCCGCGGCTCGGCGGCCGGGTCGCTGGTGTCGTACGCGCTCGGCATCACCGACCTGGACCCGATCGAGCACGGCCTGATCTTCGAGCGGTTCCTGAACCCGGAGCGGGTCTCGATGCCGGACGTCGACATCGACTTCGACGAGCGCCGGCGGGTCGAGGTGATCCGGTACGTCACCGAGAAGTACGGCGCGGACAAGGTCGCGATGATCGGCACCTACGGCACGATCAAGGCGAAGAACGCGATCAAGGACTCGGCCCGGGTGCTCGGCTTGCCGTACGCGACCGGCGACCGGATCACCAAGGCGATGCCGGCCGACGTCGGCGGCTCGGGGATCGACCTGACCGGGATCACCGACCCGAAACACCCGCGGTACGACGAGGCCGCCGAGGTGCGGGCGATGTACGAGAACGAGCCGGACGCCCGGACCGTGGTGGACACCGCGAGGGGCGTCGAGGGACTCGTTCGGCAGATGGGGGTGCACGCGGCCGGCGTGATCATGTCGAGCGAGTCGATCGTCGACCACGTGCCGGTCTGGGTCCGGCACACCGACGGCGTCACGATCACGCAGTGGGACTACCCGAGCTGCGAGTCGCTCGGCCTGCTGAAGATGGACTTCCTCGGGCTGCGCAACCTGACGATCATCGACGACGCGGTGAAGATGATCCGCAGTACGAAGGATGTCGAGATCGAACTGCTTCGGCTGCCGCTCGACGACGCGTACACGTTCCAGCTCCTCGGCCGCGGCGACACGCTCGGCGTCTTCCAGTTCGACGGTACGGCGATGCGCGCGCTGCTCCGGCTGATGCGGCCGGACCAGTTCGAGGACATCACCGCCGTGACCGCGTTGTACCGGCCGGGGCCGATGGCGATGAACTCGCACACCAACTACGCGCTCCGGAAGAACGGCCAGCAGGAGATCACGCCGATCCACCCGGAGCTGGAGGAACCGCTGCGCGAGGTCCTTGGTCTCACCTACGGGCTGGTCGTCTACCAGGAGCAGGTGCAGAAGGCGGCGCAGATCCTCGCCGGGTACAGCCTCGGGCAGGCGGACCTGTTGCGCCGGGCGATGGGCAAGAAGAAGAAGGAGGTGCTCGACCAGGAGTTCGTGCCGTTCCGGGACGGTTGCCGCAAGCACGGGATCTCGGACGCGGCGACCCAGGCAGTGTGGGACGTGCTGGTGCCGTTCGCCGGGTACGCCTACAACAAGGCGCATGCGGCGGCGTACGCGCTGGTGTCCTACTGGACGGCGTACCTGAAGGCGAATCATCCGGCCGAGTACATGGCCGCGCTGCTGACCTCGGTGAAGGACGACAAGGACAAGTCCGCGGTGTACCTGAACGAGTGCCGGCGGATGGGGATCAAGGTGCTGCCGCCGGACGTCAACGAGTCGCTGGCGAACTTCGCGGCGTACGGCGACGACGTCGTACTGTTCGGGTTGTCCGCGGTACGGAACGTCGGCGACGGTGTCGTGGACGCGATCGTGCGGAGCCGGGCGGGTGGCCGCTACGCGTCGTTCCCGGACTTCCTCGCGAAGGTGGAGGCCGTTGCCTGTAGCAAGCGAGCGACCGAGTCGCTGATCCAGGCGGGTGCCTTCGACACGCTCGGTCATACGCGCAAAGGACTGCTGTCCCGGCACGAGGAGCTGGTGGAGAACGCGCTCGCCGTCAAGCGGAAGGAGGCCGAGGGGCAGTTCGACCTGTTCGGTACGGCGGAGTCGCCGGTGTTCGCGCTCGACGAGAGCTTCCCGGACGACGAGTGGGACAAGCCGGTGCTGCTGGCGCGGGAGCGGGAGATGCTCGGGCTGTACGTGTCGGACCATCCGCTGTTCGGCTTGGAGTCCGTGCTGGCCGAACGGGCGGACGTCGGGGTCGCGCAGCTGGCCGAGCGGCCGGACGGCGCGGTGGTGACGATCGGTGGCATCATCTCCGGGCTGCAGCGACGGGTGACGAAGAAGGGCGACCCGTGGGCGACCGCGACCGTCGAGGACCTGGTCGGTGCGGTGGAGTGCCTGTTCTTCCCGGCGACGTACCAGCTGGTGTCGGGACGGCTGCAGCAGGACGCGGTGGTGTTCGTGAAAGGCCGGCTGGACAAGCGTGACGACGTACCCCGGCTGATCGGGTCCGAGGTCGTGGTGGCCGATGTGGCGACCGTCGGGGTGGTGGTGCTGGAGATGGCGCAGAGCAGCGTCGTACGCCGAACGGTGAACCAGTTGCGCGACGTCCTCACCGCGCACCCGGGCCGGTCGGAGGTCCATCTGCGAGTCCGCGGACCGGAGACGACAACGGTCTACCGGCTGGCTTTCCGAGTCGATGCCCGCACAGAGTTCTGGGCAGACCTGAAGGCCGAGGTGGCCTCGGTCCGACCTCGCCCTCGGGGATGACAGAGTACGGGTATGGATGGGCCGGAGGAGCGGGTGTTGGCGGCGTTCGGGCTCTGCGGGCCCGCAGTGCGCTTGGCAGGCGGGCAAGGTGAGACGTGGCGCTCGGGTGGGGTGGTGCTGAAGCGTGCGGACGGTGAGAGCGCTTGGCGTGCGGACGTGCTGAGTGTCCTGCCGGAGTCCGAGGCTTTCCGGGTGCCGCGGCCGGTGCGGGCAACGGACGGCGAGTGGGTCGCGTTCGGGTGGGAGGCGAATGAGTTGCTGGTCGGGGCGACCGATGTGCGGCGGCAGGACGACGTGCTCGTCGCTGCGGCCGCGTTTCACGAGGCGGTGGCCGGCCTACCGCGGCCTGACTTCATCGACGCTCGGAGCGATCCGTGGTGTGACGGCGATCGGGTCGCGTGGCGGGAGCAGCCGGTCGACGGCACCCCGCCGTACGTCGACCTCGTCGGGCCGCTCGTGGACGCCTGGCGGCCGGTGGAGGTGACCTCGCAGGTCGTGCACGGGGACCTGCCCGGGAACGTGATGTTCGCCGACGGGTTGCCGCCGGCGATCATCGACTGGCCGGTGTACTGGCGACCAACCGCATGGGCCGCCGCCGTCGCGGTCGCGGACGCGCTCTGCTGGTACGGCGCCGAGCCGGCCCTCGCGGCGCGCTGGGCGCACCTGCCGGAATGGGGGCAGATGCTGATCCGCGCGCTGATCTATCGGTTGACCACCGACGACCTGGCCGGCGGCGCAGCGGTCTGGACCGGCGCCCGGCGGCGCGCCTACGCGCCGGTCATCGAGGTGGCCCTCTCGTACGCCGGCTGAGCGGCAGCCCGGAGCGCGAGCGGAATGGTGCCGAAGGCAAGTACTGCGAGACCGGCGCCGATCCAGCCGACCGACGGATACCCGGCGCCCGCGTCGAGCGCGAGACCGCCGAGCCACGGGCCGACCGTGATCCCGACGTTGAACGCCGAGATGTTGAACGCGGCCGCCAGCGTCGGCGCGGACCCGGCGACGCTGAACACCCGCGAGTTCACCGCCGGGTTGGTCGCGAACCCGAACGTGCCGATCGCGACGATCGCGGGTACGGCGAGCCACGGCGTCCCGGCGGTCAGCGCCAGGATCACCGCCGCCGCGACGACGCCGGTCAGGCTGATCGTGAGCGTGCCGAACGGACGCCGGTCCGCGGTGCGTCCGCTGATCGTAATCCCGGCCAGCGAGCCGACGCCGTACAGCGCAAGGATCACCGGCACCCAGGCCTCCGACAGTCCGGTGGTCTCGGTCAGCAGCGGTGCGAGGTAGCTGAAGATGACGAGGATCGCACCGGTCGACAGCGCGGTCGTGCCGTACGCGAGCCACAGCTGCGGATTCGCCATGCTCCGCAGCTCCGCACGCAGGTGCGGGACGTTCGCGGACCGCCCGCGCGGGATCGTCACGAGGACGCCCGCGATCGCGAGGGCCGACAGTACGGCGACGGCCCAGAACGCGGATCGCCAGCCGAGGTGCTGACCGAGCAGCGTTCCGGCGGGCAGCCCGACGATGGTCGCGACCGTGAGACCGCCGGCGAGGATGCTCATCGCCTTCGCGCGGGCCTGCGGTCCGGCGAGCTCGATCGCGGTCACCGAGGCGACCGCCCAGAACCCGGCGTACACGAAGGCGCCCGCGACCCGGGTGGCCAGCAGTACGCCGTACGACGAGGTGAGCGCGCCGGCCACGTGGGTGAGGGCGAAGACCGCGAGGAACGCGAGCATCGCGACGCGTCGCGACCAGCGGAGCGTGGTGACGGCCAGGATCGGGGCTCCCACCAGCATGCCGACCGCGAACGCGGAGATCAGCAGACCGGCAGCCGGGACGGACACCTTCAGGTCGGTGGAGATCTCGGGGAGCAGACCGGCGAGCATCAGCTCGGACGTTCCCTGGGCGAAGATCGCCAGGCCGAGCAGATAGACGGCGCGGGGCATGATGTCCTCTCATAGTGGATCAATCGGTTCAAAACCTGACCAGGCCGAACCGAGGTCAAAAGGTCGGTTTTCAGAAGCTGCGCAGCGTCGCCTCGACGACCGTCCGCTGGCTGTCCGGGGTCGCGCCGCGCCGAGCGGCGACCCGCAGGCCGCCGAGGACGGTGAAGACGTACGCCGCCAGACCGGCCGCGTCCTGGTCCGCGTCGAGGTCGCCGGCCGCTTGTGCCGCCTGGATCGCGGTGGTCAGCGCGGCGAGCTTGGTCTCGTGGTCGCGGTCCAGGAGGTCGACGATCTCGGGCTCCCTCGGGCCGAGCTCGACGATCGTGTTGATCACGAAGCAGCCGGCCGGGTCGTCCGGCTCCGGCTCGACCGCCGTCCACAGGATCCGCCGGACTCGCTCGCGGATCGGCAGCGACTCGTCCTGGATGAGCTCGAGCTGGGCGGCGCTGAAGTCCTCGACGTACCGCCGTAGAGCGCGGTCGAACAGGGTGCGCTTGCTGGTGAACGTGTTGTAGATGCTGCTCCGGCCGAGACCGGTCGCCGCGCACAGGTCCTGCGTCGACGTCGCCTCGTAGCCGGACATCCAGAACACCCGCATCGCGGCGTCGACGGCGCGATCCTCGTCGAAGGTCCGCGGTCTGGGCATGTGCCGACCCTAACACATTCTGGACCGAACGATCCAAAACGGCACCCGATAGCATCGCCGCATCGAGGCGAGTGCTGGCGGCTCTTGGACCGAAGAGCGGGCGCTCGCCTTGACTCGGGGGCACCGTCCAACGATGGAACTGGGGAGCATTGTGAGGTTGTTCAGACCTGGGGGGCTCGCACTCGCCCTGACGCTGGTGGCGGGCATCACCGCCGCCGGCCCGGCGACCGCGACGGACACGAAAACCGTGTCCTACCGCGGTTACCAAGTGACCGTCCCGTCCAACTGGCCCGTGGTCGACCTGGCCACCGACCCGACCGCGTGCGTCCGGCTCGACCAGCCGGCCGTGTACCTGGGGCGCAGTACGGCGCAGGCCAAGTGCCCCGCACACCTGGTCGGCCGCAGCTCCGGCCTGATCCTGGAGCCTCTGACGTCCGTGCAGTCGTCGAGTGACGGGATGCTGCGCCGCGCGATCACGGACGCCGGCGTCCTGGCGACGGCGTACTACGCGCCGGGCACCGAGCGGGCGGCGAACGACGTTCTCGGGACCGGCAAGGTGGTGACGAAGACCCCGTCGGCACGGGTGGCCCAGCCGGCCGCGGTCACGCCGTCCATCGTTGCTACCGGCAACTTCGCCGGCAACGGGTTCGACACCTGCGCGGCGCCGTCGCAGGACGCGATGGACGCGTGGCGCCCGACGTACCAGGGCGTCGGCATCTACATCAGCGGGGGACTCCGCGGGTGCGCGCAGCCGAACCTGACCGCCGACTGGGTCGCGGCGAACGCGAGCAAGGGCTGGCAGTTCCTGCTGATCGACGTCGGCCTGCAGGCGCCGTGCACGACGTACAACAGCCGGATGTCCTCGGTCGCGTCGACTGCACTGATCCAGGGCCGCAACGCCGCCATCAACGCGGTCGCGGCCGCCCAGGCGCTCGGATTCGCGCAGCGGAGCGCGATCTACAGCGACATCGAGGCGTACACGACGACGCCGTCGTGCAAGGCGGCCGTGCTGTCGTACCTGAGCGGCTGGACGCAGGAGCTGAACGCGCGTGGGTACCAGGGCGGCGCGTACGTCGGCGCGGCGTCGGGTGGTGCCGATCTGAACAGCGCGTACACGAGCACGGCGTACACCCGACCGGACAACATCTGGTTCGCGCACTGGGGTTCTGCGGTCGGGACGAGCCGCTTCATCAACTCGGCGTACTGGAGCAACCACCAGCGGGTGCACCAGTACGCGGGTGAGCTCACCGAGAACAACGGTGGCGTGCAGATGACGGTCGACAAGAACTACCTGAACCTGACGGCTCCGCCGGCGCCGGTGAGCAGCTTTAGTGTGGCTGGTGGCGTGGCGGCTGCGGCGCTGCACTGGACGAAGCCGGCGAACACGACGGTGCTGCTGCGGAACGCGGTCGGCTCGACTCCGCCGCCGCTGACGACGTCGGGTACGGCGGTGTACAACGGTGCGGCGAGCAGTTACACGCAGAACGGTCTGTCGAACTCGGCCAACTATGCGTACCGGGTGTGGACGAAGGACGCGAAGGGCAAGATCGGCCCGGGCGTCGATGTCCGGCTGGTCGGCTCCAAGGCGACGATCGGGGCGAGCGCAGCCTCGATCATGTACACCGGCGCGGTCACGCTGACGACGGCCGTGTCGCGCCTGGACGGCGGAAAGCTGGCCGGCGTACCGGTCGCGCTGTTCTCGAAGGCGAAGACCGCGAGCAAGTGGTCGACGGTCGGGTCGTACGCGTCCGACGCGAACGGGATCGTCAAGGTGTCGCAGAAGCCGTCCGTGTCGACGTACTACATGTGGGGCTACAACGGTGCCTCCGGTGTACTCGGGACGCGGAGCGCCGCCGCGCTGGTGGAGGTCCACCCGGCGCTGTCGGCGTACCTCACGCCGGCAGCGATCAGGCTGGGCGGGTCGACGTTGATGTACGGGTACCTGAACCCGGCACATGCCGGTACGACGGCGTACCTGCAGCGTCGCTCCGGTACGGCGTGGGCGGCCGTGACGACCGGGAAGCTGACCACGAACGGGAAGTACGCGTTCAGCATCAAGCCGACGGCGCGTGGCACCTACACCTACCGCGTGGTCTGGCTGGCCGACGCCGACCACCAGGGCACGCAGACCGCGTCGAAGGTTCTCACGGTCAGCTGAGCTCGGCGGCCGCCTTGAGCGCGAGCTCGATCGCGTGCGCCGCGAGCGGTGAATGCGTGCGGCCGGCCCGCCACAGCAAGAAGATCTCTCGCGGCGGGAGACCTGGTGTGAGTTCGTGGAGCGCCAGGCTCTCGTCGTGACGGGGTACGGCCAGACGCGGCATCAGGGCCGCGCCGAGGCCGGCGCGGACCATCGCGAGCAGTGCCTCGTTGCCCTCGGTGCGGAACACGACCTGGGGCCGAATGCCGTGCGTACGCAGGAAGTCCTCGACGACAGCCTGGTGGCAGATGGCCGGATGCGCGACCAGCGGCCGCGCGACGAGAACGTACGGGTCGTCCAGCAGCTTGAGGTCCTCGATGCCGTCGTCGGCCGGGCCGTCGAAGAACATCAGGTCGAGCCCGCTGAGATCCGGATCGTCCGTCTTTGATAAGAATCAATCGCTTTTCATGATTGCTCCATGTCTCCTACGGTCGGAGCATGACTACCGAGAAGCTGTATGAGGTCAACAATGTCGAGCTTTGCGCCGAGACCTTCGGTGACCCTGCCGACCCCGCCCTGCTGCTGATCCACGGCGCGGGGGCCTCGATGCTCTGGTGGGAACGTGAGCTCTGCGGGAAGCTCGCGGCTCGGGGGCGCTTCGTGATCCGCTACGACCAGCGTGACACCGGGCGGTCGACGTCGTACCCGGTCGGCGCGCCGACGTACGCGATGAGCGACCTGGCCGCGGACGCGGTCGGGCTGCTCGATACCGTGGGCGTCGACAAGGCGGACGTGGTCGCGGTGTCGATGTCCGGCGGTACGGCGCTGATCCTCGGCCTCGACCACCCGTCCCGGGTGGCTTCGCTGACGTTCGTGTCGACGACCACGGGCGACGACGGGTTGCCTCCGCCGTCGATGCCGCATTTCGACAGCCCCGACTTCACGGACCCGGCGGCTGTCGAGGAGTACGTCGTACGCTCCATCGAGGCGGAGGCGGCGGGACATTTCGACGAACCGGCGGCTCGTGAACTGGTCAGGCAGGATCTCGCGCGGGCTCGGGACTACGAGGCCTCGCTGACCAACCATTTTGCGATGACCTTCGACGGGCCGCGGAACGGCGGGTTCGCCGACCTGAGGATGCCGGTGCTGGTGCTGCACGGAGATGCGGATCCGCTGCTCCCGCTGCCGCACGGTGAGGCTATTCGCGATGCGGTGCCGGACGCCCGCCTGATCGTGCTGGCCGGCATGGGGCACGGCCTGTCCGAGCCGTACTGGTCCACTTTTGTGGACGCGCTGGTTGAGCACACCGAGAGGTCACGATGAAGTTCGCGCTGTGGGTGCCGCTGTTCGACGAGCTCTCGGACCCGCTGGAGCTGGCACGGCTGGCAGCGGCCGCCGAGGAGACCGGCTGGGACGGGTTCTTCGTCTGGGACCACCTCTGGTGGCGGCCCCCCGTCCGTGCGGCGGCCGATCCCTGGATCACGATGACCGCGATGGCGACCGCGACCGAACGGCTACGGATCGGGCAGATGGTGTCGCCGATCGCCGCCGGCGGCCGGCCAAGCTGTTGCGGGAGGCAACAACACTCGACCGGTTGTCGCACGGTCGGCTCACGCTCGGGGTCGGGCTGGGGAGCGACCGGTTCGCACAGGAGTTCTCGAAGACGGGGGAGGAGCTGGACGACAGCGTCCGGGCCGAATGGCTGGACGAGACCCTGGACATCCTGACCGCCGGATGGACGGGCGAGCCCGTCAATCACCACGGGAAGCATTACACGGTGGATGGCGCCCGGTTCCTGCCGCGGCCGGTGGCCGGGCGGGTGTGCGGCCGGTCCGGCGAGGTCCGCGTGAGAGCTGCACCCGGCCGAGGGGGTGTTGCTGTGGTGCCGATAGGTGTCTAATCGAGGGGATGCGTTAGTTCGGGAGGTGGCATGGCCAGCGTCAGCGGGCATGCCGGGGTCACCGAGCGCACCGGATCGGCTGCGGCTGGGGTTGGGCGGCGGCCACTGGGGCTGGTGATCGGCCGGGTGCTCTCGACGACCGACCACAAGGTGATCGGCCAGCTGTACCTCGTCACGTCGTTCGCGTTCTTCCTGATCGGCGGCGTGATGGCGCTGGTGATCCGCGCCGAGCTGGCCGAGCCGGGGCTGCAGTTCGTCAACGAGGAGACGTACAACCAGCTGTTCACGATGCACGGCACGATCATGCTGCTGCTGTTCGCGACGCCGCTGTTCGTTGGCTTCGCCAACGTGATCATGCCGCTGCAGATCGGGTCGCCGGACGTCGCGTTCCCGCGGCTGAACATGTTCAGCTATTGGCTGTTCCTGTTCGGCGGGCTGATCACGATCAGCGGGTTCTTCACGCCGGGCGGCGCCGCCGACTTCGGCTGGACGGCGTACTCGCCGCTGTCCAACGGGGTGCGCTCGCCGAGCGTCGGCGGTGACCTGTGGACGATGGGCCTGTGGATGGCCGGCCTCGGGACGATCCTCGGCGGCGTCAACTTCGTCACCACGATCGTCACGATGCGCGCGCCGGGGATGACGATGTTCCGGATGCCGATCTTCACCTGGAACATCCTGGTGACATCGATCCTGGTGCTGATCGCGTTCCCGATTTTCGCGGCGGCGCTGCTGGTGCTGGAGGCGGACCGGAGGCTCGGCGCGCACGTCTTCGACGCGGCCAACGGTGGGGCGATCCTTTGGGAGCACCTGTTCTGGTTCTTCGGGCATCCCGAGGTATACATCATCGCGCTGCCGTTCTTCGGGATCGTCACCGAAGTACTGCCGGTGTTCAGCCGGAAACCGATCTTCGGGTACTACGGACTGGTCGCCGCGACGATGGGGATCGGGGCGTTGTCGATCGCGGTGTGGGCGCATCACATGTTCACCACCGGGGCGGTGGCGCTGCCGTTCTTCTCGTTCATGACGTTCCTGATCGCGGTGCCGACAGGGGTGAAGTTCTTCAACTGGATCGGCACGATGTGGGGCGGGTCGGTGTCGTTCGACACGCCGATGCTGTGGGCCGTCGGCTTCCTCGCCACGTTCCTGCTGGGCGGGCTGACCGGCGTGATTCTTGCGGCGCCGGCGCTCGACTACCAGTTGCAGGATTCGTACTTCGTGGTCGCGCACTTCCACTATGTCGTGTTCGGGACTGTGGTGTTCGCGATGTTCTCGGGGTTCTACTTCTGGTGGCCGAAGATGACCGGGCGGATGCTCGACGAGAAGCTCGGCAAGCTGCACTTCTGGTTGCTGTTCATCGGCTTCCACACGACGTTCCTGGTGCAGCACTGGCTGGGTGTCGAGGGCATGCCGCGCCGGTACGCCGACTACAAGGCGAGCGACGGGTTCACGACGTTGAACCAGGTGTCGAGTGTCGGAGCGTTCATCCTGGGCGCGTCGATGCTGCCGTTCTTCTACAACATCTATAAGTCGCGTCGTAGTCCGCGGGTGCAGGTAGACGATCCGTGGGGCTGGGGCCGCTCGCTCGAGTGGGCGACGAGCTGCCCGCCACCGCGGCACAACTTCGAGTCTCTGCCGCGGATCCGGTCGGAGTCGCCGGCATTCGACCTGCACCATCCCGAGCTTGCACCACATGTCCACCGGGAAGTGCTTTAGCCCAGGTCGGCCGTCCAGGTCTGCCGTTTAGGCAGTGGAGGTCTGCCGTTTAGGCAGTGGAGGTGTGCGCCGCCATCGCCCGCGACCTCCGGGACGAAACGCGATCCCTCACCCACACCCCGTCCCGCCCATTTCAGGGGTTAACCCCTCGGTTGGACCGTTCACAGTGCGCATGCCGGGGGGAGAACCGGCCAGCTCAGGGGTTAACCCCCGAAATCGGATCAGGCGCGAGGTGGGTGCTGGGGGTACTGGCGGGGACGGCGGCGGGGACTGCGGGGTACGGCGGGTACGGCGGGCACAGCAGGGACGGTGGGTACGGCGGGCACAGCAGGCACAGCGGGGACGGCGGGTACGGCGGGGACGGCGGGTACGGCGGGGACGGCGGGTACGGCGGGGACAGTGGGGACGGCGGGTACGGCGGGGACAGTGGGGACGCCGGGTACGGCGGGGACAGCGGGGACGCCGGGTACGGCGGGGACAGCGGGGACGCCGGGTACGGCGGGGACAGCGGGGACGCCGGGTACGGCGGGGACAGCAGGGACGGCGGGTACGGCGGGTACGGCGGGTACGCCGGGGATGGCGGGGACTGCAGGGACTGCCGGGTCGGTGGGTGCTGGCCGGGGCTGGCGGGCAGACCGACTGCACAAGTTCAGGGGTTCACCTTTCACATCGCCCGTTCACCTCCGGCATGCCGGAGGTGAAGGGGCGATGTGAAAGGTGAACGTCTCAAACGGGATGCCGCTGCGAGCGGAGGCGGGTCCGCTCCGGGGCGGCGGCGATTGCCGTCGACGGGGGCGGGTTCAGGTGGTGCCTTGCATGTCCCTGCCTAGTTGAGGCGATCCAGTAGCCGGGTGATGGTTTGCTCGGTCTTCTGGGGCGGGGGACTGGTTGAGGCGAGCAACTCCAACGCCTGCGTGTATGCCTCGACGTCGTCGCGTTTGTCCAGGTAGAGCGCGCTGGTCAGGTGCTCGACGTACACGAGGTCGGGCAGGTCGCGCTGCGGGAACCGGAGCAGGGTGAACGCGCCCGCCGTGGCTGGGTGGCCGGAGTTCTCCAGGGGGACGATCTGGACGGTGACGTTCGGCCGGGCGATCGCCTCGCGGAGTGCGCCGAGCTGTCGGCGCAGGACATCGACGCCGCCGATCGGCCGCCGCAGGACGGACTCCTCGATCACCGCCCACAACCGCAACGGCGGCTCCCGGTCGAGCACGCGCTGCCGCCGGGACCGGAGTGCGACGATCCGCTCGATCTCGGCGTCGCTCCGGCCACCGCCCGGATCGAGCTGCGCCACGGCCCGCGCGTACTCCTCGGTCTGCAGGAGGCCTGGGACGTACTGGATCTCGTACGTCCGGATCAGCTCCGCCGTCGCCTCCAGCCCCAGGTACGCATCGAACCACTCCGGCGTGACATCGCCGTACCGCTGCCACCACCCCGGATCGTTCGCCTCCCGCGCCAGCTCCAGCAACCGGTCCCGCTCCGGCGCATCCTGCACGCCGTACAACGTCAACAGGTCCGAGACGTCCCGCTCCTTGAACCCGACCCGCCCCAACTCCAGCCGACTGATCTTCGACTCCGACGCCCGGATAGCCCACCCGGCATCCGTCCGCGTGACACCGGCCCGCTCACGCAACTCCCGCAGATGACTCCCGAGCAGCATCCGCAGCGCAGTAGGCCCCACCACACTTCGCCCCGCCATACCTCCAACCCTACATCATTTTCGAACAAATGTTCCCATCGGATCTCAGTCGCGGAGGTACTCCGCGCGCCAGCGGTGGAGGGTGGGGTCGGTGGGGCTGGGGGCTTGGTCGAGTTGGATGAGATGGAGGTCCGGTGTGGTGAAGGAGTGGATGGTGGCGCGGGTGAGGGGCCAGGGTGGGCCTTGGAGGGTGGTGTCTGGCTGGTCGTCGGGGCGGGCGGCGGCGATGACCAGGAGGGTGCCGCCGGGGGCTACCAGGTCGGTGACGTGGGCGATGGCGTCGGGTTGCAGGGGAATCGGGAGGGCTTGGACCGTGTAGATCTCGACGACCAGGTCGAACGCGTGGTGCCAGTCGGCGGGTGGGTTGAGGAGGTCGGCGACGACGTAGTGCGTCTTCGAGGCCGGGTGGTTGCGGTGGGCGGTCTCGATCGCGCTGGGGGAGATGTCGAACGCGGTCGTGTCGTAGCCGCGGTCGACGATCAGTTCGGCGTCCCAGCCGGTACCGGCGCCGACGACCACCGCGGTCTTGCCGGTGCCGTCCGGCTCGGACTCGTCGATCCAGTCCGCGAGCAGTTGATGCGCCGTACCGCGGTCCCACGGCACGACCGCCTCGCCGTCGGCCGCAGCGGCGTACAGGTTCTCGAACCAGCCGGTCGGGTCGTCGCGGTCGAGCGCCGCGCGGGCGATCCGCCGGGTGACAGCATCGGGGTCCTCAGTCATCGACGCGCTCCTCGATCTCGACTACAGGTTCAGGGCCGGTGTGGATCGCCCGCACGGTCTGCACGGTGTCCACGTCGGCCGGCCGCTTGTCCTCGCGGTACCGGATCACCCGGGCGAATCGCAGCGCCATCCCGGCCGGGTACCGCGGTGAAGTCTGCACCCCGTCGAACGCGATCTCCACCACCACTTCCGGCCGGATGTGCACGACCCAGTCGTCCCGGCGTACGGCGAGCTCCTGGAACCGCTCCGTCTGCCAGCGCAGCAGCTCGTCGGTCAGCCCCTTGAACGTCTTCCCGAGCATCACGAACTCGCCCGTGGTCTCGTCGCGCGCCGCGAGGTGCAGGTTCGACAGCCAGCCCTTGCGCCGACCGTGCCCCCACTCCGCGGCCAGCACCAGCAGGTCGAGGGTGAACGTCTGCTTGACCTTCACCCACCCCGACCCGCGCCGACCTGCCTCATACGGAACCGTCAGCGATTTCACCACGACACCCTCGTGCCCCCGCCGTACGGCGTCGTCGAAGAACGCCTGCCCCGCCTCCGCGTCGGACGTGACGAGGCGCGGGATCCGGCGCTCCTCGGGCAGCAGCTTCGAGAGCCACTGGTGCCGGGTCGCACCGTCGAGCCCGAGCAGATCCTGGCCGTCGAGATGCAGGATGTCGAAGAAGTACGGCGTCAACGGCACGCTCTCCGGCCCCGTCCCGGCACGGGTGGCCGTGCGCGACCCGGTGACCTGGAACGGCTCCGGCCGCCCGTCCGCCCGCAGCGCGATCAGCTCACCGTCCAGCACGACCTGCTGCGCGTCCAGCGCCAGCACGGCTGTGACCACCTCGGGCACCCGCGCGGTGATGTCGTCCAGCGTCCGCGTGTAGACGACTACGCGATCGCCGTCGCGGTGCGCCTGGATCCGGATGCCGTCGAGCTTCCACTCGAGCGCTGCCGGCGTACCGGTCTTCTCCAGCGCCTCCGCGACCGTGGTCGCCGACTGCGCGAGCATCGGCTGCACCCCGCGCCCGACCTCGAGCCCGAACTGCGCAAGGCCCGCCTCGCCCTCCGTCAGTACGGCGACCGCGACCGGGGCCGTCGCTCCGCGCAGCATCGCCGCGGCCCGGATCTTGTCCAGCGGAATGCCGGTCGCCCGCGCGACCGCGTCGGCCATCACGCCGTCCAGCGCGCCCTGTCGCAGCTCACCGCCGACGAGCAGCCGGAGGAACCGCTGCTCGTCCTCGGTCGCACGCTCGAACAACGCGTCCACCGCGGCCCGGCGTCGCGCCTGCACACCGGCGCCCGACATCTCGGCCAGCTCCGCGAACGCCCGGTCCACCTCGGTGACGGTCAACGAGGACTCCGCGGCCGGGGCGGGAGCCTCCGTCAACGTCCGCCAGCCGACCCCGGTACGCCGTTGCCGCAGCTCGCCGGACAGGTACGTCACGATGATCTCGATCTCGGCCGGCTCGGTGGCCCCGGACAGCAGTCCGGCGATGAACCCGGCCTTCTGCAGCCGCGACCGGGTCCCGGCCAGCGCCGCCGAGGTCTCCACCAGCTTGATCAGCAACATGCCCCAAGTGTCTCTCGCCCTACCGACAGTCCGGAGAAGCGCGACTTTCCGCTACCGCACGCACCTGCTCGGTACCGACGAGGACACCAAGGCCGGCTACCTGTACGCCGTTGGGCATGCCAACGGAACGGCCACCGTGATCAACTTGCTCGGCAAGCCGCCGGCGGAAGGTCGTCCAGGAACTCCGCCGGCGGCGTGAAGAACAGGCCGCCGGTGACCGCGGTGGAGAAGTCGAGCAGCCGGTCGTGGTTGCCCTCGGGTACTCCGATGAACATCCGCCGCAGCATCAGCTCGGTGACCGCCGGCGTCTTCGCGTAGCCGATGAAGTAGGTGCCGAACTCCTGCGTGCCGACGGTGCCGAACGGCATGTTGTCGCGCAGGATCTGCAGCTCGTTGCCGTCCTCGTCCTCGACCACGTTCAGCACGATGTGCGCGTTGCCGGGCTTCTTGGCGTCGTCCATCTCGATGTCGTCGAGCTTGCTCCGGCCGACCGCGAGCTCCTGCTGCTCGACGGTCAGCGAGTTCCACGCCTTCAGGTCGTGCAGGTACTTCTGCACGATCACGTAGCTGCCGCCGCGGAAGTCCGGGTCCTCGTCGCCGACCAGTACGGCGTCCCGGGCCTCGGCACCCGTCGGGTTCTCGGTGCCGTCGACGAAGCCGAGCAGGTCGCGCATCTCGAAGTACTTGAAGCCGTGCACCTCGTCGACGACCGTGGCGGCGCCGCCGAGCACGTTCATGATCTGCGCGGCGAGCTCGAAGCACTGGTCCTGGTGCGTGGCCCGGATGTGGAACAGCAGGTCGCCGGGCGTCGACGGTGCCTGGTGCGTCTTGCCCTTGAGCTCGACGAACGGGTGCAGCTCGGCGGGGCGGGGTCCGCCGAACAACCGGTCCCAGGCGTCCGATCCGACACCCGTGACGCAGGACAGGTTGCCTGCCGGTACACGGAAGCCGACAGAGCGCACCAGGCCGCTGAGGCGCTCGAGCAGATCCCGGGCGCGGTCCTCGCCGTCGGGCTCGATCTGCACCACGAGGAAGATGGCCGAGCCGCTCAACGGCATCAGTACGGACTGCGGCAAAGCGTCCGTCTCCCGATCCGGTTCCGTAACCACCGTGCTCTCCCTCCGTCCAGTTGGCCCGATCTTCTAGAGTCCAGTCATGGACCCGCAACAGCCCGGGCCGTCTCCGCAACCGGGCCCATACTCCCAGCCGGGGCAGTACCCACCGCCGCCGCCCCACCCCGGCACGCCTGGGCCGTATGGCCAGCCAGGTCCACAGCAGCCGCCCGGCCAGTATCCGCAGCCATATCCGCAGCCGTATCCGCAGACGTATCCGCAGACCGGGGGGCAGCAGCCGGCGCCGTACGCGCACCCCTATGGTCAGCCCGGCCTGCCGTACGCCTACCGGGAGCCGCGCATCGTCCCGGCACCGGCCGGAACGCCGTACCACCGGCTGGCCCGGACATCGAAGCACACCTGGTGGCGCCCGGTCCTCGGCTCGGTGCTGCTCGCCGCGATGGCGTTCTGCGTGATGATGTTCGTGGTGGTCGCCTGGGTGATCGTGCACGAGCTGGTGGCCGGCCCGTTCGGCACGCCGCAGGGCGCGGACATCTTCCCGAGCGCCACCGAGAACCTGGCGCTCTCGCTGGTACTGCTCGCGGTCCTGACACCGCTCGTCGGCCTGGCCGCGTGGATCGTGCAGCGGCGGCCGTTCTGGAGCGTCGCCTCGGTACTGAACAGGATCCGCTGGCGCTGGCTGCTCTGGTGCTGCCTGCCGGCGCTGGGGTACGTCGTGCTGTCGTACCTGATGGGCCTGCTCGTCGACGCGGTGTTCCCGCCGCAGGACGCGATCGGCAGTGAAGGCGGTGCGTGGATCGGCCTCGGGGCGTTCGTCGGACCGGCGCTGCTGATCCTGGTGCTGGTGCCGTTCCAGTCGACGGCGGAGGAGTTCGTGTTCCGCGGCTGGGTGATCCAGGCGGTCGGGGCGTACGGGCCGGACAGCGCGGAGGGACGGGCGCCGTGGTTGCGCCGGCTGTTCCGGTCGCCGTGGCCGGGGATCGTGATCGGTGCCGCCGCGTTCGTGTCGGCGCACGGGTACAGCGGCTGGGCGATGGCCGACGTCTTCCTGTTCGCGGTGACGGTCGGCTGGCTGACGGTACGGACCGGGGGACTGGAGTCCGGGATCGCGCTGCACGCGACGAACAACCTGGTCGCGTTCTTGTTGCCGTTGGCAATGGGTCACGGCAGCGAGTGGAACCAGCAGGGCGGCGCGCCGTGGACGCTGCTCGCGTCCGACGTGATCTGCCTCGGGGCGTACGCGTTCGCGGTCACCTGGCTGGCGCGGCGGCGCGAGCTCGGCCGCCTGAGCTGAGTTGCACCGAAAAGGACGCGAGAACTGTCGGTCGGCTCTGGCAGGCTTTGCCGGGTGACGAACGTGAAGATCGAGGCCGTGCTGTTCGACTGGGGCGGCACGCTGGCAACCTGGCACGACATCTCCCTGCACGAGACCTGGCGGGCGGTGACCACCGTGCTCGACGAGGCGAACGCCGACGAGCTGGCGGCCCGGCTGGTCGCGGCCGAGGGCTCGGTCTGGCGGCGGTCCCGCGACCAGCATCGGAGCAGCACGTTCGACGAGGTGTGCGCGCTGGCGGAGATCGTGATGACGCCGGACGGCCTCGCGGAGTACGAGCGCCAGTGGGACCCGCACACGGTCCTCGAGCCGGACGCGGCCGAGACCCTGCAGGCACTGCGGGACGGTGGGCTGAAGCTCGGCGTCCTGTCGAACACGATCTGGCCGCGGCGGCGGCACGAGGAGATCTTCGCGCGGGACGGCGTGCTGGAGCTGTTCGACGGCGCTGTCTACACCAGCGAGATCGCGCACACCAAGCCGCACCCGGAGGCGTTCCTGGCGGCGATGCGGGCGGTCGGGGTGTCCGATCCGTCCCGGTGCCTGTTCGTCGGCGACCGGCTGTTCGACGACGTCTGGGGCGCGCAGAACGCCGGCATGCGCGCGGCCCACCTGCCGCACAGCGCGATCCCGCGCGAGCAGATCGGCCATACGGAAGGTACGCCGGACGCCACCGTCCAGCACCTGTCCGACCTGCCGGCCCTGATCGACAGCTGGAACGAGGCCGCCGCCTGAAACCGAAGGACCCCCGGGCCAGATCGTGGCCCAGGGGTCCTGAGGGGTTTCGGGGTGGGGTGTTACGCCGCCAGGGTCGGATCTGCCATCAGGCGGAGGCGGCCCAGCGCCTCGCGCTCGATCTGGCGAACCCGCTCCGCCGAGATGCCGTGCACCGCGCCGATGTCGGCCAGCTTGGCCTGGCGGCCATCGTGCAGACCGTACCGTCGCCGGATCACGTCCGCCGACCGCGGGTCGAGCTGGTCGACCAGGCTGAACAGGCCCGAGCGGTCCGACGCATCGGCGACCAGCTGGTCCGGACCCGGCGCGGTCTCGGCCGCGATCAGGTCACCCAGCGAGGTCTCACCCTCGTCGTCGACCGGGCTGTTCAGGCTGATGTGGTCCCGGCCGATGCGGATCAGTTCGGTGACCCGCTCCGGGTCCAGGCCCAGCTCCGCCGCGATCTCGGCGATCTCCGGCTCCCGCCCGAGCTTGCGCTCCAGCGTCCGCCGTGCCGACCCGATCTGGTTCAGCTGCTCCACCACGTGCACCGGCAGCCGGACCACCCGGGCCTGCTGCGCGATACCGCGGGTGATCGCCTGCCGCACCCACCAGGTCGCGTACGTCGAGAACTTGAATCCCTTCCGGTAGTCGAACTTCTCCACCGCCCGGATCAGCCCCGTGTTGCCCTCCTGGACCAGGTCCAGCAGCGGCATCTGGGACCGCCCGTAGCGGCGCGCGATCGACACCACGAGCCGGAGATTCGCGGTCACGAACCGCTGCTGTGCGCGCCGGCCCTCTTCGGCCAGCCACTCCAGCTCTTCCTCCGTCGCATATTTGGGCGCTCCGCCCTTCTTCCGTCCAACCCGCCCCTCGGCCAGCAGTTGCTCCGCCAGGAGTCCTGCCTCGACCGTCTCAGCGAGCTCGACCTCTTCCTCAGCCGTCAGCAGCGGAGTGCGCGCGATCTCTTCCAGGTAGAGACCTACGCTGTCCTTGCCGTCGATACCGTCGTCCGTCACCCGGACACGAGTCATGCGAGCCACCGAAACTCCCTTCGTCGTTACATGGAGAGCAACGCTCGAGTAGGGTTCAAGATTCCGGTACCAGTGTGTAAACACCCTGAAGGTTCCCTGAGAGTTCCCGGCACCGAATCCACGCTGGAAACCGGTGTCCCAAGGCCTGGTGGCGATATTCGGCGCAACACTCCGCGGCGAACCTGAGAAACAACGCAGAAATCCGCCCGCGGATGTGCTGCACAACACACACCCGGGGGCGGAAATTCCCGCTTTTCAGCCGGATTCGGGCTGGATTCGGCGCTGGATTCAGCCCAGGCCGAGGGTGTCCAGTTCCCAGGCGAGCGCGAACGCGACCTCTCGCCAGGCGTCGTACCGCCCGCTGCGGCCGCCGTGCCCGGCCTCCATCTCGGTCTTCAGCAGTACGTCGGAATCACCGGTCGCGGTGGCCCGGAGTTTCGCCACCCACTTCGCCGGCTCGACGTACAACACCCGGGTGTCGTTCAGGCTGGTGATCGCCAGGATCGCCGGATAGTGCTGCGCGGTGACGTTTTCGTACGGCGAGTAGGACTTCATGTACGCATACACCTCGGGGTCCGCGAGCGGATTGCCCCATTCCTCCCACTCGATCACGGTGAGCGGAAGCGACGGGTCCAGAATCGACGTCAGCGCGTCCACGAACGGGACCTCGGCGACGATTCCGGCGAACGCTTCCGGGGCCAGGTTCGCGACCGCGCCCATCAGCAGGCCGCCGGCGCTGCCGCCCTGCGCGACGAGCCGCTCCGGCTTCGTCCAGCCGGCCTGCACCAGGTGCTCGGCGGCCGCGACGAAGTCGGTGAAGGTGTTCCGCTTGGTGAGCATCTTGCCGTCGTCGTACCAGTGCCGGCCGAGCTCGCCGCCGCCGCGCACGTGGGCGATCGCGAACACCACGCCACGGTCCAGCAACGACAGCCGCGGGATCGAGAACCAGGGGTCCATCGAGCTCTCGTACGAGCCGTACCCGTAGAGCACGACCGGCGCGTTCCCGTCCTTGGCGACCTCCTTGCGCGCGACCATCGAGATCGGCACCTTGGTCCCGTCCGGCGCGGTCGCCCACTCGCGGTACTGCGTGTAGTCGCTGAGGTCGACGCCGCCGAGCACCGGCTGCTGCTTCAGCAGTCGCCGTTCACCCGTCGCCACGTCCACGTCGTACGTCGAACCGGGCGTCACGAGGGACGTGTAGCCGAACCGGTACCGGGTGTCCTGCCATTCGTCGTTGCGGCCCGGCGATACCGTGTAGATCGGCTCGTCGAACTCCAGCGCCTCCGGGTCACCGAAGCTGTCGCCGGTCCGCCTCATGATCGCCAGCTCGGTGAGCGCGTCGCGGCGGCGGTAGAGGATGACGTGGTCGGCGAACGCGTCCGCGCCGAGCAGCCGGCTGGTCTCGTCGCCCTCGATCAGCGTCGTCCAGTCGCCGGGGGAGTCGAGTGGCGCGGAGGCGAGGGAGAAGTTCGCGGCGTCGGCGTTGTGGGTGATCAGCAGCTGGTCGCCGGCGTGCTCCACGTCGTACTCGACGCCCTCGCGGCGCGGCGCCACGACGACCGGCTCGCCGGCCGGGTCCTGGGCGTCGAGCAGCCAGACCTCGCTGGTCAGCTTGCTGCCGAGCGCGATCATGATCGCCTGCTCGTTGCGGGTCAGGTCGACGCCGACCCAGAACCGCTCGTCGGGCTCCTCCATGACCAGGACGTCGTCCGTCCTACCCAGGGTGTGCCGCCAGACCTGGTACGGGCGCCAGGCGTCGTCGACCTTGGTGTAGAAGAGCGTCGAGTTGTCGGCGGACCACGCGGAGCCGTAGTGCACGTCGGGCAGCTCGTCCGGCAGCAGCTCGCCGGTGCTCAGGTCCTTGATCCGCAGCGTGAACCGCTCGTCGCCCTTGACGTCGACGGAGTACGCCAGCAGCCGGCCGTCGGGGGAGACGTCGATGGTGCCGAGCGAGAAGAACTCGGAGTCGCCCGCGACCTCGTTGCCGTCCAGCATCACCTCTTCGCCGGCGATCTCGCCGTCGGTCGCGGGCGGCTGGTCGCCGTCGACCTTCACCCGGCAGTGCAGCGCGTACTGCTGTCCCTCGATCGTGCGCGAGTAGTACCAGTACCCGCCGCGCCGGGCCGGCACGCTCAGGTCGGTCTGCAGCGTGCGGTCGGAGATCTCCTTGAAGATTGCCTCACGCAACGATTCCTGGTGTGCGGTGCGCGCCTCGGTGTACGCGTTCTCGGCCCGCAGGTACCCCAGGACCTCGTCGTCGGACTTGTCCCGCAGCCACTCGTACTCGTCGACGAACGTGTCGCCGTGGTGCGTCCGCTCGACCGGTTTCCGGGCAGCAACCGGCGGCGTAACAGAAGAAGACTCAGCCATGCGGTGAGACTACCCGCGACACCAGGCGACAGGTGAGCGGCGGCCGCTGAACCCGCGCGAAGAACCCAGCTCAGGTGGTGGGCGGTTGTGCCGCCGTGCTCTCTCCGCCGGCGTGAAGGATCCGGAAGCGATCGGCTTCCGCCGGATCTCGATCGACGACCTGGATCGGCGTACCGGCCCATTGCCAGACGCTGATGCCTGGCGTGCGGGAGAACTGGATCTGCCCACGGGTGCCCTCGACGGCAACACGCGGCCAGAAGTCGGCAATGCGCGCCCGGTCCGCGCCCTGAGAACGCAGTACGTCGGCCAGAACGGCGACCGTGTCGTAGCCCTCGAAGGCGACAAAGGAGGGCGCTCCGCCGAGCCGCTCGCGGAGCGTGGTCTCGACTCGGGTACCGAGCGGGCCGAGGCGCTCGGGCAGGTAGCGCAAGAACGGGATCGCGGCGCCGTCGTCGCCGAGCAGCGCCGCCCATTCGGTGAACTCCGGTTGCCCTGCCGGAGCACCCAGCATGACCTCGGCGAGGCGCTGGTCGCGGCGAACCGCCTTGACGATCGGCACGGCCGGCTCCGGATGGCCGACCAGAAGAAGGAGGGCCGTCGCCCGCTGGGCGGCGAGCTCGTCGCACACGGCGGCGGGCGTGAGCGCGCTCATGTCGAGCTCGATGACGGTGCCGCCGCGGGGAGCGAGACTGTCCCGCAGGATGCGGGTCCCGGACGCCCAGTAGACGGTCGGCTGGGTAGCCACGGCGATTCGGCGGTGGCCCGCGCGGAGGAGGAAGTCGGCGTACAGCTGCCAGCCGCGGGACTGCGGTGGCGCGAGGCGCGCGACCCAATCCGTTGGTTGTTCGGTGAGCGCGTCGAGAACCGCCGACGAGCAGAGAAACGGCAGCCCGAGGGCATCGGCCCTGGCAGCAGCGGTGCGCGCCACGACACTGTGATATTCCCCTGCCAAGGCAGCCACGCCCAGGCCGGCCAATTCGTCCACGGCCGCCGCGGCCTTCTGAGGATCGGCTGCGGTGTCTCGGACGACCAGCTCGAGTGGTCGTCCGGCGATCCCGCCGGTGTCATTGACTTCGCGAGCGGCAAGCTCGAGTCCAGCGAGCAGATGCCGGCCTGCCTCGACCCAGCCGGGCCGGGTGAGCGGAACCAGAGCGCCGATCCGCACTGACGATCCGTCGGTCCGCTCCGATGCAGATGGTGGTGTATTCATAGGGCCACGGGTCGGTTAGAGGGCGTACGTCGCGACGACCGGGGCGTGGTCGCTCCAGCGTTCGGCGTAGGTGGGGGCGCGGTGGACGACGCAGTTCTTCGCGGTGGTCGCGAACTCGGGGGAGGCGATCTGGTAGTCGATGCGCCAGCCCGCGTCGTTGTCGAAGGCCTTGCCGCGCCAGGACCACCACGAGTACGGGCCGGGGCCGTCGCCGCCGAACCTGCGGCCGAGGTCGACCCAGCCGGCCTCGAACAGCCGGTCCAGCCAGGCGCGTTCCTCGGGCAGGAAGCCGCTCTTCTTGCGGTTCGCCTTCCAGGCCTTCAGGTCTTCCTCGCGGTGCGCGATGTTCAGGTCGCCGCACATCAGCACGTGCCGGCCGTCGGCGCGCAGATCGGTCAGCCGTGCGGTGATCGCGTCCAGGAACGCGTACTTCTCCTCCTGCCGCGGCGGCGTCTCGAACTCGCCGGTGAAGACGTACGTGCTGATCGCCGTCAGAGTCGATCCGTCGTCGAGGACCACGTCCGCCTCGACCCACCGCCCGGAGCCGTCGAACCGCTCCGGGCCGATGTCGCCGCGCTCGCCCTTGATCGGCCGCCGGGTCGCCACCGCGACACCGGCGCGGCCCTTGTGCCCGTCGCTGGCGGGCTCGGCGTGCGCGACGTTCCAGTCGCCGCCGAGCAGATCGCGCAGAACGTCGTCAGGCGCGCGGACTTCCTGCATCAGCAGCAAGTCCGGGTCGACGTCCTGCAGCCACGGCCCCATCCCGCGCCGGAAGGCGGCCCTGATCCCGTTCACGTTCACCGTGGCAACCAGCACGGCAAGACCTTACCCTCCGTGATGCCCGGGCTTGACCACCATCAGCACCAGCACGATCAGCCAGAGCAGGCCGAAGATCCCGGACGTCATCGAGAGCTGCTTCGCCTTCGACAGCACGGCGCCGCGTTCCTCCGCCGTACCGCCGGCGACCGCGAGTACGGCGGACTGGGCCGGGACGACGAGGTACGCGAGCACTAGCGCCGCGGCCAGCGTCAGCACGATCGAGCTGATCAGCCACGCCTCGCCCATCACGTGCATGCTGCCCGCGAGCGCGAACCCGAACAGCGGTACCGCGAGGCTCGCCCACGCGTACACCTCGGTGATCCGGTGCAGCACCGGCAGCCCGCCCGCGTCGGGGGTCTCCGCGGTCAGCAGCTTCCGCGCGAGCGGCGGGAACATGCTGGCCGCGACGGTGACGGGGCCGACGCAGAGGACGGCGGCGAGGATGTGGACGATCAGGAAGAACTTGTTCATGTGACTCACTAGGTCGTCGTCGAAAGGATCGCGTCCAGCGACTGTTCACAGAGATGCTCGAGAGCTTCCGGCGAGACGGTCGGGTCGTCGATCCACACCAGCAGGGTCTGTTCGACGTAACCCTGCCAGCCGTGACAGGCGAGCTCGACGACGGGGGTGACCTCGATGCCACGCTCGGCGACCGCGCCGATCACCCACTGGCTGAACACCCGCCGCAGGTCGGAGTGCAGCGCCCGGATCTCGGGGTCGCCGGCCGCGGACATCAGCAGCGTCGCCCGGTACAGCTGCGGGGCCTCGAGTACGGCGCGGACGAACGCGCGGATGCCGGCCCGGAGTTGCTCGGCCGGCGGCAACGACGGGTCCGGAGCGGTCCGCAGCATGACCTCGGCGGCCGCCTCCTCGATGACGGCGTACTGGAACTTCTTCTTCGAGCCGAAGTAGTGGAACAGCAGTGCGGGGGAGACCCCCGCCTCGGCGGCGACCAGCTCCACCGTGAGCTCGCGGTGCGGGTCCGCGAGCAGTACGCGCCGGGCGGCGGCCAGGATCTGCGCGCGCCGTTCGCCGGGGCGCAGCCTGGAGGATGAGGTCTGGGTCATAGCAGCCAGTCTATTGAGTAATCGGTCAACAAGCACTTACTGTTGAGTATCCACTCAACAAGCTGGAGGTTCCCGATGCGTCCGTTGGCCGGTCAAGTCGTGCTCGTCACCGGAGCCTCCCGGGGGATCGGTGCCGCGGTCGCCCGGAAGCTGGCGCAGGACGGCGCCACCCTCGCCCTCGTCGGCCTGGAGCCGGACGAGCTGAAGAAGGTCGCCGAGGACTGCGGCCCGGACGCGGGCTGGTGGGAGGCCGACGTCACGGACGTCGACTCCCTGCAGGCCGCCGTCGAGGGGATCGCGGAGCGGTACGGGCGGATCGACGTCGTGATGGCGAACGCCGGCATCGCCGCGCCGGGCTTCACCCGGAGCATGGACCCGAAGGCCTGGGAGCGGGTCATCGACGTGGACCTGCTCGGTGTCTGGCGGACCGTGCACCTGACGCTGCCGTACCTGCTGGAGAGCAAGGGGTACCTCCTGCTGGTGTCGTCGCTGGCCGCGATCGTGCACATCCCGGGGCTCGCGTCGTACAACGTGGCGAAGGCCGGTGTCGAGGCGATGGGCGACACGTTGCGGCCGGAGCTGAAGCACCTCGGCGTGCGGGTCGGCGTCGCGCACATGACGTTCGTGGACACCGACATGGTGCGCGGCGTCGACACGCACCCGGTGTTCGGCAAGGTCCGGACCGGGATCCCGATGGTGAGCAGGACGTACCCGCTGGACTTCGCGGTCGGCAAGTTCGTCGAGGGGATCACGAAGCGCTCGCGGACCGTGCACGTGCCCGGCTGGATCGGCGCGCTGAAGGTGGTCCGGTGGGTGCTGCCGCACCTCATCGAGGCGGGTTCGCGGTTCAGCGTCCCGAAGGCGGACGCGGCGGCGCTCGCCGACGTCCAGGCACGCGGCGCGGAAGCGTCCTCCCGGCCGACCGGCGCGGGCGGCCTGGCCGATACCGAGAAGGCTGCCGGGAAATGAGCCGCGCGTACGACGTCGTACTGCTCGGGGCGTCCGGGTTCACAGGCGCGCTGACCGCGGAGTACCTGGAGAAGAACGCGCCGGAGGGGTTCCGCTGGGCCGTTGCCGGACGCAACAAGGCCAAGCTGGAGCGGTTCGGCAAGGACGTCCTGTACGCCGACGTCACGGACGCCGAGTCGCTGCGTGCGCTGGCCGAGTCGGCGAAGGTGGTCGCGACGACGGTCGGCCCCTACGTGCAGTACGGCGAACCGCTCGTGGCGGCCTGTGCCGAGGCCGGGACGGGGTACCTCGATCTGACCGGCGAGCCGGAGTTCCTGGACCTGATGTACGTGCGGTACGACGAGCGCGCCAAGCAGACCGGGGCGCGGATCATCCACGCGTGCGGCTTCGACTCGATCCCGTACGACCTCGGGGTGCAGTACACCGTGGAGCAGCTGCCCGAGAACGTGCCGATCCAGGTCGACGGTCTGCTCCGGGCCGGTGGCCGGCCGTCGGGTGGGACGTTCCACACGGCGATCACGGCGTTCTCGCGGCCGAAGCAGAACCTCGACGCGCACCGGGCACGGCGGGCCGCGGAGGCCCGGCCGCAGGGGCGGAAGGCGCGTGCGGTGACGGGCCGGATCCACCGCCAGCAAGGGTTCTGGGCGGTTCCGCTGCCGACGATCGACCCACAGATCGTCGGGTTCTCGGGGCGGCTCCTCGACCGCTACGGACCCGACTTCAGGTACTCGCACTACGCCGCGATGAAGCGCCTGCCGGCTGTTGCCGCAGGCATCGGTGGGGTAGGCCTGCTGGTCGCCGGCGCGCAGGTGCCGCCGGTACGGAACGCGCTGCTCAAGCGGCTGCAGCCCGGCGACGGCCCGAGCCTCGAGACCCGTGCCCGCTCCTGGTTCAACGTCCGCTTCGTGGGCCGCGGTGGCGGCAAACAGGTCGTCACCGAGGTGGCCGGCCGCGACCCCGGGTACGACGAGACCGCCAAGATGCTGGGTGAAAGCGCCCTCTGCCTGGCCCTCGACGACCTCCCGGAGACCGCCGGCCAAACCACAACAGCCGCAGCCATGGGCCCCGCCCTGCGCGAACGCCTGATGAAAGCGGGGATGACCTTTGCCACCCTCGAAGTCGGCAACTACTAGCTCCGACGGCACCCGCATCGCCGTCTACACCTACGCGAACCCGGGTGCGCCGGTTCTCGTATGTGTGCACGGCTATCCGGACAACGCCGCGTTGTGGGAGCCGGTGGCCGAACTGCTCGCGGAGGACTTCGAGGTCGTCACGTACGACGTACGAGGAGCCGGCGAGTCCGACCACCCGATCAGCACCTCCGCGTACTCCCTGGACCGCCTCCAAGAAGATTTCCAGGCGGTACTCGATCAGGCCGGGCGGGAGGTGCATGTGCTGGCGCACGACTGGGGGTCGATTCAGGCGTGGCATTTTGTGACCGACCCTGACTTGCAGGATCGGATCGCGTCTTTTACGTCCATCTCGGGGCCGTCACTGGACCATGCCGGATACTTCCTTCGCCAAGGCAACCGCGCAGTACTCAAACAACTGCTGCACTCCTGGTACATCTTCTACCTCCACCTCCCTTGGCTCCCGGAGCTTGCCTGGCGCAAAGGATGGGCGCAGCGCGCCGTCAACCTCCTCGATAAGCAGGACCCGGACCACCACCGCGCGCTCGGCGACTACGTCAACGGTATGAAGCTCTACCGTGCGAACGTCGTCCGGCACCTGCTGCGGCCCGCGGAGCGCCGTACCGACGTACCTGTGCTGGCGGTGTCGCCCGACGCCGACCTGTACGTCACCACCCCGCTGCAGACCTCCGTCGCGCGCTGGGCCTCGAACCTGACCGTGAAGGTGGTCAGGGGTGGCCACTGGATGCCCCGGAACGATCCCGGACTTGTGGCCGAACTCGTCCGGGAACACACCCGTCAGGTGGCACGCTGGGAGACATGAAGACGCTTCTCAACCTGATCTGGCTGGTGCTGGCCGGGTTCTGGCTGGCGGTCGGGTACACGGTCGCCGGGATCATCTGCTGCGTGCTGATCGTCACGATCCCGTTCGGGATCGCCGCGTTCCGGATCGCCGGGTACACCCTGTGGCCGTTCGGCCGGACGGTCGTCGACAAGCGCAGCGCCGGCGCGGGCGCGCTGCTCGGCAACCTGATCTGGATCGTCTTCGCCGGCTGGTGGCTGGCGCTCGGCCACCTGACCACCGGGATCGCGCTCTGCCTGACGGTGATCGGCATCCCGCTCGGCATCGCGAACTTCAAGCTGATCCCGGTCTCGCTGCTGCCGCTCGGCAAGGAGATCGTGCCGAGCGATCGTCCGTTCGCGTGAGGTCGCTGACCGTCCTGGGCTCCTGCGGCGCCTGGCCGGAGGCGGGCCGGGCGTGCGCCGGATTCCTGCTGGAGTACGACGGGTTCCGCGTGGTGCTCGATCTCGGGTACGCCGCGCTGCCGCGTCTGCTGGAGCACTGCCCGCGGGGTGAGGTCGACGCGGTCGTGGTGACCCACCAGCACCCGGACCACTGCGTCGATGTGAGCGCCCTCGCGCGTGTGCGGCACTACGAGGCGCCCGACGCGCCGCCGGTTGCGCTGCACTGTGCCCCGGGTGTTCTCGACGTACTGCGTGCGCTCGAGCCGGAGCCTGATCCGGCGGAGGTGTTCGACGTGCACGAGTTGGCGGGGACCACGCGGATCGGGCCGTTCGACGTACTGACGGTGGAACTGCCGCATTACAAGACGAATCTCGGGGTGCGGTTGTCGGCGCCCGGGGTTTCGGTTGCGTACACCGGCGACAGTGGACCGTCGCCGGAGCTGCGAAGGCTCGCCGAGGGGACCGATCTGTTCATCTCGGACGCCACGCTCCAGGGTGATGCTTCTGACCGCTATCTGATGACGGCAGCCGAGGCCGCACGCGGTTCGCGCGGTGCGAAGCGCCTGCTCCTGACACACTTCTGGCCGGGATCCGACCGCTCAGTGTCCGTAGCAGAGGCCAAGCAGATCTTCGACGGGGAAGTGATCGCAGCAGAAGAAGGGCTCACTCTGCCTCTGTGAGCCACACCCGCCGAACCGGGTAGACGGGCCGGCCGCGACAAGTCCGGCGAGTCCAGTGGGTTTGGCGAGCGTTGTGAGGTTGGGGAGTTCGGCGCCGCCGAGGCCGGACGGGCATGATGGCTGATCTTTGTGTCGCCCGGCACTTGAACAGCCAGGAGGGGATGCCATGGCCGACAGCGCAGGTACCGAAGGCATCATCGCGGTCAAGGTCGCAGACCGCAGGGCAGAGGTCCTGGCCCTGCCCGCCGAGCTTCGACGTGCTCATGGAGCGTCACGCCCCCTTCTACGGCTTCGACAGGGATACAAAGGCGATCTGTTCGGTTTCGCTCGACACACTTGAACGCGCCATGTTCAAGGAGACGGTCCTGGGCTGCCTTCGGCAGGTCCGGGACTGGCGCGTGGCCCGAGGGCTGGCCCAGCCATTCGAATACTGGACGAACGGCGGAACGCCGATGCTGGACCGCCCCAAATGGGCCCCGGCCGACGGGCCTTCGGCTGGGTGACCGCGGCCGCTCGGCCGGCGTGGGTTCCGGCCTCATGGGTGCGGTTACGCGGTAGCGGTGACGTTTTCGTGCCGGCGGGTGTCATGGTCAGGCCGCGCCAGCCGCGGAAGGCTGCAGGTGCACGGATACGCTGCAGCCATGCAGAAGGCCCTGGTCCGCCGTCCGAGCTCGCGGCTTGCTGACGGGCTGGTCACACATGTCGAGCGGCAGCCGGTGCATGTCGGGCTGGCGAGGCGGCAGTGGCAGGCGTACGTCGACGCGCTGCACGGCGCGGGGTGGACGACCGTCGAGGTGCCGTCGATCGACGAATGCCCGGACGGTGTGTTCGTCGAGGACACGATGGTGGTGTACGGCGACGTGGCGGTGATCGCCCGCGCTGGGGCCATGGAACGCCGGGCGGAGGCAGCGGCCGCGGCGGAGACGGTGGCCGCTCAGGGCTACCGCGTCGTACCGATTGTCGAACCCGGCACGCTCGACGGTGGCGATGTGCTGAAGATCGGCTCCACCATCTACGTCGGCCAGGGCGGCCGCACGAATGCCGCCGGCATCGCCCAACTCCGGGCAGCCCTCGCCGCACCCGCCGGCTCAGCCGGCGCTGCGCGGGCGGTGGGAGAGCCTGTGGTGCGTGGTGTTCCCGTTAGCAAGGTGTTGCATTTGAAGTCGGCGGTGACGGCGTTGCCTGACGGGACGGTGATCGGCTACGAGCCGCTGGTGGACGACCCGGGCGCGTTCGGCAGCTTCCGAGCGGTGCCCGAGGAAGCGGGTGCGCACGTCGTACTGCTGGATGACGACCGGCTGTTGATGGCGGCGTCGGCGCCGAAGTCGGCGGAGTTGTTCGCGGGGCTCGGCTACACGCCGGTCGTCGTCGACATCAGCGAGTTCGAGAAGCTGGAAGGCTGCGTCACCTGCTTGTCGGTGCGTCTGCGCGGCTGAGCAACTGCCGCGCCGCGCCGGCCAGTTGGACGTCGCGCTTCTTCCCGCGCGCCTCGGCGACCTCGCACGCCTCGGTCAGCGCCGCACGATAGACGGCAGTGTCCGGATGCCCCGGTACGGCGTCGCGCACCACCTGGATCAGCGCCTCGACCGCGTCCGAGATGTCGCCGCACGCGAGCAACGCCTTGCCCAACGCTGCCCGATCGCGCACCAGTTGCCGGTCCGTGGCCGCGAGCCGATCGATGTCAGCGGCAACGATGTCGGTCAGCAGCAGCGCCTCCGAGCGCGGACCGCCGACCATCAGCCGCGCACCGGTCACCGCCTCGGTCGCCGCCCGGGTGAGCTCGTGATGCGGCCCGAACACCGCGACCAGCTGCGGCGTGATCAGCTCGAACCACGCGATCGCGCGACCGTAGTTCGCCGTCGCGAGCAGTCCCTGCGCGACCCGCAGCCGGACCCGCAACGTCGCCGGATCGTCCGCGGCCAGCACCTGCTCCCGCTCGGCCAGGGCCGCCTGATAGTGCGGCAGCGCCTGACCGGGCTCGCTCTCGGCCCAGCACGCCTCGGCCAGCCGGTACTCCGGGGTGGCGTCGAGCTCGGGATGCGCGACCGCCACCGGCTCCCGCCGTACGACGGCAGCGACCGGCTCGTCGACCACCCGGCGGGCGACGTACGAGCGGCCACCGGTCGGGATGATCCGGTACCGCCCGGCCTTCGACACCGGCACCCACAGCACCGTGTTGTAGAGGGTCCGCACCGAGGACCCACAGTTCTCGCAGACGTCGTGGTGGCCGTAGAACCGGCCGCCCATCGGGCCTGTCAGCTCGGCGGTACGCCAGGCCTCCGACGCCGCGGTACACGGCGCGCAGAACGGGTACACGCCCCGCCGCTCGTCAGTCACCTGACCCATTGTGGTCCGTTTCGGGTCCGCCGTCTGCATCGGCACCGGTGTGCTGCACTTTGGTGAGGGCCGGATCGTCGACCGAGAACGTCCGTACCGGGCCTGGCGGTGTGTCCGCGGTCTCGAAGCGGACCGTCACCCGGCCGCGCCCGGAACCCCACACCCAACCGCGGCCGTGGCCGGAGTGCTCGACGTCCTGTCCGGGGTGGAACCCGCGCTGATCGCGCCGCCGGGACGGCAGCTCGACCACCTCGATCGGGTTCGCCGCGTGCTCGTCCTCGGTGAACAGGTCGTCCTGGATCCAGTCGGCGAGTGACGAGACGCCTACACCGAGCAAGCGGATGCCGCCGCCGATCTCGCTCTCCTCGAGCAGCCGGCGGGCCACCCGCGCGATCACCCGGGCGTCGTCGGTCGGCCCGGCCAGCGTCGACGAACGGGTGTGCGTGGTGAAGTCGTGCATCCGGGTCTTCACGGTGACGGTCCGCCCGGACAGCTGCGCCTTCTGCAGCCGCTCGGCGACCCGGTGCGCCATCCGGTCGCCGATCGCGGTGAGCAGCGCGCGGTCGATGAGGTCGGTCTCGAACGTGTCCTCGACGCTGACCGACTTCGTCTCCCGGTCGCTCACCACCGGACGGTCGTCGGCCGCGACCGCGAGCCGGTGCAGGCTGGTGCCGTGCGCCGAGCCGACCTGGCGGATCAGCTCGTCCTCGTCGAGCTGCTGCAGGTCGGCGACCGTCCGGACGCCGGCCATGCTCAGCCGCTGCGCCGTCGCCGGCCCGACGCCCGGGATCACGGTCACCTGCATCGGCGCCAGGAACTCCGCCTCGGTCCCGGCCGGCACCACGACCACGCCGTCCGGCTTGTCGAGCTCGCTGGCGATCTTCGCGATCAGCTTCGACGTGCCCGCGCCGACCGACGCGGTCAGCCCGCCGCTCACCTTCCGGATCGCGGCCTTCAGGTCGTCCGCGATCGCCCGGACGTCGTCGACGGTCAGCCCGGTGAGTCCGCTCGCGGACAGGTCGACGAACGCCTCGTCCACGGACAGCGGCTCGACCAGCGGCGACAGCGCCCGCATCTCGGCCATCACCGCGCGGCTGGTCTCCCGGTACACCTCGAAGCGCGGACCCAGGTAGGCCGCGTGCGGGCAGCGGGAGCGTGCCTCCGCGGTCGACATCGCCGACCGGACGCCGTACCGGCGGGCCTCGTACGACGCCGTGGACACCACTCCGCGCACGCCGATCCCGCCGACCACCACGGGCTTGCCCCGCAGCGACGGCTTGTCCCGCTGCTCGACGGCCGCGAAGAACGCGTCCAGGTCGACGTGCAGCACCGACGGATCATTACGCACTGGGCAATTGTCGCCAGTGTCACCGACAATTCCCGGCATGAGCTTCCCCGACCGCTGGGACGACGGCCTCGACCCGTCCACTCCTGAGCACCAGGTGCACTGGTACGACGACCGTACGGCGATCATCCGCCAGTCCCTCCGCACCAACTTCGAGGGCCCGTTCCTCTACCTCCTCCTCGGCACGACCCACGCCCTCCTGCTCGACACCGGCACCGGCGACGTGCCGCTGCGTCCGCTGGTCGAGAGGCTCGCGGGGGTGCGGGAGCTGGTCGTCGCGCACACGCACGGTCACGGCGACCACGTCGGCGGCGACCCCGAGTTCCCGGAGGCGGTCGGCAGGTCGGCCGAGGACGTCGCACGGTACTTCGGATTCGCCGACTGGCCGAACGGCGTACGGCAGCTGGACCTCGGTGGACGGGTGCTGGACGTGGTGGCGATCCCGGGCCATCACGCGTCGCACCTCGCGCTGTACGACCGGGACACGCGGATCCTGTTCACCGGCGACTCGCTGTACCCGGGCAGGCTCTACGTCTTCGACTGGCCGGCGTACCGGGCGAGCATCGCGCGGCTGGGGGAGTTCGTTGCCGGAGGCAAGCCGGTGGAGTGGGTACTGGGCGCGCACATCGAGATGACCGCCGAGCCGGGCAAGGACTACGAGATGGGCGCCGACCAGCACCCCGGCGAGCACGTCCTCCAGCTGCGTCCCGCCGTACTCACCGAGCTGATCGACGTACTCGCCGAGGCAGGCGCGGACCCGGTCCGGATCGAGCGCGACGACTTCATCGTGTACCCGGTCTGACCGCGACGCGATTGAACAGCGCGCGGCGGGGCACCTTCAGGCACACTGAGGCCATGCAGTAGTGGGGGATCCACCAGGGGAGGCCGCTGATGGGTGAGGAAGTCGACCGGGTCGAGTTCAGCCGGGCGGACCGGACCGCGTTCCGGGAGCAGGTGCACCGCAATCTGGACGCCTTCGCGCGGATGCTGCGCGAGAACCGGTTCGCCCCGGACCGTCCGATGACCGGCATCGAGATCGAGCTGAACCTGGTCGACGAGCACTGCGACCCGGCGATGAAGAACGCCGAGGTGCTGAGCGCGATCGAGGACGACGCGTTCCAGACCGAGCTCGGCCAGTTCAACATCGAGATCAACGTGCCGCCCGGGCAGATCGACGGGCTCGGGCTGGACACCATGGAGTCGAACATCCGGGACAGCCTGAACGCCGCCGAGGACAAGGCGGCCCGGACCGGCTCGTCGATGGTGATCGTCGGGATCCTGCCGACCCTGCTGACCGAGCACATCCGCCGGGACGCGCTCAGCACCAACCCGCGGTACGCGCTGCTCAACGACCAGATCTTCGCCGCCCGTGGCGAGGACGTGCAGATCTCCATCGACGGCGTCGAACGCCTGCAGGTGACCGCGGACAGCATCGTCCCGGAGGCCGCCTGTACGTCGACGCAGTTCCACCTGCAGGTCACGCCGGAGGCGTTCCCGCGGTACTGGAACGCCGCGCAGGCGATCTCCGGCGTACAGCTCGCGGTCGGGGCGAACTCGCCGTTCCTGTTCGGCAAGGAGCTGCTCCGCGAGACCCGGATCGCGTTGTTCGAGCAGGCCGCCGACACCCGTACGCACGAGCTGAAGACCCAGGGCGTGCGCCCGCGGGTCTGGTTCGGTGAACGGTGGATCACCTCGATCTTCGACCTCTTCGAGGAGAATTCGCGGTACTACCCGGCGCTGCTGCCGGTCACGTCCGAGGAGGATCCGATCGCGGTGCTGGACCGCGGCGACACGCCAGCACTTTCGGAGTTGCGGCTGCACAACGGGACGATCTATCGCTGGAACCGCCCGGTGTACGACGTTGTCCGGGAGAAGCCGCATCTGCGGGTGGAGAATCGCGTGCTGCCGGCCGGCCCGACGGTGGTCGACACGATTGCCAACGGCGCCTTCTACTTCGGGCTGGTCCGGGCGCTGGCCGACGACGAACGGCCGATCTGGTCACAGATGTCGTTCAGCGCCGCCGAGGAGAACTTCCACGCCGCGGCCCGGAACGGCATCGACGCCGAGGTGTTCTGGCCGGGCGTCGGTACGGCGCGCGCGACCGAGCTGGTGCTCAGACGCCTGCTGCCGTTGGCGGTTCGCGGTCTCGATGCCTGGGGCGTCGACGTGGCGGTGCGGGATCGGCTGCTCGGCATCGTCGAGCAGCGTTGCCTCACGAACCGTAACGGTGCGTCCTGGCAGGCGGACGTCTTCCATCGCCTGTATACACAGGGCTCGCACGGTCGCCGGGACGCATTGCGCGGGATGTTACGCCGGTACCGCGACCACATGCACGACAACACGCCCGTGCACGAGTGGCCGGTGGACTGAACCGGTGTGGACTGAACCGGTTAGGGATGGCGACAACGTGAGACAGGACCGGCGGAACCCCGGTCCTCCTGGCGGAACCGGTCCGCTCTTGCCCTGGGCAACGGCGTGGAAGGCGGTCTCCGGGGGCCGATCCGGGACGAGTTCGATAACGACCCGGACTACAGGGGTGGCGCTTTCGGTGACAGCCCTGCAAAGGTGTGGCCACCGGAAGGTTAGGCAAGCCCGCGGCGGGTAGTAGTCGGGCACCGGCAGCCCTCCGTCACCGGTGCGACACAACAGGTGCAAATGCAGCGGATGCCGACCGGGGTCGGGAGCAGTATCGTTCGAGACGGGTCGACACACACCCGGAGGTGAGGCAGGGCGATGACGACCATCGTCGTGGGTTATGTGCCGAAGGCGGAAGGCCGTGCGGCCCTTCGGCGGGCAGCGGAGGAAGCGACGCTGCGGGACGCCAAGCTGGTGGTGGTGAACTCGCATCGGGGCGGGCGCAGCTACGACAGCGACGAAGCCGCGGCAAGCGACGCGGCGCTGACGGAGGTACGGGAGCAGCTCGACGCGACCGGTGTGCCGTACGAGGTGCGGCAACTGGTCCGTGGCCTGGATCCGGCGGAGGACCTGGTGGCCGTCGCCGAGCAGGTGCACGCGGAGTTCATCGTGATCGGGCTGCGGCGCCGGTCTCCGGTCGGGAAGCTCATCCTCGGCAGCAACGCGCAGCGGGTGCTGCTGGATGCGCCGTGTCCGGTGCTGGCCGTGAAGGCCGACGAAGGGGAGGACTGAGGTGACTTCGATACGCAGCAGGAAGCTGTGCCTGGCCCAGCAACCCGACGCCGACGAGATGTTGAGCAGAGATCCGTTCGCCCTGCTGGTGGGCATGCTGCTCGACCAGCAGATTCCGATGGAACGGGCGTTCGCCGGCCCGGTAGCGATCGCGCACCGGATGATCGGTCCCTTCGACCCGCCCACGGTCGCGCACTACGATCCGGACGCGTTCGTCGAGCTGGTGGCCGGCCCGCCCGCCGTGCACCGGTTCCCGACCGCGATGGCGGCCCGGATCCAGACCCTGGCCAAGCACCTCGACGATCAGTACTCCGGGAACGCCTCGGGCCTGTGGTCCGACGTGAAGTCCGGTGACGACCTGCTGGCCAGGCTGTCCGCCCTGCCGGGGTTCGGCGCGCAGAAGGCGAAGATCTTCGTCGCGCTGCTCGGCAAGCAGCTCAAGGTCCGGCCGCGCGGCTGGCGGGAGGCGTCCGAGCCGTACGGCGAGGACGGCGCGTACAAGTCCGTCGCCGACGTCATCGACGTGGCGTCGCTGGTGAAGGTCCGGCAGTTCAAGCAGGAGCAGCAACTGGTCCGGCGGCCGGTCGTCGCACGACCGCTCCGGCAGACACGTAACGGGTGAGCAAAGATCGACCGACGACCCCCTGGAAAGGCGCCGTTCTGGGGGGTCGTGCGACGCGTGGGCTTGGTTCGCGGATTACAATGGACTGTTGCCGCCGCCTGACCAGCGAGCAGCCGCCAACAGCAGTGCCCAAAGACTCAGCAACACCCACAGCTTCATCAGTCGTACCGTCGTACAAACCCTGCGTCAGACGAGAGGTAATTCGTGTCGTCCAGCTCGTCCGAGAACCTTCCCGCCGAGCCGGCCCGGGCCGTGGCCGCCACCGCCCGCAGCACGGCTCCGAGGACCAGCGCCCGAGTGACCGAGCCGGCCGCCAAGAAGGTGGCCGCGAAGAAGGCGGCGGTGAAGGCCGCCGGCACCAAGGAGGACGGTATCCCCGCGAAGAAGGCCGCTGCCAAGAAGGCTCCGGCGAAGAAGGCAGTGTCCGAGGCGGGTCTGTCCATCGACCCGAAGACCGGTAAGCCGCGCGCGCTGGACGATGTGGACGAGGCCGACTTCAGCCCGGACGCGGTGAAGCCACTGGAGAAGGAGCTCACCGAGGACCAGGGCTTCATCGTCTCCGAGGCCGACGAGACCGACGAGCCCGAGCAGCAGGTGATGGTCGCCGGTGCCACCGCGGACCCGGTCAAGGACTACCTGAAGCAGATCGGCAAGGTCCCGCTGCTGAACGCGGAGCAGGAGGTCGAGCTCGCGAAGCGGATCGAGGCCGGCCTGTTCGCCGAGGAGCAGATCGCCGACGAGGCCGCGAAGCTCAAGGAGAAGGTCCGCGACGAGTACGAGTGGATCTCCGAGGACGGCCGGCGCGCGAAGAATCACCTGCTGGAGGCCAACCTGCGCCTGGTGGTGTCGTTGGCCAAGCGCTACACCGGCCGCGGCATGCTGTTCCTGGACCTGATCCAGGAGGGCAACCTCGGTCTGATCCGTGCGGTCGAGAAGTTCGACTACACCAAGGGCTACAAGTTCTCGACGTATGCGACCTGGTGGATCCGGCAGGCGATCACCCGGGCGATGGCCGACCAGGCCCGCACCATCCGGATCCCGGTGCACATGGTCGAGGTCATCAACAAGCTGGCCCGCGTCCAGCGGCAGATGCTGCAGGACCTCGGCCGGGAGCCCACTCCGGAGGAGCTCGCCAAGGAGCTCGACATGACCCCGGAGAAGGTCATCGAGGTGCAGAAGTACGGCCGGGAGCCGATCTCGCTGCACACCCCGCTCGGTGAGGACGGCGACTCCGAGTTCGGTGACCTGATCGAGGACTCCGAGGCGATCGTGCCGGCCGAGGCCGTCTCGTTCACGCTGCTCCAGGAGCAGTTGCACGCGGTCCTGGACACGCTGTCCGAGCGCGAGGCCGGCGTGGTCTCGATGCGCTTCGGTCTCACCGACGGTCAGCCGAAGACCCTGGACGAGATCGGCAAGGTGTACGGCGTGACCCGCGAGCGGATCCGCCAGATCGAGTCCAAGACCATGTCGAAGCTCCGGCACCCGTCGCGGTCCCAGGTGCTCCGCGACTACCTGGACTGATGACGATGGGGCAGGTGTTCGCCGGCGTGTGGTCGCTGGCGATGCCTGCCCTCGGCCCGGAATCGGGTCTGCTGGCCGTCGCCGTGTTCACGGCGGCGGCCCTGCTGTTCCTGGCGGTCCAGGTCGCCCGCACGGCGGCGCGGAACCCGTTGGTCTCGCCGCAGCCGGCGCGCTCGAGCGCCACCCGGGCCAACGCCCGGCGTACCGCCTATCTCTCCCTCCGGGATCCCGACGCAGCCGGGAGGCCCCGACCACGAGCGCCGGGACTGTAGCGCTCCACCTCGCTACCTGTTCCTACTCACTCGTGGAGTTCTGCTGTGCCTTCCTTCCTGGAGGCACCGGTCGCCGGTGCCTATCACTTGCTCACGTCCCTCGTCTCCGCACTCCAGCCGCTGACCGGCGCGTACGCCGCTGTGATCGCGATCGTGCTGTGCACCCTCCTCGTCCGGCTGTGTCTGGTCCCGCTCAGCGTGCGGGCGCATCGCGGGATGCAGGCCCGTGCCGCGATGATGCCGCAGTACAAACAGCTCACCGACAAGCACCGGGGAGATCCCGAGCGGCTGCAGCGTGAGCTGACGAAGCTGCAGGCGGAGTCCGGTACTTCGGTGTTCGCCGGGTTCCTGCCGTTGCTCGCGCAGCTGCCGTTCTTCTGGTTGATGTACACGCTGTTCTCCCGCGCGATGGTCGCGGGGGAGTCGAACCAGCTGATCAGCGGGAGCCTGTTCGGCTCGCCGCTCGGTGCGCACTGGCCGATCCTGACCGGCACTCCGGCGTACCTGGTGATCGCTCTGTTGCTCGCTGTAGTTGCGTTCTTCTCGGCGCGGCTGCAGTTGCGGCAGCTGGATGCTTCCGCGACCCCGGTGTCGACCTTGTCTCGGCGGGTGGCGCAGTTGCTGCCGTTCGGGACGTTGCTGACGGTCGCGTTCGTGCCGCTGGCGGCCGGAGTGTACGTGCTGACGACGACCACCTGGACGGTCGTCGAACGCAGCATCCTGCAGCGGTAGCGGTAGGTGGAGGATGTCGCGCAGGGTGGAGGGGCTGTAGACAAGCAATGGGGTCTGGGCACACGCAATAGCTTGTTCCCAGACCCCAGAGGGTGTCCCGCCGCCACCCGATCAGGGCGCTTGCGCCTGGCGGAAGGGCTGGTTGGCCAGGGGGACTCGTCGTGGTCCGCGGGGGACCGGGGTAACTTTCCGTCGCTCCGTGCGAATTTGTTTCCCCGCTTCGGGGGTTGGCGGGGTCGGGCTGTGCTGGTCAACTCCCTGGCAAAAGACCTGTCACGCAGATCAGGTGCGACACACCAGTTGCCGGCGGCAACAGTCGTTGCCGTTGCCCAAGCCATTCTGCTACCGTCTTTATTAAAGCCGGTTCCTAAATTGGTTGGGGTCGATGGAGACTGCACGCGGAGCCGCGCAGGCGGAGCGAGCCGCGAACCAGGTCGCCTGCCTGCGTTTCCTCGCCGACGCGGACGAGGCGCGCACCGTCGGCGTGCTCAGCGAAGCCACCGGGCTGTCGCGACCGACGGTGCACGCCGTCCTCGACGACCTCCTCGACGCGGGCCTGGTGGAGAGCACCAGCCCGGCGACGGCGGGCCCCGGCCGACCTGCCCGGGCGTTCCGCTTCGCCCGCGAGGCCGGCTTGGTCGCCGGCGTCGACCTCGGCCCACGCGGAGCCCGCGCGATCATCTGCGACCTGTCCGGCCGCCGCGTCGGGTACGCCGAAGTACCACCGGACAGCCCCGCCGACCTCTCGCTGATCCAGCGTGCCCTCGAGGCCGCGGCGAGTGCGAGCGACCGCGGGCAATCCGCCCAGGACTCGGAGCCCGGCAGCGTCGGGTCTCGGCGTGCTCCGGACGCGGGGGGCGACTCGATCGACCTTGGGCGGTTGCGGGCGGTGGGGGTGGGGCTGCCGGGGGTGGTCGAGGCTGATGGACGGTTGCGGGCGAGTCTTGCGATGCCCGGGCTGGTGGGGTTGCCGGTGGGGGAGTTGCTGGGGAAGGAGCTTGGGCTGCCCGTCGTCGTGGACAACGACATCAAGTTGGCCGCCCTCGCGGAGCAGCGAGGTGGGGCGGGGCGTGGGTACTCCGATGTCGTCTACCTGCAGATCGGGCATCGGCTGTCGGTGTCGATCGTGCTGAACGGCGTCATCCGCCAAGGCCGGCACCGGCTCGCGGGTGAGCTCGGCGCGCAGCGCGGCATGCGCTGGACACGCAACGCCCAACGGGGACAACTCGTCTGGTCGGCCCGGCCGACCGGCGCGGAAGTACTGACAGCAGCCGCCGCCGGCGACGCCGACGCGCAGGCCGAGCTCGAGAACTTCTGCACCCAGATCGCCCCGCGGATCGCGACCGTCCTGCTGGTCGTCGACCCGGAGGTGGTCGTCGTCCGCAGCGGACCGGCGGAGGACAGCAGCGCGCTGCTCCGTCCACTCGCCGCCGCCGTCGAGAACGAACTGGTCTTCCCCGAGCGCCCACCCTTCGTCGCCGCGGCACTGGGACGCGAAGCAGTGGTGCTCGGGGCGGTCGGCAACGCGTTCGACCGGATGAAGTCAGCGATCTACGGTATCCACGACTTCCCCAGTCCGTGGAACCGCATCATTCACGAAGTGGAGAGGACCACGCAGTGAAGCTCGGAGTCAGCTCGTACTGTTTCCGCCAGCTCATGACGAGCGGCGAGATGGACCTGATCGGTGTCCTGGACTGGGTCGCGGCCTCGTCGGCCGGGCACATCGAGGTGGCCGCGCTGGACGGCGAGTACTACCTGGAGCACCAGGACGTCGTCCGCGACACCGCGAAGCACGCCGAGGAGATCGGCGTACCGATCGTGAACTACCTGGTCAGCGGCGACCTGCGGACCGCAGACAGCGGCGAGGTCGACCGGCTGCGCCGGCAGCTGGACGTCGCGCACGCGTTCGGTGCGCGGATCTTCCGGCACGACGTCGCGCCGTGGGCGTGGCGGGAGCAGGACCCGGGCGAGTTCGAGACGACGTTCGCGCAGGTCGTCGAGGGCTGCCGGGCGGTCGCCGACCACGCGGCCGGGCTCGGCATCGTGTCGACGATCGAGAACCACGGCTTCTTCATGAACGGCAGCGAGCGGCTGGCCCGCCTGGTGTACGCCGTGGACCGCCCGAACTTCCGGGTCACGCTCGACCTCGGCAACGGCCTGTGCGTAGGCGAGGTCCCCGGCAAGACCGCCGCCGGGCTGATCGACGTCGCGGCGTCGATCGGCGTGAAGGACTTCCACATCCGCCGCTCGGCGGGTGACGGCTGGCTGAAGACGCTGGCCGGCGACTACCTGCTCGGCACGGTGACGGGCCACGGCGACGTGGACGTGGCCGGACTGCTCGCACTGGCCGCGACCAAGCCCGACGTACCGGTGAGCCTGGAGTTCGAGGGCATGGAGGCGCCGCTGCCTGCCATCGAGCGTTCGCTGGCCAACATCCTCCGACTGACGGAAGGCAACGCCTGATATGACGACGCGGATTGCAGTGATCGGGCTGGGCTCGATCGCCGTCGAGCACCTGAGCGCGTACCAGAAGAACGACCAGGCCGAGCTCGTCGCGGTGTGCGACGTGGACCTGGAGCGGGCGAAGGCGCGTGGCGAGCAGTTCGGGGTCGAGCGGGTGACCGGCGACCCCGAGGAGATCTTCTCGGACCCGGCCGTCGACGCGGTGAGCGTCTGCGTGCCGAACACGCTGCACGCCCCGATCGCCGAGGCGGCGCTGCGGGCCGGCAAGAACGTCCTGGTCGAGAAGCCGATGACCGTGACGGTGCCCGAGGCCGAGGCGCTGGTGAAAGCGGTCGAGGAGACCGGGAAGGCGCTGCAGATCGGGTACGTACGGCGGTACGCACCGAACGCACTGGTGACCAAGCGGTTCCTGGAGGCGGGTGAGTTCGGCACCATCTACGCGGCACGGGCCACGCTGCTGCGGACGGCCGGCAACCCGGGCGGCTGGTTCGGTGACGTCGAGCTGTCCGGCGGCGGCCCGCTGATCGACCTCGGCGTCCACGTCATCGACCTGTGCTGGTACCTGATGGGGATGCCGAAGCCGGTGTCCGCGTCCGGTGCGACGTTCGCCCCGCTGGGTGCGCGCGACAACATCCAGAACCTGACCCGGTACAAGGCCGCGTCGGCGGCGCGGCCGAACACGGTCGAGGACTACGCGACCGCGCAGATCCGGTTCGAGGGTGGGGCGGTGCTCGACGTGGACACGTCGTACTCGCTGCACGCACGGAACGAGCTGAGTGTCCGGATCCACGGTGACAAGGGCGGCGCGGAGATCGAGCCGGAGCTGCTGATGGTCACCGAGCGGCACGACACGCTGCTGCACGTCCAGCCGCAGATCGACTCGCTCGGGTTCGACTTCAAGGTCGGGTTCGCGAACCAGATCGAGCACTTCCTGCGGATCTGCCGCGGCGAGATCCCGGCCGACGCGACCGCGGAACAGGGCCTGGAGATGGCCAAGATGCTGTCCGCGATCTACGAGTCGGCGAAGCTCGGCGCCGAGGTGAAGATCACCCACTGACGCGTGTCCTGGTGGCCCGAGGCTTGTTGCCTCGGGCAACCAGGCGCAAGGCAACCAGGACTCAGGCGAGCCGCGCGGCGATGCCGTCCAGGGTCCGGTCCAGGCCGTAGCTGAAGTTGTCCTCGCCGCCGGCCTCGAGATCGCCGCCGCTGTGTGCGGCGTACAGCGCGCGCATGTTCGGGTACGGCGCTGCTGCCTGGACCGCGGCCGGCCAGACCTCGGCCTGCCAGGCTGCCATGTCCTTGCCGGTCCGCTTGAGCTTGGTCACGGTCGCGGCCTCGACCGAGGCGACGCCGATCACGTACCCGAGCACGGTGTTCATCGCCTGGTCCGCCTCGGCCAGCTCGAAGCCGGCGGCCAGGTAGCAGCCCAGCATCTCGTCCGAGACCCGCATCAGGTTCGGGCCGAGGTAGTTCATGCCGACGTCCGCGAGCGTCGGCGCCACCCACGGGTGCCGGACGATCATCGCCCGCAGGCTCCGGGCCGCGGTCTCGGCCGCCGCCCGCCAGTCGTCCGGATCGGTCACCGGCGGTACGTCGATCTCGCCGTACACCTCGTCGACGACCAGCTCCAGCAGCTCGTCCTTGTTCGCGACGTGCCAGTAGACGGCGGTCGCGACCGCGCCGAGCGCTGCGCCGAGCTTGCGCATCGTGAGCGCATCCAGTCCGTCGGCGTCCAGCAGCTTGATCGCCTCCGCGACGATCTGCGCCTGGGTGAGCGCGGGCTGCTCGCGGCGCCGGCTGCTGCGCTTCGGCCGGGTCCAGACGGACGTGAACTCCTCCATGGGTCCACCCTAGCCGATTCTTGAACGCCGTACAGGACTTGACCAACGTTCAGTTCTAATTGCACACTGTTCAAGCAAGCTGAACAGTGTTCAAGAAACGACTCGAGGAGGTGCGCGATGGCCGCTCGGCATCCGCGCAGATGGCTGATCCTGATCGTGCTCTGCCTGAGCACGCTCGTGCTGGTGCTGGACAACGGCGTGCTGACCGTCGCGATCCCGGTGCTCACCGAGGACCTCGGCGCGAGCGCGCAGCAGATCCAGTGGATCGTGGCGAGCTACATCCTGGTGTTCGCCGGCCTCCTGCTGACCGCGGGCAGTCTGTCCGACCGGTACGGCCGGAAGAAGGTGATGATCGTCGGCCTGGCGATCTTCGGCGCGGCCTCGCTGGTCGCGACGTACGCCGGTACGCCGGAGATGCTGATCGCCGGAAGGGTGCTGATGGGCGTCGGCGGGGCGATCGTGATGCCGAGCACGCTGTCCGTGCTGATCACGGTCTTCGACGACGCGGAACGCCGCAGGGCGATGTCGATCTGGAGCTCGGTGCTGATGGTCGGGCTGATCGGCGGACCGGTGCTGGGCGGCGCGCTGATCGCGAAGTTCTGGTGGGGCTCGGTGTTCCTGATCAACGTCCCGGTGGTGGTGCTGGCGATCGCGGCCGCGGTGATCCTGATGCCGGAGTCGAAGGGACCGTGGCGGAAGCCGGACCCGGTCGGTGCGCTGCTGTCGATGGTCGGTCTGGTCGCGCTGGTCTGGGTGATCATCGAGTTGCCGGAGCACGGTGTCTCGTGGCCGACGCTGGCGCTCGCGGTGGTGGGGCTTGCGGCGTTCGTGGTCTGGGAGGTGCGGACCGACGTACCGATGGTGCCGTTGCAGCTCTTCCGGGACCGGAACTTCAGCGGGGGCAGTTTGTCGCTGGTGTTGTTGCAGGTCGCGAACGGCGGGCTGGTGCTGGCGTTGACGCAGTACCTGCAGTTCGTGCTCGGGTTCTCGCCGACGAAGGCCGGGCTCGCGATGGCGCCGATGGCGGTGGCGGTGATCCTGGTGAACGGGGTCGGCGCGACGCTCGGTCAGAAGATCGGGAACCGGCCGATGACGGTCGCCGGGCTGGTGGTGCTGGCCGGCGGGTTCGGGGTGATGTCGACGCTCACGGCGGACGACGGGTTCGGGATGGTCGCGCTGGCGCTCGGGGTGTTCGGTGCGGGCGCCGGGCTCGCGCAGCCGGCGGCGACGGCGGCGTTGATGGGGTCGGTGCCGCAGGAGTACGCCGGGGTCGGATCGGCGCTCAACGACACCGTGCAGCAGGCGGGTGCGGCGCTGGGGATCGCGATTCTCGGCTCGGCGCTGGCGAACAACTTCACCGCGAACATGCCGGAGTCGGCGCCCGCCGCGGCGCGCCGGTCCATCGGACAGGCGCTGTCCGTCGGAGACCCAGGGCTGGTGCACGTCGCGCGGGTCGCGTTCGCGGAGTCGATGTCCGGGACGTTCGTGGCGAGCGCGCTGGCGCTGCTGGGGTCGGCGGTGCTCGCGCGGGTGCTGCTGCGGGACAAGAAGACGCCGGACGCCGAACCGGTCGCCGACGAGGTCGCGGTCGGCTGACCGCGGACCTCGAAGGCGCGGGTCGTGGTCAGCCGAGCAAGGCGGTGGTGAGGGGGTCGGCGTTCTCCTCGAGCCAGGTCTGGCGTCGCCGGATCTGGTCGCCGACTCCCTCGCTCCACATCCGCTGCCAGCCACCGCCGAGCGTTTCCGCGCGGTACCTCATCGTGTGCCAAGCGCGCTCGTTCCGCGCGATCGCCAACGGCAGCACCCGCTTCCGGTCGGCGTCGGACAGCCCGTACGCATCCGCGAGCAACCGGCTCCGCCGAGGCCGGTCGAGACCGCGCAACTCCGGCTCCAGATCGGCGTCCGCACCGAGCGGCGCCCACCACAGCATCAGGTTCACGAAGTCCGCCACCCTGCTCACCGGCCGCGCCATGTCGAAGTCGATCAGCGCATAGGCACGGCCCTCTCGGAACACCACGTTCTCCGGTGTCACGTCCTGATGCCCGACCAGCTCCGGCGGATCGTTCAGCTCCGGCAGGCCGGGCGGCTCGATCGGGGCGGGCAGGTTCCCGGGTACGCCGAACGGCTCGATCGCGGCGTGGTACGTCCGCAGCAGCCGCGCCACCGACAGCATCCGGTCCTCGTCGGCGATCCACGCCGGACGCGGGCGACCGGCCACCTCGCCGTCGATGTACGTGAGGGCATGCCGGCCCTTCGAGTCGATGCCGAGGAACCGCGGTGCACCGTCGAAGCCGGCCCTCTCCAGGTGAAGCAGGACCTCCTGCACCATGTCGGCCCGCTCACCGGGCGGTCGCCGTACGGTATCGCCGACCCGCACCAGCCCCTCGGTCACGTCCCCGCCGACCAGCGGGATCTCCTCGCCGTCCTCGATCACCAATACCTCATTCCCAGTTGCTGAAACGTTTGTATGCACAGCCGCACCAGGTGCCCGATTCTAGGCCTCGCGTTCGTCGGACTCGCACTCAATTACCTGGACCGCACGACTGTTCGGGACAAGTGATTGTTGCCAGGTTGGCAAGAGGGTTTGCCTGCTGCGGTGCGGGTGCCGGACCATCGGCTCATGACGACCGAACAGCTCCCGGACGAGTACTGGAACGCGTTCTACTCCGAGCACGAGCAGATCTGGAGCGGCAAGCCGAACGCCGCGTTCGCCGACGAGGTGGCCGGGTTGGCGCCCGGGCGCGCCCTCGACCTCGGCTGCGGCGAAGGGGCCGACGCGATCTGGCTCGCGGAGCGGGGCTGGACGGTGACCGCCGTCGACGTCTCCACGGTCGCGCTGGGCCGCGCGGCCGAGCACGCGAAGGCCGCCGGGGTCGGCGACCGGATCGACTGGCAGCAGCACGAACTGGGCAACTCGTTCCCGGACGGAGAGTTCGACCTGGTGTCCGCGCAGTTCCTGCACTCGAAGACCGACCTGCCACGCGACGGCATCCTGCGGCGCGCGGCCGCCGCGGTCGCGCCGGGCGGCGTACTGCTGATCGAAGGGCACCTGGGCTTCTCGCCGGGCGAGCACAACCCGCACCCCGAGGTCCACTTCCCGGAACCCGACGAGGTGATCGAGAGCCTCGCGCTGCCTGATGGTGAGTGGGAGACGTTGGTCAGTCGCGCCCACGACCGGGCCCAGGTGATGCGGGACGGCGTACCGATCAATCGCCGCGACTGTACGGTGAAGCTCCGCCGTCGCTGAGACTGTGTCTGCCGATGCACAGCTCGAGCCGGGCTTACGTCGGGAGGGGGAGGTGGACGGTGAAGGTTGCGCCGTGCGGGGTGGTGTTGGTGGTGGTTACGTGGCCTTTGTGGGCGGCTACGAGGGCGGCGACGATGGAGAGGCCCAGGCCGGAGCCGCCGGTGGTGCGGGTTCGGGCGGTGTCGGCTCGGTAGAAGCGTTCGAAGACTCGGGCTTTTTGTTCCTCGGAGAGGCCGGGGCCGGTGTCGCTGACTTCGAGGATGGCTTCGGTGCCGCGGGTGCCGACCGACACTGTGATGGGGGCGTCGACGGGCGTGTAGTTGAGGGCGTTGCTGACGAGGTTGCCCAGCACCTGCCGGAGCCGCGCCTCGTCGCCCTCGACGACGGGCGCCTCCGAGTCGGGGAGGATCGTCAGCGACAGCGGCCGGTCCGGCTGGATCGCCTGCGCGTTGTGCAGGGCGTCAGCGGCGATCGGCAGCAGATCGACCGACTCCATCCGCAACGGGCGCTGCTGATCCAGCCGCGCCAGCAGCAACAGATCGTCGACGAGCAGACCCATCCGCTTCGCCTCGTCCTCGATCCGCCGCATGGTGTCGGAGTCGGTGGTGTCGCCGCGTTGCCGCGACAGTTCCGCGAACCCGCGGATCGACGTCAACGGCGTACGCAGCTCGTGCGACGCGTCCGCCACGAACCGCCGCATCCGGTGTTCGGACTGGCGCGCGGCCTCCTCGGACTGGCGCGCCACATCCTCCGAGCGCCGCGCCACATCTTCCGAGCGTCGCGCCGCCGCCTCCGACGCGGTACGTTGCGCGAACGCCGTCTCGATCTGCCCGAGCATCTGGTTCAGCGCCAGCGACAGCCGCCCCACCTCGGTCCGCGGATCCCGCTGTGGGACCCGCCGGCTCAGGTCCCCGCCGGCGATCGCGACCGCGGTGTGCTCGACGTCCTCCAGCCCGCGCAGACTTCGCCGTACGACGAACGTCCCGACTCCGGCCAGCAGGACGAGCAGGATGACACCGGCCGCGGCCTGGATCCCGACCAGCCGCTGGATCGTGTAGTCCATCTCCTTGAGGCTCTGCGCGACCATCACCGACCCGGTCCCGTCGTCGGTCTCCACGGCCAGCACCCGCCACTTGGCGCCGCCGGACTGCGCGCCGACGTCGAACGGTTTGGCGCCGAGTGCCCGCACCTGGTTGAGGTTCAGCGTCGGCAGTTTCGGCAACGGCTCCGTCTCCGCGATCCGCGACCCGACCGGGCCGTTGTCGCTGACGCCCTCGGAGTTGCTGAACTGGACGACGAACACGCTCGGCAGCTGCCGCCGCACCGGACCGCCGGCACCGGGCGGCAGCGGCCGCCGGTCCGGCTTCGCGTGCGACAGCGGCTCGGCGGTCTGCTGCAGCTGCTCGTCGACGCGGTCGATCAGATAGCCGCGCATGATGGTCGTCGACAGTACGCCGGACGCGGCCAGCGCGAGCACCACCAGAGCCAGCAGTACGACGACGATGGTGACGCGCAGCGGGTACCGGTCGATGAACCGCCGGTGACTCTGTTGCATCAGTTGGGGCCTCGCGGGGTGCGCAGTACGTAGCCGACCCCGCGGACGGTGTGGAGCAGCTTCTGGTCGCCGGTGTCGACCTTACGGCGCAGGTAGGACATGTACGACTCGACCACGCCCGCGTCACCGGCGAAGTCATAGTTCCACACCGCGGACAGGATCTGCCCCTTCGACATCACCCGTTCGGCGTTCTCCAGCAGGCACCGCAGCAGCTTGAACTCGGTCAGCGACAGCTGCACGGCGCGGCCGGCCTTGAACACCTCGTAGCTGTCCTCGTTGAGCTCCAGGTCGGCGTACCGCAGTACGGCGGCCTCGGTCGCGGTCTCCTCGCGGTGACCGGAGCGACGCAGTAGCGCCCGCACCCGGGCGACCAGTTCGTCGAGGCTGAACGGCTTGGTGACGTAGTCGTCGCCCCCCGTCTGCAGCCCGAGCACCTTGTCCTCGACCGCGTCCCGGGCGGTGAGGAACAGCACCGGTACATGCCGGTCCTCACCGCGCAGGCGGCGTACCACCTCGAAGCCGTCCAGTCCGGGCATCATCACGTCGAGTACGACGAGGTCGGGCTCGACGTCCCGGGCCTTGCGCAGCGCCTCGGCACCGTGGGTCGCCGTGGTCACGTCGTACCCGGCGAACCGCAGACTCGCGGACAGCAGCTCGACGATGTTCGGTTCGTCGTCGACGACCAGCAGATGCGGACTCATAGTGACAGTGTGCCGCCGGCAACCGTGTGAACCCTGGAAGGTTCCTGGCAATCGCCTGTGAGTCGTCGGGACGGCGCCTGTCAGCCCGGTCAGCCCGGTCAGCCCGGTCAGCCCTGTCAGCGTGGCCCGTGCTTGAAGCCCCAGGCCTGGCCGGCGGCCTGACGGACCGTGCCGTCGTTGACCCTGGTCGCTGTCGCCGTGCCGTTGGTGACGACCGCCGACACGTTGACCGTGTTGCCGGTCTTCACGTCGCCGATGCCGTTGCGGGCCGCGTTCACCATCGTGTTGGACGTCAGCGTGTACGTCCGGCTGTACCCGTCGGCGCTCTTCACCGTGACCGAGTCGTTGCTGACGGCCGTCACCTGGCCGCGCTGGACGGCGACGGTCTGGTAGCCGCCACCGTTCTTCGGTACGACGAACTCACCGTGCACCGCCCCGCCGAGCCCGAACTCACCGCGGAACCCGCCGCGCCCCGGACCGCCGCCCGGCTTCTGGTTCTGGTTCGGCTGCGAGGGAGTGGAGGGGGAGGCGGACGGTGTCGGGTCCGCGTTGCTCGCTGCCCAGGCGACCCCGCCGGCGGCCGTGGTGACGGCGACCGCGGCGACCGTGCCGAGCAGGCGCCAGCGCTTCTGTGAGAGCTTCATGCTTCCAGAATGGCGCGAGCAGCTAAGAACGAGCTGGCAATCACCTAAGAACAGGTGGGCTGTCAGACGACGAAGAGGACCGCGACCAGCCAGAGGGCGGCTGCGAGCGACGTACCGAGCAGTTCGATGAGGATCGACACGCCGGTCTGGCGGAGCGCGTGCTTGGTGGAGGTCCAGGCGGTGCCGTGCGCGCGCAGCCGTTGCACCTCGGACAGGTACACGCCGAGCGGGAACCCGACGAACATGCCGACCAGCGGGATCACGAAGAACCCGACGATGCCGAGCAGTACGCCGAAGATCATCGACCGCCGCGGTACGCCGACCTCTCGGAGCCGGCGCTCCGGTACGACGTACTTCACCACCTGACTGGCCCCGATCAGGACGACGCAGATCGCGAACACCACCCACCCGGTGGCGCTCCGCTCGACGATCGCCCAGACCAGGATCGCCGCCAGGCTGAGGAGTGCGCCGGGGAGGATCGGCAGCACGATGCCCGCGATTCCGACGAAGATCGCGATCCCGGCCAGGACCGTCACGGCAGTCTGCATACCCCAACTGTCTCGCACCTCGGGACCTCTTAGGGTGGGGACATGTCCTCCCAGCTCCACGAACTCGTCACCGCCCTGGCCGCGCCGTGGGTGGTGCTGTCGCCGCGATCAGGTCAGCTCACCGGCTCCGGTCCGGAGGGCGTCTACGCCCGGGACCGCCGGATCCTGTCCCGGTTGAGTGTGACGATCGACGGCCGGGAGCCGATCCCGGTGCACGTCGACGAGCGGGACGCCGCGACGCACCAGTACGTCGCGATGGTCGAAGGACTCGGCGACACCCGGCACGACCCGACCGTGATGCTCTACCGGACCCGCACCGTCGAGTCCGCCGGCCTGACCGAGCGGATCACGCTGGTGAACCGCTCCCGCGTGGCGATCGAGTGCCGGCTGGATGTTGCCCTCGGCACCGACCTGGCGGGCACCGCGGCGGTCCGCAGTGGCGCGGCGGCCGCCCTGCCGGAGCTCGCGCCGCTCCCGGACGGTCCCGGCCGGATCCGCTGGGAGAGCGACGACACCCGTGTCGTCGTCACCGCGGAACCAGGCGTCACGGCCACGCCACGTGTCGAGCCGGGCGAGGGGTTCACGCTGACCCTGCACGTCGCCGCGGACTTCCCGAAGTCGACCACCGGCTTCTCGATCGAGCCGCCGGCCGAGCGTACGCCGTACGACGTCACGCTGCGGTGCGACGACAAGCGGGTCGAACGCTGGCTCGAACGTTCCCTCGACGACGTGACCGCGCTGCAGCTGGCCGACGGCGACGACCGCTACCTCGGCGCCGGACCGCCGTGGTACCTGACGCTCTTCGGCCGCGACTCGCTGATCTCGTCCGGCATGCTGATCCCCGTCGACCCGACGCTGGCCGCCGGGACGCTGCGCGCGCTCGCGGCCCGGCAAGGAACGAAGGTCGACGCCGACGCGGCCGAGCAGCCGGGCAAGATCCTGCACGAGCTGCGCGCCGAGGTCGCCGACCACGGCGGCGGCCTGGTCCTGCCGCCGGTGTACTACGGGACGCACGACGCGACCCTGTTGTGGATCAGCACGCTGCACAAGGCCTGGCGCTGGGGCATGCCCGCCGACGAGGTCCACGACCTGCTGCCGAACCTGCGGCGCGCGCTGACCTGGATGAAGGAGTACGCCGACCCCGACGGCGACGGGTTCCTGGAGTACGTCGACGAGTCGGGCCACGGCCTAGCGAACCAAGGCTGGAAGGACTCCGCCGACGCCGTGCAGTGGCCGGACGGCACGCTGGCGACGGCACCGATCGCGCTCTGCGAGGTCCAGGGCTACGCGTACGCCGCCGCGGTACACGGCGCGGAGCTGCTCGAGGCGTTCGGTGAGTCCGGCGACGAGTGGCGCGCCTGGGCGGCGGCGCTGCAGGAGCGGTTCCGGGCCGCGTTCTGGGTCGACGGCTACCCGGCGATCGCGCTCGACGGCGCGAAGAACCCGGTCGCCGGCCGCGCTTCGAACATGGGCCACCTGCTCGGTACCGGCCTGCTCGACGCGGACGAGGAGCGGACCGTCGCCGACGTACTCGCCGGGGCCGACCTGAACAGCGGCTTCGGGCTCCGAACGTTGTCCACGGCAATGACCCGCTTCAACCCGCTCGGCTACCACACCGGCAGCGTCTGGCCGCACGACACCGCGATGACGATCCAGGGCCTGTTCGCGAGCGGCCACGCCGACGTCGCATCGTCGTACGTCGAGGGGCTGATCCGCGCCGCGGAGGCGTTCGACCACCGGCTGCCGGAGCTGTACGGCGGCCGCGGGACCGGCGAGGAGAGTACGCCGACGCCGTACCCGCTCTCGTGCCGCCCGCAGGCGTGGGCCGCCGCGTCGGCGGTCGCGGTCCTGGTCGCGGCGCTCGGCATCGAACCCGACGTACCGGGTGGGACGCTGGTCATCAATCCCGCGGCGACGGCACCGTGGAAAGGCCTTGAACTGCAGGGGTTGCGGGTCGGCGCCGACGTGCTGACGGTGCGGCTGGACGGCGACAGCGCAGAGGTGATCCCGAGCTGATCACACTGTGAGTACGGCGGCCACGGCGAGCGCCAGGTAGATGCCTGCGACGAGGCGGTTCCGCCAGCGGCCCGTCGTACGAGCCGAGCGGAAGCGGCGGCCGATCGCGTCGGTGCCGAGTGCGTAACAGAGGTCGAGCGTGATGCCGATCAGCAGCGTGCCGGTGCCGAGCAGCAGCATCTCGGTGCGGAGCTGGTCGGGTCCGGCGCCACGGGTGGTGAACTGCGGGAGGAACGCCAGGAAGAACAGGGCGGCCTTCGGGTTCAGCAGGTTGACCACGACGCCGTCGCGGAAGATCCGGCCGAGCGGCGCCGCCTGGATGCCGGCGGTGTGCTCGGCGGCCGGCGCCACGAGCAGCCGGAGGCCGAGGTACGCGAGGTAGATCGCCCCGGCGACCGTGATCGCGGTGAACAACGCCGGGGAGGCCCGCACCAAGGTCGCCAGGCCGAGCGCGGTGACGACGATGTAGACGAGCGTCCCGGTCTCGACCGCGAGCGCCGACACGACGCCTGCTCGCCGGCCCTGGGTGAGACTGCGCAGCGAGATGTAGAGGTTGTTCGGCCCGGGCATCCCGACCAGCACCACCGTCGCACCCGCGAAGCCCGCCACCCGACCGATCCCCATACTCGACCTTCTCCTCGAACTGGACTGCTTGGCTGCACTAGCCTGGCGGTCCGACAAGCAGTCCACCCGAGCCAATAAGAGGAGAAGTGGACCGTTCTGGAGACGCGGGCGCGCTGGCCGACCTGATCGGCCACCGGCTGACCGGCCGCAGCGGCGGCCTGTACCGGCGGCTGGCCGACGAGCTCGCCGCGCTGATCGGTGCCGCAGAGCTCCCGGTCGGTGCCCGGCTGCCCGCGGAGCGCCGGCTGGCCGAGGCGCTCGCGGTCAGCCGCTCGACAGTCGTCGCGGCGTACGACGAACTTCGCGCCCACGGCCTGGTGGAGAGCCGGCGCGGCAGCGGTACGACGGTCGCCCGCGCCGCCGGCCGCGGGCGTTCACGAGCGGACAAGCGGATGCCGTCCGGGTACGGCGAATCGCTGTTCCACCGCATCACGGTCGGCCCCGGCGAGGTGATCTCGCTGACGTACGCCGTGGATCCCGGACTGCCCGAGCTCTCGTCGGAACTGGCCGAGCTGGCGTCGACCGACCTGCCGGAGCTGCTCGGCCATGTCGGGTACCACCCGCGGGGACTGCCGGTACTGCGGGAGCGGATCGCCGAGCACTTCACCGGATCGGGGCTGCCCACGTCCGCGGACGAGATCGTGGTGACCACCGGCGCCCACCAGGCGATCGCGCTGGTCACGCAGATGTACCTGCGCAACGGCGCCGCGGTCGCGATCGAGCAGCCGAGCTGGCCGGGGTGCTTCGACCTGTTCGGCGCGGCCGGCGGGCGGGTGGTCGGCGTACCGCTGGACGATGCGGGCATCCGGCCGGACCTGCTCGATGCGGCGTTCGCGGAGCACCAGCCGGCGATGCTGTTCGTGATGCCGACGTTCCACAACCCGACCGGCCGGTTGATGTCCGCGGCGCGCCGGCGACAGGTGGCGGAGCTGGCCGCTCGGCACGGGGTGGTGGTGGTCGAGGACAACGCGTACTCGGCGTGGGATCGGGCCGGCCCGTCGGTGCCTCCGCCGTTGGCGGCGTACGCGCCGGAGGACGCGGAGGTGCTCACGATCGGGTCGGTGTCGAAGGCTGTGTGGGGCGGGCTGCGGATCGGCTGGATCCGGGCGTCACGTCCGTTGGCGGAGCGGCTGGCGCGGCACAAGGCGCTGGCCGATCTGGGGAGCCCGGTGATCGATCAGGCGCTGACGGCACGGTTGCTGCCGAGACTCGGTGAGCTGACGGCGGAGCGGGCGCGCGTGGCGACGGTACGGAAGAAGTTGATGGGGGAGTTGCTGACCGAACGGCTGCCGGAATGGGAGTGGTCTGAACCGGTCGGCGGTTCGGCGTTGTGGATCCGGTTGCCGGACACCGATGCCCGGGTGTTCGCCCAGGTGGCGTTGCGGCACGGCGTGGAGGTGGTGGCCGGGCAGGCGATGGACCCGACCGGCGAGCACAACGACTACTTACGCGTCCCGTTCGCGTACACAGAGCAAGTGCTTGATGATGCGGTGACCCGGTTGGCGCGGGCGTGGCAGGAACTGCGCCGGCATGGCCCGGGTCCCGAAGTACCTGTGGTGTAAATGAAGGATGGCGGGTCACCCTCACGGGTGAGCCGCCATCGAAGCCTGTATGACTTTGGCGCCGTCATTGGCGCGTTTGGAACAGCCTGAGGGTCACCGCTCGTCGTCTACGGTGACCGTGGGGGTGGCTTCGAGCCGACCGGTCTCGTCGTGGATGGTGATCGCGATGTCGCGCAGTTTCTCCGAGTGCTCCCGGCCGTGGTGGGCGCAGAAGAGAAGCTCCCCACCGCTGGTCAGGGTGACTCGGACGTAGGCCTGCGCACCGCAGCGGTCACAACGATCCGCGGCCGACAGCGCCGAACTCGGGGCGAGTGCTGTAGTCATTGAGGCCTCATCTCATCTAGTTCCGTACTCACCAGATAGCAACATCCTGACATGCGGATCGCTTCCCGGTGGGGACAACGTGTCCGTATGTGAGACGAACCACCTGTTCCCGTATGACGTTTGCTGACGAGGAATCGTTTCGTGGAGCGGCGGAATTCTGGTGAGCTACGGAGGCGGGGTGCTTCTTCTCTCACTGTGCGCCATGGAATCGTCACCGTCTGCTCGGATTCGGAGTGTCGTACACCACTTCGAATCGAGTCCGGATCGATATCTGCCGCGACATGTACTTCCGGTGCCCGTCGGCAGGTCGGGTCTGCCCGTGCCTGCACGGTTTTGGGGGTGCGGCCGCATAGGCTGTCCGCAGTAAGTGCGTGAACCAGTGAAGGAGCCCTGTGGCCGCCCCGACGCCTCGCAGTACCGAGATCGACCCGACGTACAACGCCCGCAACCTGCTCGTCCTCGAGGGACTCGAGGCCGTCCGGAAGCGGCCCGGCATGTACATCGGGTCGACGGACAGCCGCGGCCTGATGCACTGCCTGTGGGAGATCATCGACAACGCCGTCGACGAGGCCCTGGCCGGCCACGGCGAGCGGATCGATGTCGTGCTGCACCAGGACGGCTCGGTCGAGGTGCGCGACCAAGCCCGCGGCATCCCGGTCGACATCGAGCCGAAGACCAAGCTCAGCGGGGTGGAGGTCGTCTTCACCAAGCTGCACGCCGGCGGCAAGTTCGGCGGCGGGTCGTACAACGCCTCCGGCGGTCTGCACGGCGTCGGCGCGTCGGTGGTGAACGCGCTGTCCGCGCGGCTGGACGTCGAGGTCGACCGTGGCGGCACGGTCTGGACCACTTCGTTCCGGCGCGGTGTCGCCGGCGAGTTCGACGCCGAGGGAGCGGCCGCCGGGTTCACCCCGGCGAAGGGTCTGCGCAAGGCCGGCCGGGCGAAGCGCGGCGTCACCGGCACCCGGATCCGGTACTGGGCGGACCGGCAGATCTTCACCAAGGACGCCGCCTTCAACTACGACGAGCTGGTCACCCGGGCGCGGCAGACGTCGTTCCTGGTGCCCGGACTCGAGCTGGTGATCCGCGACGAGCGCGGCGAAGAGGCCACCGAGGAGACCTTCAAGCACGACGGCGGGATCAGCGAGTTCTGCGAGTTCCTGGCCACCGACCAGAAGGTCACCGAGGTGATCCGGCTGGCCGGAACCGGTCACTTCACCGAGACCGTGCCGATGCTCGACGACGCCGGCCACATGACGCCGACCGACGTCGAGCGGGACCTCGAGGTCGACATCGCGGTGCGCTGGGGCGACGGCTACGAGACCGAGCTGCGGTCGTTCGTGAACATCGTCGCGACGCCGAAGGGCGGCACGCACGTCGCCGGCTTCGAGCGGGCGCTGTCGAAGAGCTTCACGAACGCACTCGACGGCACCCGGCTGCTGAAGAACGGCGAGGAGATCATCAAGGACGACGTCCTCGAAGGTCTGACCGCGGTCGTCACGGTGCGGCTGGCCGAGCCGCAGTTCGACGGCCAGACCAAGGAAGTGCTCGGCACGCCGGCCGCCTCGCGGATCGTGGCGAAGGTGGTGCAGACCGAGCTGGAGTCGTTCCTGACCTCGACGAAGCGCGAGTTCAAGGCGCAGGCCCGCGCCGTGCTGGAGAAGGTCGTCGCGGCGTCCCGGACCCGGGTCGCCGCGCGCCAGCACCGCGAGCTGCAGCGCCGGAAGACCGCGCTGGAGTCGTCGGCGCTGCCGGCCAAACTGGCGGACTGCCGCAGCAACGACGTCGACCGGTCGGAGCTGTTCATCGTCGAGGGTGATTCGGCGCTCGGTACGGCGAAGCTGGCGCGGAGCTCGGAGTTCCAGGCGCTGCTGCCGATCCGCGGCAAGATCCTGAACGTGCAGAAGGCTTCCGTCGGCGACATGCTGAAGAACGTCGAGTGCGCCTCGATCATCCAGGTCGTCGGCGCCGGCTCCGGGCGGACCTTCGACCTCGAGCAGGCGCGGTACGGGAAGATCATCTTCATGGCCGACGCCGACTCCGACGGCGCGCACATCCGCACGCTGCTGGCGACGCTGTTCTTCCGCTACATGCGTCCGATGGTGGAGGCCGGCCGCGTCTACACCGCCGTGCCGCCGCTGCACCGCTTCGAGCTGACGAACCCGAAGAAGGGGCAGGACAAGTACCTGTACACCTACAGCGACGCGGAGTACCAGCGGAAGACCGCCGAGCTGATGAAGAAGGGCGTCCGCTGGAAGGAGCCCCCGCAGCGTTACAAGGGTCTCGGTGAGATGGACGCCGACCAGTTGGCCGAAACCACCATGGACCCACGGCACCGCACGCTGCGCCGGATCACGGTCGACGACGTCGAGGCAGCCTCCCAGGTCTTCGACCTCCTGATGGGCAACGACGTAGCCCCACGCAAGGAGTTCATCGTTCAAGGCGCGTACGAACTGGACGAGAACCGCATCGACGTCTGATCCACCGGTCCTGCTCACCGCGCGGCCGTTGTCCGGTGCCTCGTGCCGCTGGTCGGCGGACGTGGTTGCGGACTCTTGCGGTTGGTCCTCGGGCTGGATCGGTGGCACGCAATTCACCTGGAGCCGGCTGCCGACCGCTGCGGTGCGGTTCAGGCCGCGACGACAACGTCGCCGTGCTTTGCCAGCAACGCAGGCGGCGCCTCGACGTCGTCCGGGCGGAAGACATGCCGGGTGTAGATGATCGGTAGCCCGAGGGACCGTGCCTGGGCGAGCAGTTCGGCGTTGGCCGCGACCACGTGCGCAGCGTTGGGCAAGGCCGCACCCTGCGTTGGCAGGGAGCCGTCCGGGTGGACGAATCCGTTCTGCATGTCGATCACGAGGACCGCAGTGTTCTCCAGCGTCAGCTCTGAACTCCCTACTTTGCGATTTCGGGCACCCGCAGGTGCCAATTGGTGTCGAGCTGGAAGGCGTCAGCGGCCCTGAGCACGGTCGCTTCTTGAAACGGGCGGCCTGCCAACTGCATGGCGAGCGGGAGGCCGTCATGGGTGAAGCCGACCGGCACGCTGATCACCGGATGGCCCGTGAGGTCCCAGAACGGCGTGTTCACCGCTCGGAACCAGGTGTGTATGTCGTTCTGCGGCCCCATCTCCGCGAGGGAGATGGCGCCTTGGAACGCAGCAGGCGTGAGGACAAGGTCGACCTTGGAGAAGACCTCGTCCCGCATCGCCTTCTGCACCACACGCCGGCCACGCTGGGCCTGGACGTAGTCCGCGGCCGAGAACATCACGCCGCCGGCGAGCGCGGCCCTCACACCGAACGAATAGTCCTGGAGCCGACTCTGGGCATCGGGCATGTGATAGGCGAACGACTCACCGGCGTTGATCGGCCAGAGCATCCCGATCGCCTCCTCGAAGAGCGGGAGGGCGAGTTCCACAACGGTCGCGCCTCGAGCCCTGAGCGCCGCCACCGCCGCCTCGAGCGCAGGTACGAGGTTGGGGTCGACGTACGGCGCGTTGTCGGCGCCACTGGTGACGTCGACGCCGATCGTCAGGCCCGTGAGGTCTCCGGTCAGCGCGCCGACATAGTCGTCGACTGGCGTGTCGATGGCCGTCGCGTCGCTGGCGTCGTAGCCCGCGAGGGCGCTGAGCATGGTGGCGCAGTCACGTGCCGATCGTGCGAGCGGGCCGATGTGGTCGAGGCTGTAACCGAGAGGCACACAACCCGACTTCGGCACTCGACCCGAGGTCGGCATCAGGCCTGAGACCCCGCAGAACATCGCAGGGATGCGGATGGATCCGCCGGTGTCCGTGCCGAGCCCGCCGAGGAAGATGTCTGACGCGATCCCGGATCCGGTGCCCGACGACGAGCCACCCGACCAGCGGTCGAGGTCCCATGGGTTGCGACAGATCGGGAAGGGCATCGCCTCGTCAGGGACGCCGCAGGCGTACTCCATCGTGGTGAGCTTGCCCGAGATGAGTCCGCCGGCCTCCCGCAACCGTGCAACGACGACGGCGTCGCCGTTCCCCCAGGAGCGGTCCAGGACGATGGACTGAGCTGTCGTCACCCCTTCCCGGGTCGTGATGATGTCCTTGATGCCAAGCGGGATGCCGTGGAGCGGGCGGACCTCATCACCAGAGGCGAGCACTGCGTCCGCCTTCGCGGCCTCCTCGAGCATCGTCTCGTCATAGCGTGCGATGTAGACGCCGACCTTGTCGTCGAGCTTGTTCGCCTGGTCGATCGAGTGCTGGGCGAGCTGAACGCTGGTGAGCGAGCCGTCACGCAAAGCTGTCGCGGCGTCAGCGATCGTGCGGGGGAACGTGGTGTCACTCATGCTGCGAGCTCCTGATCTAGAAGGGCCGGCGCCTGGAGGTGGAAATCGGTCACCGACTGGAAGGCGTCGCCGATCCGCAGGAGGGTCGCCTCGTCGAACGGCCGGCCCGCGAACTGGAGCCCGAGCGGGAGGCCCGGACCGGTGAAGCCGAACGGAACGGTCAGCACCGGGTTGCCGGTGCTGTCCCAGTAGCCGGTGTGGATCGCGCTCATGGCCCGCACGACACCGCGGCTGTCCAGATCGGCAAACGATGTAGCTCCGGTGCTGGCCGTTGGCGTGGCGATCACGTCGACGGTCGAGAACAGATCGGTGATCGCCCTGACCCCTACCCTTCGGGCGCGGGCGGCCTGGACATAGTCGGCCGCACTGTAGAAGGCGCCCTGGGCAAGGATGAGACGGGTCGCTGCGCCGTAGTCGGACCACTTCGCCTGCAGGTCTGGCAGGTGATAGGCCAAGGCCTCGCCGAGCATGTTCACGAAGTCCGCAGTGGCCATGGCCTGGTAGTACGGGATCTCCATCCCGACGATCTCCGCGCCGCGGCCGGCAAGGACCTCGAGCGCGGCGTTCCATGCCTGATCCAAGGCCGGATCAGCGTCGTCACCGGCCACCCGGGCGAGCTTGTCGACTCCGATCTTGAGACCGGTCAGATCGCCCGTCAATGCCCCGCTGTAGTCGGCCACGGGCACGTCGAGGGTCGTGGGGTCGGAGCTGTCCGGACCAGCGAGGACGTCGAGCATGAGCGCACAGTCCTCGGCGCTGCGCGCCATCGGGCCGATGTGGTCGAGAGTGAAGCCGAGCGGCACACAGCCAGACTTCGGGACTCGTCCGTACGTCGGCATCAGGCCCGTGATTCCGTTGAACGCCGCGGGGATCCGGATAGAGCCGCCCGTGTCAGTGCCGAGCGCACCGAGGACGGCGCCGAGCGCGACCGAGCTGCCTGACCCGGAGCTCGAACCACCGGCCCAGTGGTCCAGCGACCATGCGTTGCGGGGCACCGGGAACGGCTTGGTCTCGTCGGGCGCACCGATCGCGAACTCCATCGTGGTGAGTTTCCCCATGATGATGCCGCCGGCCTGCTTGAGTCGCTGGACGACGACTGCGTCACCGGTGAACGAGGACGGGTCGTGGACGAGGGACTGCGCGGTGGTCGGGCCGTCGGCGGTGGTGATGATGTCCTTGATCCCCAGCGGAAGGCCGTGGAGCGGACCCACCAACCTGCCGGCCGCAAGGTCCGCATCCGCGGCAGTTGCGGCCGCCAAAGCCCGGTCGGTGTAGCGGTCGATGAACATCCCCACCGCATCGTCGTGTGCGTCGGCTACGGCGATCGCGTTCTGGACGAGTCCGACTGAGGTCGTCTCACCTGTGCGGAGCGCGACTGCGGCCTCGGACAACGTGAGCATGGTGTCGCTGGTCATGCGTCAACTCCCAACAGTTGGGCACCCGGAGGTGCCAGTCGGTGGCCTGCTGAAAGCGTCTCCGGCACGAAGCACGAGGGCCTCCTCGAAGGGTCGCCCTGCAATCTGCAGGCTGCGGGGGAGGCCGTTCTCGGCCACCCCTGTCGGCAGGCTCAGCACGGGATTGCCCGCACCGTCCCAGTACGGCGTGAAGATCGCCGAGAAGAAGTCGCCCTCGCGGGCGCCGTTGTCAGGTGAGTCATGGTCAGACTCGGGGATCGAAGGTGATCGCCGGCTCCTCGTAGCGGACACCGGGCATCGTGTATAGCGCGGCAACCGCGGCACGGGTAGGCCCATACGCAGCGATGAGCTTGTCGACCTCGTCCGGCGCGGGGGAGAGGGTGTGGAGCTGAAGAAGAGCGGCGACCATTTCCTGATCAGAGACGGTGTTTTCGGGCATGGCGAAGCCTTCCCTTTCTCCGAGGGTTGGTGGTGCGGGCCCAGGTCGGACCCGCACCGGGGACTGCTGTCAGCTGCCGACAGAAACGGTGGTCAAGTCGACGAACCAGGATTTCGGCTGGACGAATCCGTGGACGTCCGGGCCGAGGACTCGGGGGTTGCGGTCGTTGACGACGACGAGCCAGGGCGCGTCAGCTCCGATGAGCTTGCTCGCCTGGGAGTAGAGCTGGAACCGCTTGGTGGTGTGGAACTCCGCCTGCGCCTGGGCCAGGAGCTTGTCGACCTTCGGATTGGAGTAGTGACCGACGTTGATGTAGCCGTTGGTGGCGAAGTACATCGACCACGAGCTCTCCTGGAGCATGGTGAGCGAGATGTTGATCGCGTTCGCCTGGTCCGGGATCTTCCCTGTGGTGATGGACGTCAGCATGGCGGCCCACTCGATCGGCTTGAGCTCGACCTTCACACCGATCTTTGCCAGGTCAGCCTGGATGAGCTGGTTCATCGGACCCGGCTGCATGTTGCCCGACCCCGAGGTCGGGTAGGAGAGCGACATCGTGAACCCGTCGGCGTACCCCGCCTCGGCGAGGAGCCTTTTCGCCTCGCCAAGCTTGTAGGAGTAGACGTCGTTCCCTTTGTCGTAGGCCTGGTTGGCGACGGCGGGGATCTGGTAGGCCGGGTCGGCCGTGTCCTTGAGGAGCTCCTTCGCCATCGTCTCGCGGTCGATCGCAAGGTTGAGGGCCCGTCGCACCTTCGGGTCGCTGAGCGGCTTGTACGAGAGGTCGAAGATCCAGGGCCAGACGTGGTCGTAACTGTTCGTGAAGACCTGGAATCCGTCGGACTTCAGGCTGGCGATGTCGTCGGGGTTCGGCGCTTCGGCCCAGTTCACCTCGCCCGAGCGCAGCGCGGCCAGTCGGGCGGAGACGTCGGGCATCGGCTTGAGGACGAGCTTGTTGATCTTCGGGGCACCTCCCCAGTAGTCCTTGTTGGCCGTGAAGGTCGCCTGCTGCCCACGGGTGAGGGATTGGAAGACGAAAGGACCGGTACCGACCGGGTGCTCGGCAAAGTCCTTGCCGTACTTCTGGAGGGCAGTCGGGCTGGCGATGTAGAGGAACACGATGTCGGAGTCGAGATGGGCGTCCGGTCCCTTCGACGTGATCGATACCGTCATGTCGTCGATCTTCTTGTAGGAAGCGATGGCTGCGCCGCCGAGGGCCCGCACGGCTCGCGACCGTCTGGTCGAACTGTGGCGCCTTCGGCTTCAGGTAGCGGTCGTAGTTGTAGACCACCGCGTCGGCGTTGAAGGGCGTTCCGTCGTGGAAGGTGACGCCCTTGCGCAGGTGGAAGGTCCAGGTCAGTTTGTCGTCGCTGACCTCCCAGGACTCGGCCAGGCCAGGGACTATGCCCGGGATCTTGCCGGCCTGCTTGAGGTCGTACTTCGTCAAGCTGTCGTAGAGCGTGTTGCCGGCGAAGCGGTTGCCCTCGTAGCCCTGTCCCCCGGTGAGGAGGGTGTCCAGGTTCGGCACGTCGGCGGCGGTCATGGCGACGGTCAGGACGCCCGGCTGGCTTGACGGGGCCGCGGCACCGCTGCTGCCACCGCAGGCTGCCGCGGACATCAGGGAGACGACCACGGCTGCGACCGCGATGATGCGACGACCGCGCCGTCGCGAGGGGAGGAGTTTCATGGTGCGCCTTTCTCGGGGCGTGATGCATGAGCCAGCCGCTCAGGTGACGGTCGGATGAGGTGGTGTTCGTGATGGGTCGCAGCCGCTCGATTTCAGGTCGGTTGCGAGCGGACCGCTGATCAGGCGGTCACCAGGGTGGGCATGAGGGCCATCGGCTCCTGGTGGATGCAGGATGCGTAGTGACCCGGAGTGCGGATGGTCAGGACGGGCCAGTCGGTGGCACACGCCTCCGAGGCAAGCGGGCATCGCGTGCGGAACCCACAGCCGCTGGGCGGGGAAGCAGGGTTCGGAAGCTCCCCAGCCAGGACGATCCGGGACCTGTTGAGGCCGGGCGTCGATGAGAGCAGGGTCGCGTTGTAGGGGTGGCGCGGGTCGTTCCAGATCTGCTCCGCCGGCCCGGCCTCGACCACCCTGCCCAGATACATCACGGCAACCCGATCGGAGATGTGCTCCACGACCGCAAGGTCGTGGCTGATGAACAGGTAGGCCAGCCCCAGCTCGGTCTGGAGCTCCGAGAGCAGATTCAGCACCTGTGCCTGGACCGACTTGTCCAGAGCGCTCACAGCTTCGTCGCACACCACGAGCTCCGGTTCAGTGGCAAGGGCTCGAGCGATCGCAGCGCGCTGCAACTGGCCGCCCGACAACTGGTGGGGATAGCGGTCGCCATAGGAGGGGTCAAGGCCGACTCGGTCCAGAAGCTCCGGGATCCTCCGTTGACGGGCGCTGCGGGCATAGCCACTGGCTGCCATGTTGAAGTCGATCGACTCGCCGATGCTGAGGCGCGGGTTGAGGCTGGTCTGCGGATTCTGCGGAACGACCTGAAGCCGCCGACGGAGCTCTTTGAGCTTCTTACGCTTCATCCGATGGACGTCCTCCCCGTCGAAGAGCACCCGCCCGGAGTCCGGAGTGAGGAGGCGCAGCATCATCTTCGCTGTGGTCGACTTGCCGCAACCGGACTCACCGACGATGCCGAGCGTCTCGCCCGGTGCGACCGAGAGACTCACGTTCGACACGGCTCGAACCCCAGTGCCAAAGACCTTCACCAGGTCCTGTGCCTCGAGAAGGGGCCTCGCGTCACGACGGTGGGTCGGCAGGTCGTCCACTGCCTTCAGGACGTTCACGCGGGGATCTCCTCACTCGCCAGGACAGCGCCGGGATTGACGATGGGGCAGGCGGACCCGCGCCCGGGGCCGACCACCAGGAGGGACGGCGGCGTGGTCAGGCAGCTCTCCTGCGCGAGGGAGCACCTGGCTGCGAAGGCACATCCCGTGCTCGTCTCGCCCGTGAGCGGAGGGCGGCCGGGAATGACCTGGAGCTGTCCCCGGGGGATCCCGGGTAGCGGTAGCGAGGCCAGGAGCCCTTGTGTGTAAGGGTGTCTGGGCGCGGCGAGCACATCGCGCACCGGTCCGGTCTCCATCATCTTGCCGGCGTACATCACGCCCACCTGACCTCCCAGCTCCTCGGCGATACCCACGTCATGGGTGACCATGAGGAGTGACATCCCGAGCTGCTGCTGGAGACTCCGGAAGAGCTCGAGGACGGCCGCCTGTATGGTGACGTCGAGGGCGGTCGTCGGCTCGTCGGCGATCAGAACCTCCGGGTTGCAGGCGATCGCAACGGCGATCACGGCACGCTGCCGCATACCGCCGGACAGCTGGTGGGCGCGGGCCTTGAAGACACGCGCCGGATCGGCAATACCGACCTGCTCGAGCAGCCCCACCGCCCGCTCCTTGGCGAGCTTCTTGTCGGTCACGATCTGATGGGCCCGTAGAACCTCGACGATCTGGGACCCGATCGAGCGGAGCGGGTCGAGCGCGCCCGTCGGATCCTGGGGGACCATCCCGATCTTCGATCCACGCATCGCCCGCATCTCGCGCTCGCCGAGGCCGAGCAACTCCTGGTCGCCCAGCCGGATGCTTCCGGTGATGGTGGTGCCTGACCGGTAGAGCCGCATGAACGACCGGGCCGTGACCGACTTGCCGCTGCCGGACTCGCCCAGCAGGATGAACGTTCCGCCGGCTTCGATGGCCAGGTCGATGCCACGAACGGCACGGATCGAGCGGTCGCCGCTGCCGAAGGTGGTGTGGAGATCCTTGACGACCAGATCGCTGCTCATCGGATGCTCCTTCGGATGTCGAGCAGGTCGCGGAGTGCGTCGCCCAGTTGGTTGAAGATGAGAGAGGCCCCGAAGATGACAAGAGCAGGGACCAAGGCACTCGCCGGCGCCGTGTACATGTACTGGCGTTGCTCGTTGATCATCTGGCCCCACTCGGGATCGGGTGGCGCGACGCCGAGGCCGAGGAAGCTCATACCGCCTGCGAAGACGAGCGCGAGGCCGACCATGCTGGTCGAGTAGACAACGAGCGCGGGGGTCACGTTGGGCACGACCTGGCGGACCGCGATCCTCAGGGATCCAGCTCCACTCGCCCGAGCGGCCTCCATGAAGTCCATGCCGTGGAGCCGCATCGTCTCGGTCTCGGCTATCCGGGCGATCGGCGGAATAAGTACGACCGAGAGCGAGATGACCGTGGTCGCCGTGCCCGGGCCGAGCGCCGCGGCGATCGCGATCGCCAGCAGAACAGCGGGGAAAGCGTAGAAGACGTCGAGCGTCCGCATCAGGAACGAGTGCAACCAGCCCGGCGCAACTCCCGCGGCAATTCCCAGCGCCGACCCCAGAACACCCGCGATCGCGACCGGAAGGAGTGCCGAGATCATGCTCGGGCGGGCACCATCGACAAGTCGGGCGAGGACATCGCGCCCCTGGCCATCAGTGCCGAGCAGATGGCCCCCATTGCCTGAGGCGAGGAGGCGTGCGGCCAGATCCTGGTCGTTCGGATGCGAGGCGATCCAGGGGCCGACGATCCCGAGCAGGACGAGGGCGGCAGCGAGCCCGCCGTACACGTAGATCCCGATCGGGATGGAGCGCTTGCGCTTCGCAGCCTTCGCCTGTCCAGGGACGATCGCGATGGCGTGCGGGGTCGTGGTGGTCATGCGGTCCTCACTCGTGAGTCGATGAGAGCATGGGCGCTGTCGACGACGATGTTGACGAGCACGAAGGCCGCGGCACTGACGAGGACGCCGGCCTGGGTGACCGGCAGGTCACGGTTGGAGATCGAGCTGAAGAGGAGCTGCCCGAGCCCGGGCCAACTGAAGATGGTCTCGACGAACACCACGCCACCCAGGAGATAGCCGACCTGCAGCCCCGCCATCGTCAGCAGCGATGGCAACGTGTTGTGCATCGCGTGCCCGAGAACCCGGTACCTGCTGAGTCCGCGGGCGTGAAGTGCCTCGACGAAGTCCATCGAGAGCGCATCGAGCAGGGAGGCCCGGAAGACGCGCCCGATCATGCCCGCAGGCACGAGCGCGGACGTCAACGCTGGAAGGAACCCGTGCCAGAGCAGATCCACGAGGCCCCTGCCGCTGTTGCCGTGTATCCCCGAGACCGGAAAGGCCCCGGTGCCGAGGGCGACGAAGATGATGAAGAGCAGCGCGACGGAGTACTGCGGAGCCGAGACGGCGATCGAGCTGATCGCCGAACAGGTCTTACCGATCCAGCTCTTCGGCATGAGGGCGGCGACCGAGCCCAGGAGAACGCCGAGAACCAGCGCAATCACCATGGCGTACAGCGCCAGGATCAGCGTGTTCCCGAAGGCGGAGAACACCAGTCCGCCAGCCGGGCGATGCTGCGCGATGCTCGTGCCCAGGTCGCCGGTGACGGCATTGCTGAACCAGCGCCAGAACTGCACGATGACGTTCTGGTCAAGGCCGAGGCTGGAGCGGATCGCCTGCTTCTGCTCCTCCGTCGAGTTCATCCCAGCCAGCAACGCGACTGGGTCGCCGGGGATGATCTTCACTGTTCCGAAGACGATCACGGCCACGCCGAGCAGGATCGGCACGGCGTAGACGAGTCGCTTGATCATGAACCGGGTCATCGCGGCTCACCTCCGTTGTCCTGTCGCGTGGCGGGGAGTTGGGCGCGGATCTCGGAGGAGATCAGCGAGATGCGGTCACCGCGACTGCGCAGCACTGCGTAGTCGTACGGTCGGCCCTCGCGGTCACGGATGACCTGCTCGAGGCCGATCAGCGGTGCGCCGGCCTCGACGTCGAGGAGCGTGGCGACCAGGTCGTCAGCGACGAGTGCCTCGATCCGGAAGTCGGTCTCGCCGATGACGAGTCCGGCGTCCTCGAGCAACTTGTAGAAGTGGGTCGAGAAGACGGTGCTGGCCACCGCCTCGGCTTCGGGGAAGCGCAGATAGTTGCTGTAGATCCCGAGGGACTCGCCGTAGACGTAACCGACGTACTCGAGGAGGAGGCATTCGGTCCCCGGCGCCTCGTCGAGATGCCGCGCGACTATGCGGGGCATCGGCATCACCTCCATCGCCAGCACGCGGCTAGAGGCGCCGTTCAGGATGGTCGCGGTGTCCCCGATCACGCCGTGGTATTCGAGGAGCCGCCCCGCCCGCTTCTGCGCGACCGCCAGCGTCCCGGTGCCCTGGATCCGCTCGATCAGGCCCTCGCGCCGGAGCAGGTCCAACGCAGAGCGAACGACCGCACGTGGCACCGAATAGATCCGCATCAGGTCGGACTCGACAGGGAGCAGGCCGCCGGCGAAACCGCCGCTCAGGACCTCGGCGCGCAGTTCGTCACGGAGCCAGCGCGGGGCCTGACTCCGTGCCTCGCGGCGTCCACGAGAGGTCGTGACGTTCATGCCCAGAAGCGTGAAGAGACGCCGTTTCGCCCACAGTCGCGCCGCGTAACGCCAAAGTTTCGCCGTGATCGAGGACTGATTCCACGCTCAGATCGAGCCCGAGACGCTGCGTAACGCCGAGAATCGATCAGGCTCCGCCAGGTTTCGCCGCCACGTGGACCGCCCTGGAGAGGAACGTCGCCTTGGTCCCCCAACTCCGACCGAATGCCGCGTCGACCGGACGGCCGTTGATCGAATACACCATCTCCATGCTGGCCATGGGGTCGCCTTCGCTGATGCCGTAGAGCTCGGCGTCGTACTCGTCTGCTGTCGTCGCGTCGAGCCGGAAGACGCTCTCCTCGAGTCGAATGCCAACCTTCCGGAGCAGCGCGTAGAAGTCGTCATGGAACATCTCGGGACGCAGCGCCGAGGCTTCCGGGTAGGTCAGGTAGTTCGTGGCACCGCCGAAGGCCATGTCGTCGAGGTGCGCCACGTAATCGATGCGCAGGAGGGTCGTGCCCGGCGGGACGCGCAACATCCGGGCGACCGGCGGCGGCGCCGGGACATCGCGCCAGTCGACCAGACCCGCCCTCATGCGCCCGTTCCAGACGCTGTCCTCCGCAGGATCCTCGACCCCGTGAAGCTCACCCATGGTGTGGTTGATGTGCAGGCCGACGACGAAGGTCCCTTGGCCACGCACCCGCTCGATCAACCCCTCCGCCTGCAACAGGTCAAGAGCCTGACGCACCGACGCCCGCGGGACCCCGAATTCCAGCCGCAACTCCTCCTCGGAGGGGAGCGATCGGTCCCCGAAACCGCCTGCGACGATCTCAGCACGGAGCAGGTCCCGGACACGCCGGGTCTGATCCTCGGCACGGCGGGGTGGCTTCAGTGGTGGCATCACCGAATCATCACCCACGATTGTTGCCTCGCTGTTACTCCGGACGGCGACGGACCGGGCCGGCCTCGGCAACCCTGATGAGGTGATAGTCGCTGTACGCACCGAGGCCGAGGCGCAGGTAGAGATCGCCGATCGCGGCGAGGGTGGTGTTGATGGTGGACAGTTTGCAGTTGGCGACAGTCTGCTGGTAGCACCGCACCGCACCGCACCGCACGGCACCGTCGCCGGCGTGGCCTGGCTGAATGGGTCGCCACCGGCGTTGGCGGTGTCCAGCCAAATCAGGTAGCCGCGGACTCGGGAGGCATCGGCGCGGCGGGCGTCGTCATCGAGCATCCGCACGGTGGCCAGTGCGGCGGCGCAGGTCGCGTGAACGCCGGGGTGTCCGGTTCGCCTGGAGCGACACTCGGACGACCAGGAGCGGGGCCTTGGGGAGGCCTTCTTCCCGTTCCGGAAAGCAATCCTCCCCAACCCCGATCCTCGGCCCTGGGAACGGGGCGGTGCACAAGGCATTGGGGAGCGGTGACGTCCTGTTGCGGTTAGCCTTGGTTGCCATGGCGCTGCTCAAGCAACAGGTTCGCACTGCGCGGTTGGCCTGTTTCGACTTGGACAACACGTTGATCGATCGCAACGGTGCGTTCTTGCGGTGGGCCCGGTGGTGGGTGGAGCTTCAGGGGCTGCACGAGACGGCGCTCGAGTGGTTCGTTGCTCATGACAACGGTGGGTTCCGGCCGCGGGCGGAGTTGTTCTCGATGGCGCGGGAGCGGTTCGGGATCGCGGCATCGGTGGACGATCTGGTCGCGTCGTACGACGAGGAGCATCCGCTGTTCACATGGGTACGGCCGGCTGTCCTGGACGGGCTGGCTTCGCTGCGCTCGGCCGGCTGGCGGGTGGCCGTGGTGACGAACGGGGACCCGGCGCAGCAGGACCTGAAGCTGGAGTACACGCAGATCGACAAGGCCGTCGACTATGCGTGCGTCTCGGGCGCGGTCGGCGTACGCAAGCCCGACCCGCGGATCTTCGAGCTGGTCGCCGAGCGTACCGGCGCCACGCTGGAGGGCGGCTGGATGGTCGGCGACCACCCGTCGTACGACATCGCCGGCGGGATCGCGGCCGGGCTGCGCACGATCCGCGTCGGTGACCACAACGCAACCGACACGCCTGTCGCCGACCACCATGTCGAGTCCGTGGTCGAAGCGATCGCCACGATCCTGTCCAGCTGAGGTCAGCGGGCGGGTACGGCGAGGGGTCGTGGCGGGCGGTAGGGGACGGCCGTCGACGGTGAGGTGGTGGGTGTCGGCGGTGGCGGTGAGATCGATCTCGTGGCCGCGGAAGAGCAGGTTGCGGAGGGTTATGTTGCCTGCAGCAACTGGGTGGGTGCGAGGGTGAGGGAGCCGTCGGGGTGGGGTTGGAGGCCGCGCAGGACGGCCTCGGCGCCGGTGTGGCCGGCGATGACGTTGATGCGGCTGGCGGTGAGGTCGGAGAGTTCGGCGATGGTGTCGAGGGCACAGGCGCGTTCGGCGTTCGGGCTGGCGACGACGTGCTCCCAGCCGGAGCCACGCATCTCGGAGGTTGCTCCGGTTGCCGCAGTCCCGCAGTACGCCGGTGAAGTCGTCGGGCTGGAAGTGTGTTTGTCGAGGGCAACGAGTACGTCGTACAGGCGGCGAACGCATGGGCCTGAGCAGGTTGGGGGCTGCTGGTCAGCGGGCTGGCGTGGCTGTATCTGTTGTTCTGGGCGCTCGGGAGTGCGCTCGCACTTCCTCTGGTCGAACTACCTGACTGCTTGGCGGGAGGCATCGTTCAGCCGGTACTTCATGAACACAATACTGATCACCGCCGGGAGGGTAGTGATCAGTTTAGTAGTCACTTCCTGCGCGGGATATGTCCTCGCGCGCACCCGGTTCCCGGGGCGTGGGTTCTGCCTCGGGCTGGTGTCCGCGACGCTGTTCCTGCCGCACGGGGGCCGGGGCACGGGTGATCTGCGAGAAGCCGATGACGACCGACGCGGGTACGCGCGGGACTACCAGCGCGCGCACGGATCCGCGGTCGCGGCGGACGATCCGTTCGCGTTGCAGCTGAGCGATAACGCGACGATGCGGGAGCTGTGCCTGGACGCCGAGGGGGAGGACGGGTACTACCGTGACCGGAACGTGTTCGCGCCCAGGGTGTCGATCGAGGACGATATGGCCGTGCTGGTCACGTACGACACCGGCGCCACGATGATGTACCACCTGACGGCGTACGCACCGTTCGAGGGCTGCCGGGTGATGTTCAACGGGTCGGGTGGCCGGCTGGAGATGAATGTCGAAGAGTCGACATTTACGGTCAGCACGCTGCGGCCGTTCTGGTCGCCGCCGATCGATCACACACCGTCGACCACGACCATGAGGGCCACGGGGGCGCGGATCCACGGGTCCTGGCCGCGATGCTGGACGACGAGCCGACCGACGGGGCTTCGATCGCCGACGCGCGACAAGCGGCGCTGGTGCTGGTGACCGGGCTGGCGGCCGATCGATCGTTCGACAACGGGCTGCCGGTCCGGACCGCCGAGATCCTCAATCTGTGATCAGAATAGTGATCACATGACCACTATTCTGATCACAGCGCAGCGCGAAGCACCGCGTGAGCGCCGGCGACGATCGCGTCCCGGTTCGCCTCGTACGTCGGGTCCGTGATCGCGGTCTTGTTCGTCAGGCCGAAGGTCAGCACCGGTACGTGCAGGTGACCGGCCGGCATCGACGGGTCGAGCAGGTCGCGCTGCAGAGTGTTGCGGTAGGCAACTTCATTGGAGAGGTAGCCGCCGCCGGTACCTTCGGACGCGATCGATCCGGCGGTCGGCCCGTCCGGCCGCCGTACGGGCGTGGTCTCACCGGCGGGGATCTCGAGGACGGACGTGTTGACGCGGGTGCGGAACGGCCCGACGTCGGCCTGGGCCATCCGCGCCAGCGGCAGGCTGGACGTGATCCACTCCGGGCCGGCCGGCATGCTGGGGGAGACGACCGGGGCGCTGATCGTGCCGCCGCCCCAGAGGTTGTTGTTGTCGCCGATCGAGCTGACGGATCGCCGCCGCCCGTTGAACACCTCGAGATCGAAGATCCCGACGTGGCCCTGGCTCGCGGTCATCACCAGGTCGGCGCGCTGCGGTCCCGGGTGGTAATGCGGCGCGAGAGCATTCTCGACCATGTTCTGGTCGAAGTCCGGGTAGCGCACCGGGAAGACCACGGTCTGGATCTCGTACGTCGTGCCGTTGACCTTCCAGCGCCGCCCGTCGAGCGTGAGCGCGTTCGCGCCGGACGGGTTGCCGATCCGGATGTCCGCGTCCAGCGTGAACGGGTCGAACCCGGTGACGAGGAGCTTCCGGACGCCCGGAGTGAAGCGGGTACTGGTGATACCGCGGGACGAGTACTCGAAGGAGCGCATCAGCTCGGCGCGCTCCGCCGTACCGAGTCCGAACGCAGGTTGCCACTGGCGCACTGCGAGCGCCATGGAGATCCGAGCCCAGTACAGCCCGCGGTCATCGGTCGAGGGGAGCGCCTCGGCATCACTCGGTGCGTGCTGCGCCCGGTACGTCGCCGCACGCCACAGCGCCTCGCCCTGCGCCCGTACGAGCGCCCCGGCCGCCTGGCGATTGGGCACCCGGCACAGCAACTGCCCGAACAGGGCCACCTGCCGATCGAACCCCGACCGCCGCAAGATCTCCGCCGGCACCGACGGCCCACCGTCGATGCCCCTGCTGAGCCGCTGCTCCTCAACCGTCCCCACAACCGAGTGATCCAGACACCCGGTAACCGGCCCGCCCCGAAACACCGCCGCTGCATCAGGCACCGCCTGCGCGACCGGCACACCGGACAGCACAGCCGTCAACGCCAACGCACCGGCAACCAACGAACGATGAAATGAGCTGGGGCGGAGTCTCATAGAGGCGTGTCTATCAGATTTCCCGACCTACTGCGCGTCAACCGGGGCCGGCCTCGGCGATGACTAGGCTGCCTCGAGCAGTAGCCCGGCGAGTTCGACGGGCATGGTGATCATGCAGTCATGGCCGGTCGGCAGCTCCCGCACCCGCTCGCCTGCCGGGACGGCACGCCGAATGATGCCCGCCGGCCGCCCCGCGACGCAGTGGATGTGCGTACGCGGGATCGCCCGCGCCGCCGGGTCGTCCAGCCGGACCGGCTCCTCGAGACACCGCACCGGGTGGTCCGACAGCATCGAGCGCAACCAGGCGACGTCCGTGGGATCGGTGACTCCGAACAAGCCGAGCGGCGGCGGCTGCTCCGGCATCGGCGGAACCCGCCAGCCGTCGACAGCGACATCGATGAGCTGTTTGGTGACCGGAAGGACATCGACCGCGGTTTCGCCGTCTTCGGGAACCATCGCGTCGAGGAACACCAGCTGTGCGATGCGCTCCGGGACCCGGTGGGCAACCCCCGATATGACCAGCCCGGCGTAGCTGTGGCCAACGAGCACGACATCGTCGAGACGTTCGCTTTCGATCAGGCCGGCAACGTCGTCAACGTGGGTACCGAGCCCGACCTCGGGGCCGAGCAGGTGTGCCTTGTCGCCGTAACCGGTCAGCGACGGCGCGAGCACCCGGTGCCCGGCCGATTCCAGCAGCGGGACCACCCGGTCCCAGCTCTGCCCGCTGTGCCAGGCGCCGTGTACCAACAGAAATGTGGCCATAGTCGTACGGTTCCTCCTCGTGCCTCGGTACCCTTTCGTAACCGATAACATCGTGGTCCAGACGGTGCGCACGGGGCAATACGGCACTTTTCGGTGACCCGGTTCTCAGGAGGTAACCATGCAGGACCCTTGCCAAGCCCGCGAAGTCCTCGGGATCGTCGGGGACAAGTGGGCGCTGCTGATCGTGCGCATGCTCAAGGACGGGCCGCGACGCTTCACCGAGCTCAAGCGGGGCATCGACGGCATCAGCCAGCGCATGCTCACAGTGACTCTGCGCGACCTCGAGCGCGACGGGATCCTGACGCGCACGGTCCGCACTGTCATGCCGCCGCACGTCAGCTACGAGCTGACCACGATGGGCCGGACCCTGCGCGAGGCCACCGCACCGCTGCTCGAGTGGAGCATCACGCACCTGCCGCACATCGACGCCGCCCGCGCGGAGTACGACAGCCGCTAGGTCGCTGCTGACACGACCCTCTACGACTGCTCTGACGGACTGGCCAGGGAGTCGAGGATGGCGACCAGTTCGGGGCGGCTCATCGGGCCGGCGTGTGGCGCGGGTACGTCGCGGATGTCGGTGGGATTGTCTGGAGTCAGACGGTCTGCCTCGGTGATGAAGCGGTTCTGGAGGGCGGGCGGGATCAGACGGTCCGCGGTGAAGCGGACGTACGTGCGGGGGATCCGGCCCCAGGTGTCCGCGTGGCCACGGGCGTCCGCGAGCGGGATCGCGGCGGGCTCGTCGGGCTGGAAGTGGTTCAGCAGGTTGTGCGTCGCATCGTCGGTGAAGCCGGCGGCGAGACATTCCTTGATGCCGGCGATGAGGCCGGGGTCGGCGGTCCGCCAGTTGACTCTGGCCACGCCGAGGACCGCCGGGTCGCCCACGACGGCTTTGGTGACCTGGTCGACGAGGCTGTCGCCGTTCTCCGGTGTGGCGAAGTACGCCGCCATGCTGGGGAGGTCGACGCAGCAGTACGCCGAGACGTAGACGAGTCGTTCCAGGAGCTCCGGTACGGCGTTGCCGACGCGGCTGAGGGTGACACCACCTTGGCTGGCGCCGACGAGGATGACAGGGCCGTGCTCGGACGCCCGGCGTACGACGGCGATCGTGTGGTCGACGTACTCGTCGAGGGTGCGGGTTGCCAGCGGAGACGGTTCGGTGGCGAGTCCGCGGAGGTCCTGTGGTGCCTGGTACGCGCGCGGGAAGAAGCCGCCCGTACCGTGTCCGGGCAGGTCGACTGTGACGCAGCGATGGCCGCGCAGGGTGAGCTCGTTGACGAGATCGTTCCACGAACTCGAGGACGAGTGGGTGCCGTGTACGAAGACGAAGATCGGTCGATCGGTCATCGGTGGACTCCTGTTTTGGTCGTGGGCCGCCACATGGGCCAGAGGGCCGGGCTGTCTGCGAGTTGGATCGGTGCGCCGCGGTCGTGGAAGCCGTGCCGGAGGTAGAGCGCGCGGCTCCGCGGCGAGCTGGCTTCGAGATAGGTGCCGAGCGCAAGCGAGTCGGCCCACCGCAGGCGGCGCTCCAACATTTCCGAGCCCAGCCCCAGGCCACGGTGCGCCGGCGTGACGGCCATGCACGGCAGGTAGATGTACGCCTGGTCGTGCGGATGCCTCGGTGCGAGTTCCGCTCCAAGTGCCCGGAGCCGCTGACTGTCGCCCGGCAGGTCGAGCGGGGTGTCGCCTGGGTCGCCCTGCCGGCCCCGGGCGTCGCCGGGATGAGCTTGCGGCTGTGAGCCGTACGGCGGTTCGCCGGCGGCGAGGTGGAGCCAGATGGAGGCGCCGGCTGGTTCGCCTGAGCCGGCCTGGACGAGGTCGGCTTCGGCGGCTGGGTGGGCGAGGAGCGGGCGGAAGTAGAGCGCGGTTTGGAGGTCGGCTCGGGTGGTGGTGTCCGGGAAGAGCCAGCTGATCAGTGGGTCGTCGGCGAACGCGTCGTGCAGGACGGTGAGGACGGCCGCCTGCCCGGTGGACGGTGGATGGTGGACCATGCGTACACCGTACTCAGCTGATCCCTGAAATCCCTTGTTTGCTGGGCGAGAGTGTGCTGCTCGGGCGCAGAATGATCTAGTACACTTGGTCGGGTGGAAGCGCCGTACGAGAGTGTTGCGAAGGAGTTGCGGACGCGGATCCTGACCGGCGAACTGCGGCCCGGGGATCGGGTGCCGTCGGTGCGCGAGATCGCGCGCCGGTGGGGGATCGCGCTCGCCACCGCGACCAAGGTGACGGCCGCGCTGCGCGACGCGGGGCTGGTCGAAACCAAGGTCGGCTCCGGCACCGTCGTCGCCCGCCCCCGCGGCCGGCACCCATCTCGCGCAGGGAGCGCTGCCCGGGTGGTGCTGACCAAGGGGCAAGTGTTGCGGGCGGCGGTGCTGGTGGCGGACGGGGAGGGGATCGAGGCGGTTTCGATGCGCCGGGTCGCGGTGGAGCTCGGGGTGGGGGCGATGTCGCTCTACCGGCATGTGGCCGGGAAGGACGAGCTGCTGACCGAGATGGTGGACGCGGTTTTCGGCGAGTACGAACTCCCCGAACCGGGCCCGGCCGGCTGGCGGGCGAAGCTCGAACTGATCGCGCGCCGGCAGTGGGATCTGTGCCGCCGCCACCTCTGGCTACCTGCCGCGGTGTCGTTCACCCGCCCGCTGCTCGTGCCGAACCTGACGGCCCAGACCGAGTGGACGATGCGCGCCATCGACTGCCTGGGTCTCCCCGCCGAGGTGTGTGTCCGCGAAGCGCTCACTCTGCACGGTGTGGTGATCACCGCGGCGCGTGCGATGGCGGACGAGATCGAGGCCGAGCAGGAGACGGGTATCAGCCTGGACCGGTGGTGGATGGACAGACGCCGTCGTGCGGACGAGTTGCTGTCCGGCGGCCGGTTCCCGTTGCTCGCGGCCGTTCCGGAGGAGGTCGTGGCCGACCTGAGCGAGCTGTTCGAGTACAGCCTCGCCCGGCACCTCGACGGGTTCGGGGTGCTGGTCAGTCGATCTGGGTGAGTTTGCCGGTGTCCACGTCGTACATGAAGCCGCCGACCAGGATGGTTTCGCCGATCAGGGGGTGTTCGCGGACGGCGGCTACGTCGCGGCGGAGGGCTTCCAGCTGGTCGGGGATGACGGAGATGGGGAGGTAGCCGGCGGGTTTTCCGGCGGCGAGTTCTACCTTGGCGCGGAGTTCGTCCTCGGACATCGCGGCCATCGCGCAGCGGGTGTGCGGGATGATCATGATCCGGCGGACGCCGAGGAGCTGGACGCCCAGGACCAGGCCGGTCATGGTGATCTCGGTGACGCGGCCGCCGGCGGAGCGGAGGACCTTGGCGTCGCCGGCCTTCAGGCCGAGCATCTCCAGCGGGGGGATCCGGGAGTCCATGCAGGTGACCAGGCCGATGCCGGCGTGGGCGATCCCGTCGAACCCGCCGTAGTGGAAGTCGGCGGCGTACTCCGCGTTCGCGGCGAGCAGGTCGTCGAAGCCCTCGGTCATCGGACACCACCAGACACTGGGGTACCGGCTTGCAGGATCGGCATGGCGAACGGTTCCTTTCCGCAGGAGTCCGGGCGAGGTGGATCGGCCGGCGCACTCGTGACCGGCACGGTCCACGATCGGCCGTCGGCATGCTGGACGGTGACAGTGTCGGCAGCTTCGCCGACGACCTGCAACGCATCCAGCGCAAACTCTCCGATGAGCTCGCGTACGGCGACCTCGGCCACCTGACCGCCCTTGGTCCAGGTGGACCGGCCGCGCAGCCCGGTCAGCACTGTCTCACCGCGGTCGGCGGCCGTGAGTATCTCGACCGCCGTCTCGACGGTCAGCTGCCCGTGCATGGTCCCGGCCGGCAGGTACGTCGCGGTCGGCGCGAACCGGTGCCCGCCGAGGTGGTTGGCCTCCCACACCCGCCCCGGTGCCCGCTCGGCCAGTCCGGACACGAGCGGCCGGCCGAGGAGGGCGCAGCACTCGTCGCGCTTGCCGTTCGTACACACGAGCACAATCGGATTGTCGACAATCGTCAATCCGGGCAGCGACGCGGTCACGGCCGTACGGTCGCCGCGGGCCACCGCGTCCAGGTCGAGCGCGCTCAGGTCGGCGGGATCGGCGACCCGGCCGCCGAGCAGCCAGCTACGACCGGGCCTGGTCGACGCGACGAAGACCTGGTGCGACCGCTCGACCGCGTCCGCGTGCCGGCCGGGGGAGCGGATCAGCCCGAAGCGTACGTCGGCCTTCTTGCACCGGTCGTCGAACGCCCCGCCGAAGGCCGGGTCGAGGTGGCTGTGCGTCGGCGCCTTCGCGCCCCACGGACCCGGCTGCTCGACGACGACCCAGCCGGCCGCGACCACCGCCGTACCGGCCAATGGCTCCTGGAGCACCCGACAGAACGTCGAGCACAGGCCGGAGGCAGGTGCAGGGCTCACAGCATCACACGGTACGCGACGCGAGACGGCTGTCCCTCATGATGATCATCATGTGTGCGCTGTACCACGCCGCCCGAGCACCAGCACGCCGACGATCGCGGCCAGGAACGCGCACACCGCCGCCCCGGCGAAGATCGCGTGAACTTGTGAAACGGCGGCGTCCAGGAGCGCATCGACGTACGGGCGGCAGTTCGCCGGCGTCGACGGGCAGAGCTCGTTCGGCGATTTGATGCCGTTGGCAATGGCGTAGTACCGGCGCAGGCCGATCGCGGTCAGCGCGGACACCCCGACCAGCATCCCGACCATCCGCGCGACGACCACGAGCGCGCTGACCAGCCCGTGGCTGTCGCCCGGTGTCGCGCCGAGCATCGCGGTGTTGACCGGCGACAACGCGAGCCCGAACCCGAACCCGCAGACCAGCAGCACGAAGGTGGCCGGCCAGTGGTCGAGCGCCGTACGGCTCCAGAACGCCATCACCGTGAACATCACCCCGGACAGGCCCAGCCCGGCGCCGGTGATCAGCCCGAGCCCGTACCGCCGCGTCAACCACCCGCCGACCACCGCGCCGACCGGCAGGGCGATCAGGAACCGCAGCAGGACCAGCGCTGCCGCCAACTGACCGCCGCCCTGCGTCGTACGCGCAAACACCGGTACGTCGACCAGTGCAGCGATCAGCGCGCAACCGATCAGAAAGCTGACCACCAACGAGCCCCACGCCGCCCGCGCACCGAGCAGACCCCGCGGCACGATCGCCGCCGACGTACGCCGTTGCCACAGCGCGAACACCACCGCGAAGACGGCGGCAGCGACCAGCAGCCACGGCCCGGCCGGCGACATCAGCTGCTTCTCGGGATCGGCCGTCGCGAACGCGAGCACCACGCCCGCCAGAGCGAGAGCCAGCAGCAGCGCGCCGACCAGATCGACCTGCGACAGCAGGCCGTGCAGATGACTGCGCGTCCGCCACAGCACCAGCGCAAGCCAGAGGAACCCAAGGACCAGCGTCACGACACCGATCGGCGTCAACAGCCGCGACGTACCCGTGAACGGGACGAAGGGCAGCCCGAGGGTGACGCCCGACGCAAGCGCCTGCGGAGCCGTCAACGTGAGCCCAAGCGCGACACAGGCGAGCAGCCCGACGACAGCGGACGGGGGAGGCCAACTCCACCCGCGAAGCATCAGCGCGAGGACGACGGCGACGGTGAGGTTGAGCCAGAAGATGTACCGCCAGTCAGCGACGGCGAGTACGGCCGCACCCAGCAGCGGACCGAGGACGGACCCCAACTCCTGCACCGCGCCGACCACACCCAAGGGCAGCCCGCGCCGCTCGGCCGGCCACAGATCGGCCACCAGCGCGAGCGTCGCCGGAACCAGCCCACCACCGCCGACCCCTTGAAGAAACCGACCGGTCACCACCAGCGGCAAGTCGTAGGCACCGGCCGTCACCAACGACCCGACCGCGAACAGCAGCAGCGCCCCGACGAGTACCGGAGTACGCCCGGCGACGTCGGCGATCCGCCCGATCAACGGCAGTACGGCGATGTACCCGAGCAGGAATCCCGAGATGATCGGCGCGGCCCGTTGCAGTTCGTCGGCCGACAGCCCGACCCCGGACATCATGTCGGGCAACGCGAGCACGACGACGTACGTGTCCGCTGCCGCGAACGCGACGGCGATGGACGCCAGCGTCAGCTGGGCGCGGGGCCGCACGGCGGCGGACATCTCTAGAGCCCCGGCGTCACGGCTTGGTGATCTCGACCTTCTCGCCGTACTTGTCCAAGGTGACGTCGTAGCTGCTGGTGGTGCCGGCGTAGAACTGACCGGTGATGGTCGCCGAGACCAGCTGCTGCGTGGACTTGTCGATCTTGAACGTGCTCGGGAAGTCCTTGTCCGCGGGCGCCTTCGGGAAGATGCCCTGCAGCGACTTGCCCGCGACGGATCCGGTGACCTCGGTCAGCACCTTCGACCCGTCGCGGGTCTGGCCCTTCACCTTGGCGTCCTTCAGCGTCGGCAGGACCGCGGTCAGGCCCTTCGTGGGATCGAGCAGGACGGCAGGGTCCGGCGCGCCGAGACCGGCCAGCTGGGTCGGCGAAAGCTCGATGAAGGTCGGCGCGAACGACACCTTCGCGTAGACCTTGCTCCCGACCGCGACCACCTCCGCGTCGAGCGGCGTGCCGTTCGTCCGGACGGTCAGCTTGCCCTTGAACGCCGGCGCGTGCGTGGCGACGCCGTCACCGCTGACCAGGGCCTGCGCGCCGGCCGGCAGGTCGCGCCCGGTCAGCACGATGTGCACGCTGGCCGCGTCGTCGATCGCCTTCTTCGCACCGGTCAGCAGCGCGACCGCATCCGTACCGGTCGAACTACTCCCGGATCCGGAGTCCTTCTTGCCGCTGCAACCGGCGACGGCAAGGACGACGACCACGCACAGCGCGAGCACTCTCTTCACGGACCTCAGCCTGCCAGATCGGAAGCGCACGCAGCGATCGGCTGCGCCACCGGTACGCCGGAACCGTCCCGCCGCGGGTCGACAGGCGGCAGCTCGACCGGCGCCCCGCTGCTCGCGGTGGCCTTCACCGGCGCGACCCCGACGTACCCGAGCAGCAGCCAGTCTTCGCCCTTGAGCAGCCGCTGGCAGCGGACGCCGCCGGTCCCGCGGCCCTTGCCCGGGTACTCGCTGAACGGCGTCACCTTCACCGCGCCGACCTCGGTCCCCGGCAGCGCCGACGACGAGCCCGCGATCGTGACGACCTGCGCCTCGCGAGCGGTGTCCACGGCGCCGAAGAAGACCGCCTTCGCCTTCGCGGCCAGCCGGACGCCGGCCATGCCGCCCGCGGTCCGGCCCTGCGGCCGTACGGCGGAGGCCGGGAAGTGCAGGAGTTGCGCGTCGGACGTGATGAAGCACAGCTCCTCGTCACCGGTCGCCAGCTCGACCGCGCCGATCACCTCGTCGCCGTCCTTCAGGCTGACGATCTCCCACGAGTCGCGGTTGCTCAGGTGATCCGGTACGACGCGCTTCACCACGCCGGCCGCCGTACCGAGCGCGACACCGACCGACTCCGGGTCCATCGTGGTCAGCGCGAGCGCCTTCTCACCCGGCTCCAGCGACACGAACTCCGCGACCGGCGCGCCACCCTGCAGGTTCGGCGCGTTCGCGGTGGTCGGTACGGCGGGCAGGTCGAGCGACTCCAGCCGGATCAGCCGGCCCGCGCTCGTGATCAGCCCGTACTGGCCGCGGGCGGTGCTCTTGACCACCGACACGATCGCGTCGTGCTTGGCCCGCGACTCGGTGGCGCCGAACGGCTCGACGCCGTCGATCCGGGCCAGCAGCCCGGTGGAGCTCATCAGGATCCAGCACGGGTCGTCGCTGACCTCGAGCGGCACGGCGGCCGTCTTGGTGGCGCCGGACGACTCCAGCAGCACCGTCCGGCGCGGCGTCCCGTACGTCTTGGCGACCTCGGCGAGCTCGTCGGAGACCGTCTTGCGGAGCAGCGCCTCGTCCTCGATGATCGCGGTCAGTGCCTCGATGTCGCGCTCCAGCTCGCCCTTCTCTGTCTCCAGCTCGAGCTTCGAGTACTTCGTCAGCCGGCGCAGCGGCATGTCCAGGATGTAGTTCGCCTGGACCTCGGACAGCTCGTAGATCTCGATCAGCCGGGACCGCGCCTCGGCCGAGTCGTCGCTGCTCCGGATCACCTGGATGACCTCGTCGATGTCCAGGATCGCGATCAGCAGGCCGTCGACGATGTGCAGCCGGTCCTGCGCCTTCTTCCGGCGGAACTCGCTGCGCCGGCGGACCACGTCGTACCGGTGCGCGAGGTACACCTCGAGGAGAGGCTTCAGGCCGAGCGTCCGCGGCTGGCCCTCGACCAGGCAGACGTTGTTGACGTGGAACGCGTCCTCGAGCGGCGTGAGCTTGTAGAGCTGCTCGAGCAGCGCCTCCGGGACGAACCCGTTCTTGACCTCGATCACCAGCTGGGTGCCGTGCATCCGGTCGGTGAGGTCCTTGACGTCCGCGATGCCCTGGAGCTTCTTGCTCTGCACCAGGGTCTTGATCTTCTCGATCACCTTCTCCGGGCCGACGGAGTACGGCAGCTCGGTGACCACGATGCCCTTGCGGCGCGGGGTGACGTTCTCGATCCGGGCGGTGGCGCGCATCTTGAAGCTGCCGCGGCCGGTCGCGTACGCGTCCTTGATGCCGTCCAGGCCGACGATCTTGCCACCGGTCGGCAGGTCCGGGCCCGGGACGAACCGCATCAGGTCGTCGAGGTCCGCGGTCGGCGTCTTGATCAGGTGCCGCAGCGCCTGGACCACCTCGACCAGGTTGTGCGGGGCCATGTTCGTGGCCATCCCGACGGCGATCCCGGCGGCACCGTTGACCAGCAGGTTCGGAAACGCGGCCGGCAGGACCCCGGGCTCCTCCTCCTGACCGTCGTAGTTCGGCCGGAAGTCGACGACGTTCTCGTCCAGCCCGCTGGTCATCGCCATCGCCGACGGCGCCATCCGGCATTCCGTATACCGCATCGCCGCTGGACCATCGTCCAGAGATCCGAAGTTTCCGTGGCCGTCGATCAGTGGGACGCGCATCGACCACGGCTGCTCGATGCGGACCAGGGCGTCGTAGATGGCGCCGTCGCCGTGCGGGTGGTACTTACCCATCACTTCACCGACGACGCGGGCCGACTTCACGTGGCCGCGGTCCGGGCGGATGTTGTTCTCCGCCATCGAGAACAGGATCCGCCGCTGGACCGGTTTCAGGCCGTCCCGGGCATCCGGGAGCGCCCGGGCGTAGATCACCGAGTAGGCGTACTCCAGGTAGCTGGTACGCATCTCGTCGGAGACGTCGACGTCGAGGATGCGCTCCTCGAAGTCCTCGGGCTCGGCGGTGCTGGTACGGCGTGCCATGCGGTTCTACGAACTCCTCGATCAAGCGGTACAGGCGCCGCGACGGTCCGGCGCCGCACCTATTGTCCCTGGTGAACGACCGTTTCCCTGGCCACGACCCGCAGAAGGTACGTCGCCGGGGCCAGAGCGGACCCTACCGCCAGGACCAGACAAAATCCGCGGATACCCAGCAGGATGCCCGACGGAACCGTCCAAAGGACACCGCTTCGCGGCCCGACCTTCGGCCGCCTCCGACGGCGCGCGAGCCGCTCCGCAGCGAACCGGCTCCGGCGAAGTTGCAGGCGCCCCGCCGCGACGTGAAACCGCAGCGCGGACGGTCGGGCTCGCTGAGGGACGAGAGCGCGTTGATGGGTTGCGCCGCCGGAGGCAGCTGAAACCTGACTCTTATCACCGAGACGGAGTCGGCGTGGCTGTGACCTGCGGGTTTGCGTGCCGGGGCTGTGGATTTGCGCACTGATCTGGTCGTCCCAGTCGTAGACCGAGGTGCCCAGGCAGATCCGGCTCGACCCCCAGGGCTTGCAACTGTTCGGTCTGCACGATCACGTCCTGCTCGTCGTGGAGCAGCGCGCGTAGGTGATTTTGTAGCAGTCGGTGCCCCGGAAGCCACGCATTGCGCGGCTCTCATAGCTCGCGACGAAGGGAACTCGTCGCAGTTGTCACCGTGCCGAGTCCGTTGCGTTGTGTGCCCAAGGGGGTCGCGAGGTGTATTGCGCCGAATTGATCATCACCGCGGACGCACCCCAGGCAGCACTATGATCTGCCCATGCGATTTGGACTCTTCATGCCGCAGGGCTGGAAGCTTGACCTGGTCGGGATCGAGCCGAGCGAGCACTGGCGGACGATGCTGGATCTGGCCAGGTACGCCGAGGCCGAGCCTTTCGAGTCGATCTGGGTCTACGACCACTTCCACACCGTGCCGGTGCCCACCGAGGAGGCGACGCACGAGGCGTGGTCGCTGATGGCTGCCTTTGCCGCGGCGACCAGCCGGGTGCGGCTGGGCCAGATGTGTACGTCCATGGGTTACCGCAACCCGGCGTACCTGGCCAAGGTTGCGTCCACGGTCGACATCATTTCCGGTGGCCGGGTGGAGATGGGGATCGGTGCCGGCTGGTACGAGCACGAGTGGCGGGCCTACGGCTATGGCTTCCCGCGTGCTGGCGAGCGGCTCGGCAGGCTGGACGAGGGCGTGCAGATCATGCGCCAGCTATGGAATACCGGCACCGCGACGCTGGAGGGCAAGTACTACCAGGTCGACGGCGCGATCAGCCGTCCGCTGCCGCTGCAGGAGGGTGGCATCCCGGTCTGGATCGCCGGTGGGGGTGAGCAGAAGACGCTGCGAATCGCGGCGAAGTACGCCAACTACACCAACTTCGACAGCGACCCGGAGGGTTTCCAGCACAAGTCGGAGGTTCTGGCCGGGCACTGCCGTGAGGTGGGTACCGATTTCGACGCGATCGTCCGGTCGGCCAACTACAACATCATGATCGGCGAGACGGAGAAGGACGTCCAGGACCGGCTGGCCTGGGTCCACGCACAGTACGAGCCGCTGGTCCCGGCCGACAAACTGGCTGATTTCGACCACCTGTACGCCTCTGGGCTGCTGGTCGGCACGCCAGAGCAGATCGTGGAACGCCTGACCCACATGAAGAGTCTTGGTATGAAGTACACGATCCTGCACTTTATCGAGTCGGCCTACGACCGGTCCGGCATCGACTTGTTCGTCAAGTCGGTGATGCCGGAATTGATCGACTGAGTCCCTCGGCGCCGGAATCGAGTGTCGCAGTCTGGTGTCACTCGATTGGTTGCGCCGGTCCCCGTCGCTGTTCACAACGGATTGTGAGGACTGGTCAGTTGGGAGGAACTGACCATGTATAGATCATGCGCTGAATACCCGCCGCACGGCCGACGCTGCCCCGGCCACGCTGATCCGGCCCGGCGCCAACACGCCCAGATCCGGCAACGCATCAGCTGCTACGACCGAGCCGCGGCCGAGGCAGGCGACTGCGCCGCAGTCGAGAAGTATGTGGCGCTGCTTGACCGCGACAGCTCGTCTCTCGGCGGCCCGCTCCACCCGATGTCGTCACCAGGCACGCGATGTAGCCGTCAGGGTCACGTTCATCCCGTAGATCAGTTTCCGCACGATGCCAGCCTTCGCGCGAACGCGTACGCGGCCGGCAGGCAGACCACCGCGGAGGCGTGAATCGGTCTCCGGCGTCAGGCGCGGCGCCGGGAACTCATCGGTGCGCGACCTGAGCCCGCACATCAATCGGCTCGTGGGTCGGGGTCGTGGCGTACGCGCGGACCGTGAAGACCGCGTCAGAAGCGACGGCGGTCCAGGCCTTGTGGTCGTCTCGGCGGCTTCGGTCAGGCTGCCGGTGGGGACGAGGTGTTCCGGCAACTGGTGCTTGGTGCGGATCATCGAGCCGACCAGCAAGCGAGACAGCCTGCGGGTACTGGAGGAGGTCGGTGTCGGTGCGGCGTCGTATCCCACGCTGAACCGCCGCTGCCGGTCTATGCCCAGGAGTCTTGGCGCCGGAGCCTCCTTCATGGCAGCTCACGGTCTGCGGGACGTGGCGGTGGTCGCGGATGCGGGAATGATCTCGGATGCCAACCAGGCTGCGATCGAGGACGTTCCCGATGGGCATGCGTTCACCCAGCTTTGGCCGGCCTCACAGGTCGGGGAGGACCGAGGCCGCTGGGACAAGGCTATCTGCTACCAGTACCGGGCCGACCGGGCTCGACGCACGCTGCTTGGGATCGACGAACAGGTCGCCAAGGCCGAGAACGCCGTTGCTGGGAAGGCCGCGGTGAGGGCTGCACCACCAACATCGACAACCTCACGTCTGACTTCGTGATCGGTGCCTACCACCAGCTATGGCGCATCGAGAAGAGCTTCCGGATGTCCAAGCACAACCTCAAGGCGCGGCCGATCTACCACCACAGACGCGAATCCATCGACGCCCACATCACCATCGTGTTCGCCGCACTGGCCATCACCCGATTCATCGAGGACCGCACCGGCTGGTCGATCAAAATGTTCGTCACCACCGCACGCCGCTGCCGCACCGTCCAGATCCGCGCAGGCCAACAACTCCCGACCGCCGAACTACCCACCGACCGACGCGACGCCCTCGCACAGATCACCCTGACCGGACCGTGCGCACTAAATTGATAAGACTCAGGTCGGCTGGGGGCGATGCTGGAAGGTACGGCGGCCTCGACTCTCGTCGTGGTCGCACTTAGCGCGATTGGATTCGTCGAGCGCGCGGGCGGTCGGGCTCGCATGGTCCGCACCACCAGCAGCTACCAGCTTCAGCCGCCCGCCGCCGTCACTCACCTCTCCGCTCTCCTCAGAACCTGGCTCCGAGACCGCTCGAGGCTCGTCACACAGCCTGTTGCGGTTCTGTCGAGCTGGAGCGGGTCACTTGCCCTGCTCGGTGTCCTTGGCCTTCTCGGCGCTCTGCCCACCCGCGGACTTCCGCACCTCCGGCGCCGTCTCCGGAGCTTGCGCCGCCGCAGGCCGAGCCACCCCTTCAAACGCCGTGTACTGAGCAGCCCCTCGCTGGTTGGCAGCCAGCACCGGCGAAGTCCCGCGCTGCCCCTCCGGCACAACCGCGTTCAACTCCTGCGCAAACCCCCGAAGCTCCTGCCCCTCAGCCATCACGTCAATCAACGCCGCCATCATCTTCGGCTCCCGCCGATTGCGATCGAGCATGGCGTTCAGGCCCTCCTGCACCCGTCCCGGATCCTCCTCGAGTTTCCGATTCAGGAACTGGTTCAGGTTCTCGACGCGCATCGCGTTCGGCCCCGACGTCGGCGGATCGAAGTCCTTCAGATTGTCGGTGACCAGTACATCCGACTCACTGTGCACGGCGCCCGCCAGCACGTGCTTGTTCTTAGGATCCGCCTGCATCTGATCCTGCAGGGCCTGCGGTTGTTACGGCGCATCTCGTCGATCACGTGCCGCGTCCAGCGCGGTTCGAAGACCCGGCGGCTCGCCAGCGACAACAGACATCCGTTGTCTGCTGGCCACGTATCGCATTGGCATCGAGGAAGGCGGTTTCGACACGATCGGTGTAGGCCTGCCGGGTGGATTTCATGACTGGCCGTCGTCATCCATCGGGTCGCCGCCGAGCAGTTCGTCCATCGCCGCCTGCTGCTCCGCGGAGCGCTTGTTCTCCCAATCGAGGACGTCGGCCAGCCGCACCCAATCGACGTACTGCGTAGACCTGAAGGGAATGGCGCCCTCGCTGACATAGGCGCGGAAGTCGTCACACCGCATTCCGATGGCGTCCGCCGCCTCATCGATCGGCAACTCAGGCCGCAATGGGCTGATTTTGACCGCTCGCCCGGCGCGCATCGCCTCCAGCACGTGCTGAATCACTTCACACAAAACCGGCGAAATGTCCTCCCGCCTCCCTCCGGGCCCGATCACAGCCGGCCCGTCCGGCGCCGTGCGCCGGTCATCCTCGTCCAACAGGTAGATGCGCGAGTCAGTCGTAGGCCGAAACATAAGTCCAAGTTAGTCGCTGAAGCCCGCGCATCCGTGGCAGGTCTGGCGCTTCTGTGGACAACTCCCAAGTCCTGGCAGGGCGACTGAGCCTCGCCCGCACTGGGCCGCGACGTCCCGGTCTGCTCGGTGGTCTCCCGTCCCCGCCACCGTCACGCACCTCACCGGCGACTGGCATACCGCGTGCATCTGGTTGGGCGATCACTTCTCCTGCTCGGCGTCCCTGGCCCGCTGCGTCCCCTTCGACCCGCCATCCTTCCTCGCCGCTGGAGCCGCCGACGGAGCCTCAGGCGAACCAGGCTCAGCCACCCCCTCGAGCGCGGTGTACCGAGCATTCCCACGCTGGTTGGCGGCCAGCACCGGCGACGTCCCCCGCTGCTCCGGCGGCACCATGGTGTTCAGCTTCTGGGCAAACCCACGAAGCTCTTGTCCCTCGGCCATGACATCGATAAGAGCCGCCATCGTCCGCGGCTCCCGCCGGTGTCGACTCACCATGTTCTGCAGCCCGGACTGCACGCGCTCGGGCTCTTCTTCGAGCTTTCGGATGAGGAACTGGTTCAAGTTCTCGACCCGCATCGCGTTCGGACCCGACGTCGGCGGGTTGAAGTCTTTCAGATTGTCCGTGACCAGCACCGATGACCGACTTTGCACGGCACCAGCCAGCACGTGTTTGTCCTTGGGATCGGCGTCCATCTGATCCTGCAGTTCCTGGGGTGGTGCCTCGACCACGGCATCAGGGAAGGCTTTGTTCATCGTTCGGATACGCCGGTCGATGTCGGCCTCGGACAGCCCGGGAGGCCGATTCCGGCGCATCTCGTCAATCACCTTCTGTGTCCACTGTGGCTCGTAGACACCCTCGGCGGCTACGGATAGCAGGACGTCGGTCGTCTGCTGGCCGCGGATGACGTTCGCGTCCAGGAACGCGCGCTCCGGGCTCGTGTCTTCGGGCCCTCCGGCCTCGATCATGACGGATGCTCATCATTGTCAGGCTCATCTGCCCAGTACTCGTCAAGTACGGCGCGGCGCGCTGCTCGTCGGCTGTTGTCCCAGGTCATGACATCAGCCAGCCGTACCCAATCGACGGACTCCGTCGACCGGAAGGGAATTTCACCTGCGCCGACATGCTTGCGAAGCACATCGCGGGCGACGGCGACCGCATCCGCCGCCTCGTCGATGGGCAGCTCCGTCCGTAGCGGGCTGACCTTGACCGCGCGACCGGCCTGCATGGCCTCGAGCACATGTCGCAGGACCCGGTAGACCGCCGGCGGGATATCTTCCCGTACGCCGTCCGGTCCGATGACGGCAGGTCCTCCAGGAACAATTCGTCGATCGTCCTCCTCGAGCAGGTATATCCGGGCGTCAGTCGTAGGCCGAAACATGCAGTAAATGCTAGTCACTCATGGCCCCACCCACATCTCGACGTTGTGGATAACTCCTCAGACTCTGTGCTGGCGCGGTCCACCGGAGATATCGGAGCTCAGCAGTGGTGATGTCAGCCTGTCCGCAGCGGTGCATCCAGGAGTGGATGGCGAGCTGGGGACAGGGGCCGAGCGCATCGTGGGCGAGTAGGAGGGAGAACTGGCGGGCTGGTCGGCTTCGGGGAGCCGTGGCACGGGTTCATGACTAGCGTGCTGAACACAGCGACGGCGGCGAGTAGCGGCCGAGCAGCCCACGGAACCGGGCCCGACGTCGAGTACCAATGCTCTGAGTGCGCCCGACGGACGGCGTCGGACGCTCAGCGGAACGTCCGACCTCCCAGACCACCGGCTACCAAAGATCAGGTCTTCCTGTCAGCATCCGGAGCTGGTGGTGGTCTGCCCGCCCTTGGGATCGACGAGCACAGGAACCGCTTCACCGATACGCAGTTGGGTGGTGGTCTGCTGCGTTATGGAAATCTGACCGTTATCAGCAATTGTGCTCTGCCAGGTGATATCCCATTGTGCCACCGCGGTTACCGGGTGCTTACAGTTGGGAAGTTTGTGTGACGTCTTGCCGTAGCGGTGCCCGCAAGTAGGTTAGTTCTTCACTCCCATAGCCTTGGTGTATGCAGTACCCGGCCCTTCGCAACGCACTTTACTGCCGTCGCCCATCGACCAGTCGATTGCCTTGACCTGAGCCGTAGCCGTCACCGAAACCCCCGGCACACTTGCGCTCCGAACAATCGGTCCCCAGGTGTTCTCGGTCTTGGTCACCCACAACCAGACCGGCATGTTCACCAAACCAATTTGCTCAGCACTGGGAGCCGTCTTGATCAGCGGTGGTGCAAGCCGCATGTCTGCGATCGCCTGATACGCCAGCGTGACCGGATCAACGACGACTGTGTCGGGCTTGCCTGGTATCCACACCCACCTGGTGACGAGGTGTTTGCCCAAGTCGTATCCCTGTTCGCGGACACAGGCCCAGACCTTCCCATCTGTGCGCCCCTTCCAAACGGGATCGGTGAATGGAGGCTGCGGATCAACACTGTGCAGGTAGCACTGCTGGCTGTTCGACCAGTTTCCTAGCTTGGATGTACAGGGCCTGCGCCGATCCGTGGAAGTTGCATACGGACTTTACGTGCTTTCCGCCGTCCCCGGCCTGCCCAGGTTCCGCAGATTTCCCGGGATCATTGATCTGCGATCGGGGAACGAACTGGCACCCGACCGGGGTACAGACCTTCACTAATTCGGGGTTTGCCGTAGGCGTTGGAGTCGCCATTGGAACGGCACCGGCAGGTGAGGTTACGGCGCAGAAGACAAACGTCGATGCAGCAATGAGCCGACATGCGATGCGTGTTAACATGATTTTGATGTCTTCTCATCAACAACGAACCACATCTTCTTCCCTGTTTGGTTGCTCTGTGCGTAAACAAGTCGCGATTCGAACTGATGACGAGTGCCGTCGTTGGATACGACCGGCACGGGCTTGCTGTTGGACTGGTAACGCGATACGACCTGCGAGCTGTCGACGCATGCAGTGAGCCTGACCTCTGGTTGCACGAGCTTCATGTTTGCGGATCGAACGCTGAGCGACACGACCTTTGCCTTGCCGTCCTGATACCAACCATGTTCCACATGGAAGTCGAGTTGTGAGCCGAGCTCCAGAACCCACGAGCCGCCGTTTCCAGCAGCTTCCAAGTCTGACAGCTTGGCCTTCACCGGCTCGTTGAACGCCTTGTCGACTGCCGCCCTAGCTGCCACGTAGCGCGCCTTGGCGGCGGTGATCGCTGCTTGTTCTGCCTGAGTCCAAGCAGGCGTAGACGGCGCCGATGAAGACTTTGTCGGGCTTGGCGAGCCCGTAGTCGGCGAGCTCGGATTGGGCGTCGAGTTGGGCCGGCCGGCTTCGGGGGAGCCGTTGCAGGCGGTCAGCAGGAGGAGGGTGCTGAGCGTGGTGGCGGCTGCTAGGAGCGGTCGGCGGGGCATTCGGGGGCTCCGTTCTGGGTGGGGTGGGTTAAGGGTTGCATACGGAGGGTGTTCGGGCCTTGGGGTTGTCCACAGGTTGCAGGTTGTTGCAGGTGGGGCGGGAGACTGAGGGATATGTCGCCTATTGGTCGTCGTCGGCGGCGGTCGGGCGTTGGAGTCTCGGCGGGAGCCCGAGGTGGTGGTGGCGGCGCCGGAGGGGCGTCCTTCGGGGGCGTGCCGGAGGAGCTGGTTCCGCGGCAGGTGGCGATCGTGATGGGCGGGAACGGGCGGTGGGCCAAGCAGCGGGGGATGGTGCGGACCGAGGGGCATTGGGCGGGGAAGGCTCCGTTGCTCGATGTCATCTAGGGCAGGCTTCGCCGTCGACCTGCGTCCGGTAGTGCCTTCCGCGCGCCGCCGGAGGCGGCTGACAAGAACTGTCGCCTCGAAGCAGTGTCCTTTGTGGTTTGCGGGCGTTATCGCTGCAGTTCGTTCATGGCGGCGGCGATTTGGGGTGGGGTTGCGTGGTTGAGGTGGCCGGCCAGGAGGCCGTCGGAGAGGAAGAGGACTCGGTCGGCGTAGGCCGCTGAGGCTGGGTCGTGGGTGACCATCACCACGGTCTGGCCCGCGCGATCGGTTGCCTCGCGCAACAGTCTGAGGACCTGGCGGCTGGTGCCGCTGTCCAGCGCGCCGGTCGGCTCGTCGGCGAAGAACACTGACGGTTGGGTGATCAGTGCGCGCGCGATCGCCACCCGCTGCTGCTGACCGCCGGACAGTTCGGCGGGCCGGCGCTTGGCCTTGCCGTCGAGCCCGACCTGGTCGAGCACTCGCAGTACGTCGTTGCGCGCCGGACGGCGGCCGGTGAGCCGCACGGGGAGCGCGACGTTGTCGTACACGCTCAACGACGGCAGCAGGTTGTACGCCTGGAACACGAATCCCATCTCGGACCTGCGCAGCTTGGTCAGCTGTACCTCGTTGAGGCCGCGCAACGGGACGCCGTTCAGTACGACGTTCCCCGCGGTCGGCTGGTCGAGCCCAGCGGCGCACTGCAGCAGCGTGGACTTGCCGGAGCCCGACGGACCCATGACGGCGGTGAACGAGCCGCGCGCGAAGTGGTACGTGACACCCCGGAGCGCGTCGACCGCTCCGGCCTTGGAGCGGTACGTCTTGGTGATGCCGTCGAGCAGCAGGGCAGGCGGCGCGATCGGTGCGACGGAGGGGTAGGTCGGCGCGGTAGCGGTCATGCTGCCAGCCAACCGCCGTACGACGCTCCGAACGCTGGCCTGGAGGCGAGAGCGGTAGTAGCGCACGCGCTACCGCCGACCGCACGAGGCCAACATAGTCTTGACGCGGTGGAGAGTCCGAAGACGGTATGGGCGGCGCTCGCGTCGCCGCGGTACCTCATCTCGTCGTGGCCGTGGCGGTCGTACGCGTACCTGCTGTCGTCGGTGCCGATGGGGGTGCTGTCGCTCGGTGTCCTGGTCGGTCTTGCCGGACTGAGCGCGATCCTCAGCCCGATCGTGATCGGGATCCTGATGCTGATGGCGTTCCCGCTGATCGGAGCGTCGATCGGGTACGTCGAGCGCCGCCGGGCCGGGCTGATGCTGGTGGACGGGATCCCGAGCCCGCACGCGGCCCTGCCGGCCGGGCTGACGGCGAGGGCCCGGCTGCTGTTCCGGCGCCGGGAGCAGGCGTCGATGCGGGCGCTCGGGTACGGGTTCGTGCTCGGCGTCTTCGTCTGGCCGCTGAGCGCGCTGCTCGGCGGACTGAGCGCGGTCGTCCTCGGCATCACGCTCGCGACCCCGTTCATCGCCGGGCACGACGACGTGGCGATGTTCAGCTGGAAGCTGGACTCGTTCGGTGAAGGGCTGCTGTTCACGGTCCTGTTCGGCCCGCCGTTCTTCGCGGTCAGCTCGTACCTGCTCGGCGTTCTCGCCGGGGCCGAGGCGTCGCTCGCGAAGGCGATGCTCGGGCCGCGGCAGGAGGAACTGCAGCGGAACCTCGCCGCGCTCCGGCGCTCCCGGCTGGACCTGGTGGACGCGTTCGAGACCGAGCGCGCGCGGATCGAGCGGCACCTGCACGACGGCGTACAGCAGCGGCTGGTCGGGCTGACGATGACGCTCGGGCTGGCCGAGCTGGACCTGCCCGAGGGGGAGGGCCGGCGGCTGGTGGTGAAGGCCCACTCCGGGGCGGAAGCGGCGCTCGCTGATCTGCGGGCCGCGGTCCGCGGGATCCATCCGCGGGTGCTGGTCGATCACGGTCTGCAGGCAGCCGCGCGGGAGGTGGCCGACCGGATGCCGCTCCCGGTGACGCTGAACATCACGCTCCCGGACCGGCTCCCCACGCCGATCGAGGCAGCGGCGTACTTCGTGGTCAGCGAGACGCTGGCGAACGTCGCCAAGCACGCCCAGGCGACGACCTGCGAGCTGTCCGGCTGGGTGGACCGCGGGCGGCTGGTGATCACCGTGCAGGACGACGGGATCGGCGGCGCACAGATCGGTGCCGGGACCGGGCTGACGGGCCTGGTGACCCGGCTGGACGCGTTGGGCGGCACACTCGACGTCGACAGCCCACCCGGTGGGCCGACCCGACTGAGGATGGAGTGCCCGTGCCGACTCGGCGACTGACGATCGTGCTGGCGGAGGATTCGCTGCTGCTGCGGGAGGGGCTGGCGAGCATTCTCGATCGCGCCGGGCACGACGTGCGGGACTCGGTCGGGGACGCTGACACGCTGCTCGCGGTGGTACACAAGGACCCGCCGGACGTGGTGATCACCGACGTACGGATGCCGCCCGGGCACAGCGACGAGGGGCTGCGCGCGGCCGCCGCGATCCGGGCCGAGCTGCCCGCGATCGGGATCCTGGTGCTGTCGCAGTACGTCGCCGACGCGTACCTGTCGTCGTTGCTGGAGACAACGAGCGGCGGGATCGGGTACCTGCTGAAGGACCGGGTCGGGCATGTGGCCGAGTTCCTGGAGTCGCTGGACCGGGTCGCGGACGGGGGTACCGTGGTGGATCCGGAGGTGGTGCGGCAGTTGCTCGCGCGACGGCGGAACGACGGGCCGCTGGCGGCGCTGACACCGCGGGAGCTGGAGGTGCTCGCGCTGATGGCCGAGGGCCGGGTGAACGCGTCGATCGCGGAGCAGCTCGTGGTCAGCGAGGCCGCGGTCCGCAAGCACGTCGGCAACATCTTCGCGAAGCTGCGACTGGACGACGGGCTCGACCGGCGGGTGTCCGCGGTACTGACCTACCTGAGGGGCTGACGATGGACGAGGCGATCCGGAAGATCCTGGCCGACTGCGACACCTGGGCCGTGGTCGGCCTGTCGAACAACACCAGCCGTGCGGCGTACGGCGTGGCGCGTTTCCTGCAGGACCACGGGAAGCGGATCGTCCCGGTGCACCCGGCCGCGGAAACCGTCCACGGCGAGCAGGGATACCCGACGCTGGCCGAGATCCCGTTCCCGGTCGATTGCGTCGACGTGTTCGTACGGTCCGAGCTGGCCGGCGACATCGCGGACCAGGCGGTGGGAATCAATGCGAAGGCGGTGTGGTTCCAGCTCGACGTAGTGGATCAGGACGCCTATGCGCGAGCGACGGCGGCAGGCCTCACGATGGTGATGGACCACTGCCCCGCGATCGAGTGGCGTCGCCTCGGACCGACACCCTAAGGGGTTTGATGTTCTCGATCGACACGTCCACCGGTTTCGGCAAGCGCATCGCCCGGCAGCTCGAGGACGAACGGGTGGTCTGGCTGACCACCGTCGCGAAGTCCGGTACGCCGGCGCCGACACCGGTGTGGTTCCTCTGGTACGGCGACGAACTGCTGATCGGCAGCGAGCCCGGCAAGGCCAAGCTCCGCAACATCGCGGCGCACCCGCAGGTCGCCGTCAACTTCAACGCGACCCACACCGGCGGCGACGTCGGCGTGATCACCGGCACAGCCCGGATCGACCCCGAACCGCTCTCCGGCGAGGCCCTGGCGGCCTACAACACGAAGTACGCCGACGACATCGCCGGGCTCGGGATGACGCCGGACCAGTTCCACGCCGCGTACTCGGTGCTGGTCCGGCTCACCCCGGAGAAACTGCGTGGTTTCTAGTTGAGGTAACCCTCGACGGTATCGGAGGTGCGGGCCTGGGCGTCGTCCGGGTTCTCGCCGAACTCGCGCTTGGCGCGGCGCTGGCGGAGGAGGTCCCAGCACTGGTCCAGCTCGACCTCGAGGGCCCGGAGCCGGGCCTGCTCGTCGGCGTTGTCGACCTGCCCGGCCGCGTGCTTCGTACGGAGCTCGTGCTCCTCGGCCACCAACTCGTCGATGCGGCTGAAGATGCCCTTGTCGTCACTCATGGAGACACCGTACGCCCGTCCGGAACCGGTGCCCGGGACGGCTACTTGAAGTCGGCCTCGTCGTACGTCTGGCCGGCGTTTCCGCTGTCGACCTTGGCCGCCTCGTCCGCGCGCAGCTCGACGCGCCGGATCTTTCCGGAGATGGTCTTCGGCAGCTCCGCGAATTCCAGCCGCCGGATCCGCTTGTACGGCGCCAGGTGTTCGCGGCAGAAGGCCAGGATCTCCCCGGCCAGCTCCCGCGACGGCTCGTGCCCGGTCGCGAGTACGACGTACGCCTTGGGTACGGCGAGTCGCACCGGGTCCGGCGACGGTACGACGGCGGCCTCCGCGACGGCCGGGTGCTCGATCAGCACCGACTCCAGCTCGAACGGCGAGATCCGGTAGTCGCTGGCCTTGAACACGTCGTCGGAACGCCCGACGTAGGTGATGTAGCCGTCCGCGTCCCGGCTGGCGACGTCGCCGGTGTGGTAGTACCCGTTCCGCATGACCTCGGCGGTGAGCTCGTCGGCGTCCCGGTACCCGCGCATCAGCGGGACCGGCGGGGGAGCCAGCTCGATGCAGATCTCGCCGTCGTCGCCGATCTCGTCGGTGGACGGGTCGATCAGCGCGATCGTGTATCCGGGCAGCGGCCGGCCCATCGAGCCGAGCTTCACCGGCTGGCCCGGCGGGTTCCCGATCTGCGCGGTCGTCTCGGTCTGCCCGTACCCGTCCCGGATCGTGATGTCCCAGGCGTTCCGGACCTGGTCGATCACCTCGGGGTTCAGCGGCTCGCCGGCCGAGATGCACTCGCGGATCTTCACGTCCACCGCGGACAGGTCGGCCTGGATCAGCATCCGCCAGACTGTCGGCGGCGCGCAGAAGGTGGTCACGCCGTACGTCGCCAGCACCTCGAGCATCTGCGAGGCGTCGAAGCGCGTGTAGTTGTAGAGGAAGACCGTGGCGCCCGCGTTCCACGGGGCGAACACGTTGCTCCACGAGTGCTTGGCCCAGCCGGGGGACGAGACATTCAGGTGTACGTCGCCCGGCTGCAGGCCGATCCAGTACATCGTCGACAGGTGCCCGAGCGGGTAGCTGACCTGCGTGTGCTCGACCAGCTTCGGCTGACTCGTCGTACCGGAGGTGAAGTACAGCAGCAGCGAGTCGTCGGCGGCGGTGTCCACCTCGGGGACCGGGCCGTCGTACGACACCACATCGTCGTAGTGGAGCCAGCCCTCGGCCGGTGAGCCGACGGCGATGCGGATGCAGTGGTCCGCGATCCCGGCGTACCGTCCGGCGTCGGCTCCGCTGGTGACGACGGCGCGCACGTTGCCGCGGGAGATCCGATCCGCCAGGTCGGCGTCGGTGAGCAGCGTGGTCGCGGGGATCATCACCGCGCCGGCGCGGATGCAGCCGAGCATGGTCTCCCACAGCTCGACCTGGTTGCCGAGCACGATCAGCACCCGGTCGCCCGGCTTCAGGCCTGCCGCGGTCAGCCAGCCGGCCACCTTGCGGGAGCGCTCGGCCATCTCGGCGTACGTCCGCGAGTTGACCTCGCCGTCCTCCTCGACGATCGTCAGCGCGGCGACCTCGGGCTGCTCGACCGCCAGGGCGTCGAACCAGTCCCGGGCCCAGTTGAACCGCTCGAACTGCGGCCAGCTGAAGTCCCGGTACGCCGTCTCGTAGTCGTCCCGATGCGCCACCAGGAAGTCCCGCGCCGCCCGGAACTCCCGGGTGACCTCCGAAGTGCTCTGCTCCGTCGCCATGCAGCGCACACTACCCATTCAGGGCGAGGACGGCTCCTGTGACGACGAGTGGCGTCAGAATCAGTCCGCGCCACAGGAACGACCACCACGAGATCTGCACCCGGGCCGCGTCACAGCGCGCCCGCCAGAGGAGCGTGGCGAGCGAGCCCCACAGTGTCAGCAAGCAGCCGCAGTTCACGCCGATCAGCAGTGCGAGCATGCGGTGCGGGCTGTTCGAGGCGACCGGTTCCATCGCCAGGTACGCCGGGAGGTTGTCGAACAGGTTCGCCCCGACCGCAGCCGTCGCACTCAGCCGAAGCTCAGAAGTCGTCCCGGCTACGCGCCGCAGGACGTCCTCGAGCCCGTGTGAGCTCAGGAACCCCACCACGGTGAACAGCACGACAACGGTCACGACCAGCTTGACCGGGATCAGCGACCACTTGAGCGCGCTCCTTCGCCGTACGGCGAACAACCCGACCAGGACGAGCGCCCCGATGCTGGCCGGCCACGCCACCTGCACGCCGGACACGAAGGCCGGCCCGAGCAGCACGCACACTGCGGTGGCTCCCCAGAACAGCACCTTGTCCTCGACACCGGGAGTCGGCGGTACGTCGTACGTCCGCGGCAGGTCGCGGTGGAACAGCGCCGCGAGCACCAGCACCGTGATGACGATCGACGCGATCGCCGGACGCCAGCTGACCGACAGGTAGCTCACGCCCAGCTCCCGGAACGGCTGCACTGCCAGCAGGTTCGTGAGGTTGGACACCGGCAGCAGCAGGGACGCCGTACCGGCCAGCCAGACCGTGGTGAACGCGAACAGCTTCGGCGGGATGTTGAGCTGGCGGGCCATCGACAGCACGACAGGTGTCAGCAGGACCGCACACGTGTCCAGGGACAGCACGATCGTGAGGCCGGTGGCGAGCGCGACGACCAGCAGCCAGAGCCGCCAGACCCGGCCGCGGGCCAGGTGCGCCGCCTCTCGCGCTGCGACGTCGAACACCTTCGCCTGGTCCGCCAGCTCCGCGATGACGGTCACTGCGATCAGGAACACCAGAACCGGCGCGATCCGCTCGACCAAATTCCCGACCTCCGGTGTGGCTGTTTGAGTACGCTGTCTGAGTGACTCTATTGATGCCACGACTCCGTCGCGGCGGGTCATGGGGCTCGACCTCCCGGTCTTCCCTCGTCGCTCCGGTCGCTGCGCTCCCTGCGCTCCTCAGTCCAGACCGGGAGGCCCCATGACCGAGGGCCAGTATGACCACGCGTTGCCGGACGGCTATCCGGCGGAGTACGAGGCCGACGTCGTCCTGCGGGACGGTGCGACCGCGCACCTCCGGCCGATCACGCCGGCCGACGACCACCTGCTGGTGGCGTTCTACGCCCGTGTGTCCGAGCAGTCGAAGTACTACCGTTTCTTCGCGCCGTACCCGGAGCTGTCCGACCGGGACGTGGCGCGGTTCACGCAGGTCGACTACCACCAGCGGCTGGCGCTGATCGTCACGGTCGGTGACGAGATGATCGGCGTCGGGCGGTACGAGGGCACCGGCCGGAGTACGGCGGAGGTCGCGTTCCTGATCGAGGACGCGCACCAGGGCCGCGGGCTCGGGCAGCTGCTGCTCGAACACCTCGCGCAGGCCGCCCGGGAGAACGGGATCCACCGGTTCGTCGCCGAGGTGCTGCCGGACAACCGGAAGATGATCACGGTCTTCACCGAGGCCGGCTACAAGGTCGCCCGGGAGTTCGAGGACGGCGTGATCATGGTCGAGTTCGACATCGCGCCGACCGACACGTCGTTCGGCGTGATGCAGGCCCGTGAGCAGCGCTCCGAGGCGCTCTCGATCGCGCGGCTGCTCACGCCCGGAAGTGTCGCGGTGATCGGCGCGAGCCGGCGCGAGGGCACGATCGGCAACGCGCTGCTCCGGAACCTCCGAGACGGCGGATTCCCCGGCCGGCTGTACGCCGTCAACACCGACACCAAAGCGGACGAGATCGAGGGCGTCCCGGCGTACCCGACGATCCGCGAGGTCGAGGACACCGTCGATCTCGCGGTGGTCGCGGTCAAGGCGGAGATGGTCGCGGACGTGGTCCTGGACTGCGCGGCGAAGGGCGTCCGCGGGCTGGTCGTGGTGTCGAGCGGGTTCGCGGAGATCGGCGACGAGGGGCGGCAACGGCAGCGGTACCTGGTCGGGCTGGCCCGTTCGTACGGCATGCGGGTGATCGGGCCGAACGCTCTCGGGCTGATCAACACCGCGCCCGGGGTGTCGCTCAACGCCACCCTGTCACCGTTGATGCCGAGCAAGGGCCGGGTCGCGTTCTTCTGCCAGTCCGGCGCGCTCGGCGTACCGATCCTGGCCGACATGGTCGGACGTGGCCTGGGCCTGTCGAGCTTCGTCTCGGCGGGCAACCGGGCCGATGTCTCGGGCAACGACCTGATGCAGTACTGGTACTCCGACGAGGCCACCGAGGTCGTGCTGCTGTACCTCGAGTCGCTCGGCAACCCGCGCAAGTTCAGCCGGGTCGCGCGCCGGCTGGCCGGCCGTAAGCCGGTGGTCGCGCTGAAGTCCGGGCGCGCCACGCAGGGCGTGCCGGTCGGGCAGATGATCCGGCGCAGCCAGTTGCCGCCAGCAACCATCGAGGCGATGTTCCGGCAGAGCGGGCTGATCGGGGTGGACACCACCGGCGAGCTGTTCGACGTCGCCCAGCTGCTCGCGCACCAGCCGCTGCCGAAGGGCCGCCGGGTGGCGATCGTGTCGAACTCGGACGCCCTGACCCTGCTCGCGCTCGACACGATGGCGAGCTGCGGACTGGAGGTGGCGGGCGAGCCGCGGAACCTGCGCGCCGACGCGACCCCGTCCGACTTCGGGCTGGCGCTGTCGGAGGTGTTCTCCGACGACAAGGTGCACTCGGTCGTGGTGATCTATACGCCGCCGGTGCAGTCCAGCGGTGGCGAGATCGCACAGGTGCTCGCGGCCGCGGCCGCCGACTCGGACAAGCCGGTCGTATCGACGTTCCTCGCGTCCCGCAGCGTGCCCGAGGAGCTCCGGGTGCCGGACGAGGACGGGGGAGCGGCGCGCGGATCGATCCCGTCGTTCCTGAACCCGCAGTACGCCGTGGGCGCGCTGGCGAAGGCGACGCAGTACGCCGAATGGCGGCGCCGGTCGGACAGCCGGATCCCGGACCTGCCGGACATCGACACCGCCGGGGGAGAGGAGTTCGTCGCGGAGTTCCTCCAGCGGCACCCGTCCGGCGCGGACCTCGACGAGGCGGACCGACAGCGGCTCCTGAGCTTCTACGGGATCCCGGTGCTGCCGGCGTTCCCGGTGCTGAGTGCGGACGAGGCGGTGGCGCGGGCCGCGGACCTCGGGTTCGAGGTGATCCTGAAGGCGACCGCGGAGCAGTGGCGGATGCGCCCGGACCTGGCGGACATCTGGCGGCACATCCACGACGAGGAGGACATGCGGGCGGCCTGGGCGGAGATGACCCGGACGTTCGGGGTGGCGGCGGATCCGGGCCGGGCGCAGTTCGTCGTACAGAAGATGGCGCCGCCCGGCGTACCGGTGGTGATCTCGACGATCGAGGACGTGTCGTTCGGGCCGGTGGTGACGTTCGGGCTGTCCGGGGTGGCGACGGACCTGCTGGGGGATCGTTCGTACCGGATGCCGCCGCTGACGACGCGGGACGCCGCGGAGATGGTCCGCGAGGTGAAGGCCGCGCCGCTGCTGTACGGGTACCGCGGCTCGGACCCGGTGGACATCTCCGCGATCGAGGACCTGCTCCACCGGGTCTCCCGGCTGACCCTGGACCTCGAGGAGGTCGTCCGGCTGGACCTCCGCTCGGTCCTGGTCTCCGCCCAGGGCACCACGGTCCTCGACACCCGGGTCCGCATCGCCCCGAACGAGAAACCCCGCCAGGACACCCCCGCCCGTCGGCTCACGTAGTACGTGTGTAGACGCTGTTCTCTCGCTGCAGCAGGCGTGCGTCCACCAGCCCGCGCCGGAGTGCGGCGTGGTCCGGGTGCCAGCGGTTGAGCAGCTCGTTGAGCTCGGGCTCGGGGTACCCGCGACCGACCTCGAAGCTCTGCACGAGGTACTCCAGGACGACCTTGTACTTGTCCGGGAACGTCGGGAAGTGCGTCAGCCGACCGTCCCGGATGAAGGACTTCAGCACGTTGTCCCGGGCTGGATCCGGATCCAGCGGAACCCGCTCGGGCAGCTGCGCGCGTACGGCGTCCTTGAAAACCCCGGCGTCCGCCGTGAACCCCTCGCGGCTCGCCGTGATCAGCCCGCCCTTGGTCAACCGCTGCAGCGCCTTCGCCACGACCGGAGCGTCCAACCCGGTACTCCCGGCCACCTGCTCAGGAGTGGCGGCGCCGAGGACGATCGCGGAGTACGTCCGCAACCTCGACGGTTCGGCCAGCAGACCACACAATTGATCGGCGTTCATGCCTTTCACGCTAAGCAGCACCGCAACCCGATTTAGGATCATCGGTATGCAGCCTGGCCCGCACAACGCGATCACCGACGTCCCCGGAATCCACGTAGGTCAGGTCGAGCGCCTCGACCCGCCGTACCTGACCGGAACGACCGTCGTACACGTCCCACACACAGCGGTCGCAGCCGTCGACGTCCGCGGCGGCGCGCCCGGGACCCGCGAGACCGACCTGCTCTCGCCGGTGAACTCGAACGGCGGCGTGAACGCCATCGTCCTGACCGGCGGCAGCGCGTTCGGGCTCGACACGGCCGGCCCGGTGATGCGCTGGCTGGAGGAGCGCGGCCAGGGCGTCCGCGTCGGTCGGGGCGAGCACGACGTGGTGCCGATCGTCCCCACCGCGGTGATCTTCGACCTGGCCCGCGGCGGCGACTTCAAGGCCCGCCCGGAGCCGTCCTGGGGCGCCGACGCGATCGCCGCGGCCTCCGGCGGACCGGTTGCCCTGGGCAACCACGGCGCCGGGGCGGGTGCCCGGGCCGGCTCGCTGAAGGGCGGTGCCGGATCGGCCAGCGTGCGGCTCGACGACGGTACGACGGTCGGCGCGCTGGTGATCGTGAACGCGGCCGGCTCGACGATCGACGCCGACGGCACCCTGTACGGCGCCCGCCTCGGCCTCGGCGACGAGTTCGCCAACCTCAGCACCCCGACCGAGCCCCCACCGGCCGCGGGCAACCCCATCCCCGGTCCCTCGATGAATACCGTCATCGCGGTCGTCGCCACCGACGTACCGCTGGACAAGGCCGCGACCAAGCGGATGGCGATGATCGCGCACGACGGGCTGGCGCGCGCGATCGACCCGATCCACACGCTCGTCGACGGCGACAGCATCTTCGCCCTGTCCACCGCGACGGAAGGCCCGCGGCTGAGCGTCACCGACCCGGCCGCGCTCGGTCAGCTGGAGACCGTGTACGCCGCCGGCGCGCGGACGCTGACCCGGGCGATCGTGCACGCGATGCTCAACGCGGAGTCCGTGCAGACGCCGGACGGCGGCATCCCGAGCTACCGGGACGCGTTCCCGTCGGCGTTCCGGACTACGACCTGAGTCGTACGCCGGACCGCCGAAAGGCACCCGAAGGCGATCCGAAGACCGGACCGTGGTCCGACGTTCGCGGGCGGTGATCGCGAAAGGCTCCGGGGTATGAACTTCCAGAGTCCCCAGGTTGCGCCCCAGGTCGTGCTCAGTGGTCACGGCCTCGTCAAGTACTACGGCAGCGTCGTCGGCCTGGCCGGTGTGGACGTGGCCGTCCGCTCCGGTGAGGCGCTCGCGGTGATGGGCCCGAGCGGCAACGGCAAGACGACCCTGCTCCACGTGCTGGCCGGCATCCTCACGCCGGACCAGGGCGAGGTGTGGCTGGGCGGCGAACGGGTCGACCAGCTGAACGACGCGGCCCGGACGGTAATGCGCCGCCGGCGGCTCGGGTTCGTGTTCCAGGACAACCAGCTGCTCGCGGAGCTGCCCGCGGACGAGAACGTGGCGCTGCCGCTGATGGTCGACGGCCTGAGCCGGCGGGACGCGATCGCCCGGGCGCGGAACACGCTGTCCCAGGTCGGACTGGCTGCCGAGGTCGGCCGCCGCCCAGGTGAGCTGTCCGGCGGCCAGGCGCAGCGCGTCGCCATCGCCCGTGCGCTCGTCGGCGAGCCGCAGGTGGTGTTCGCCGACGAGCCGACCGGCGCGCTGGACGCGGCGACCGGCTCGCAGGTCATCGAGCTCCTGGTCGGCGCTGCCACGTACCGAGGCGCCGCAGTAGTAGTCGTAACCCACGACAACGCCGTAGCCGCCCGCTGCCACCGCTCCCTCACCATCGTCGACGGCCGAGTCGGCGACGGTGCACACCTCGTGCCGGCGCGGCCGGGGATGGATGGGTCGGGGGCCGTCCGATGAGCCCGATGACGGACCTCGGGCTGCGGTTCGTACGCCGGCCAGGCCCGGGCGGACGGGCTGCGAACCTGGCCGCGTTCGGCGCGACGGCCGTGGTGGCGCTGCTGGTGACGTTCCTGATCGCGGGGTCGCTGGGGCTGACGCATCGGTCCGACCGGATCGGGTGGCGGAGCGCGGACAAGGCCGACCCGGCGACCGCGGTCGGCATGCTCAACGTGAGTGACAACCAGACGGTGGACGGCCACCGTACGACGGTGCTCGACCTCGTGGTGCTGAAGCCGAACGAGCCCGCACCGCCGGGCCTCGACCACGCACCGAAGCCCGGCGAGGTCTACGTGTCGCCGGAGGTCGCCAACCACTGGTCGAGCCTCAGCAAGCAGTACGGCGTGGACAAACCGACAGGCATCATCAGCAGCAAGGGCCTGTCATCGCCGGAGGAGTTCGTCATCATCCACGGCGTCGACACGATCCCCGCAGCCGAACACCCGCAGTACCTGAGCAGCTGGAACGACAACGTCTGGGACAGCCGTATGCTCGGCCTGCTCATCGCGGTCGCGTTCGGCATCACCCTGGTGCTGTTCCCGATCCTCAGCCTCGTCGGACAGGCAGCAGGTGTCGCAGCCAAGCGCCGTGAACACCGGCTGGCCGCACTGCGTCTCGCAGGAGCTACACGCAGCCAGGTGCTCTGGCTGAGCGCTGTAGAGCAAGCCGTGCTCGGCCTTGCAGGTGCGGTGGTCGGGCTGGTCGGCTACACCGCCCTGAGCCCACTGATCGCGCAGATCCCGCTCGGCGGCGGCCGTTGGTACCTCGGCGACATCACCGTGCAGTGGTGGACCGTCCTGGTCGTACTGGTCGCAGTTCCGATCCTGTCCGTCATCAGCGCGCTCATCGGCCTCGGTCGCGTCAGCATCACGCCCCTGGGCGTCGTTCGCGGTCAGACCCGTAAGGGCGTCACCGCACTCCGTGCAGGTCTCTTGGTGGTCGGCCCGGCAATCCTTGGGTACTACGGGCTGCGTGGCGCGTTCCTGCCGCTGCTGTTCGGTGTGGGCTTCGCAGCCCTTGCTGTACGAGTGATCGGGCCGTGGGCGGTGCAATTGGTCGGTAAGGCGATGGCCAACAGCGCAAACCGGCCCGTGACGCTGCTGGCCGGCCGACGGCTCGTGGACGACCCCAAGGGTGCCTTCAGGCCCGTGGCTGCGCTGGTTTTGTCCGGGTTCGTGACTGGCTTCATCTCGGTGTTCATGCCGTCCGGCAACGACAACCCGAGCTTCCAGGACATGCGGATCGGCGTCGCGCTCCTGCTGTCCCTGGTGTTCCTGACGGTGGCTGCGTCCACGGCCGCCGGCGCAGTCGGTACGGCGCTGGACCAGGCGGCACCAGCCCGAGCGCTACGGCGTTCCGGCGTACCGCTGCAGGTGATCGAGCGGGCCGCCCGGCTCGCGGCCGTCGTACCTGTGCTCGGTGTAGGCCTGCCAGTGGTCGGGTTCGGGGCCCTGTGCGGGCTGGCGCTCAGCGGCGGGCGGGTGATCACGCAGGGGAGCTCAGGCCTCGTTCTGCTGCTCGGGCAGGTGATCGTGGGCCTCGTGCTGGTCGCGGTCGCGGGTGCCGCGGGCGCACCGGTGCTGCGGAAGGCAAGTGCGAACTGATCACGGTTGTCCACAGGCCCGGTGCAGGGTCGAACGCTCCGGCGCCCGATCGTGCGAGGATGAGGTCATGCGTGACCTGAATACACCGGAGCTCGCGGATGCGTCGGCGGACCTCCGCGACGCGATAGATCGGTGCGGCTACTACCCCGACGTGGTGACCGATTCGCTCGAGGTGGCGATCGCCGACGAGCCGATCCGGGCCTATGTCCTGCAGCACGAGCCGACGTTCGACCGCGACGAGGTCCGGCGGCACATCACGATCCTGGCGCTGACCCCGACCCGGCTGATCGTCGGGCACACCGACGAGCACGCCGCCGACGAGCTGATCCGCGCGCCGTACGCGTCGACCTCCACCGAGGCGATCCCGCTGCACCGGGTGAACGCCGTCGTGGTGAACCGCGTCGTGCCGAACCCGGCGGGCTACGCCACCGGCAAGGCCGACCCGGCGGTGGCCGGCAGCGGCGAGGTCGTGCTCACCATCGGCTGGGGCATGGTGAACCGGATCGACCTCGAGCCGGCCGTCTGCGCCGACCCGAACTGCGAGGCCGACCACGGCTACACCGGCTCGGTCGCGGCCGACGACATCTCGCTGCGGATCAGCGCCGCCGCGGACGGCCCGGCGGGGATCCAGCAGGTGCTCGAGTTCGCGAAGGCGCTCTCGTTCGCGACCAGCAGCAGGTAGCGCCGTGATCGACCCGGTTTCCCCGCAGTACGGCGGTGGTGCCCTCGCCGACGTGCTGCCGTCGGTGGCCGGCGCGCTGTCGGTGCCGGGGGAGACCAACGTCCTGGACCTGCCGCCCGCGTCGCGGTACGCCGTGCTGCTCTTCGACGGCCTCGGGTGGAACCTGCTGCAGCGGTACGCCGACGCTGCGCCGTACCTGTCCTCGCTCGCGGGGCGCAGTCTGACCGCGGGGGTGCCGTCGACGACCGCGGTGAGCCTGACCAGCCTCGGCACGGGACTGCCGCCAGGTGCGCACGGCATCGTCGGCTACACGTCGATCGTTCCGGAGACCGGTGCGCTGCTCAACGCGTTGCAGTGGGATGCACCGGTGGATCCGCGGCGGTGGCAGCCGCACGGGACCGTGTTCGACCGGGTGATGGCGGCGGGTGTTGCCACGCGCAATGTGAGCAAGGTGCGGTTCGAGAAGTCAGGTCTGACGGCTGCGGCGTTCCGGGGGAGTATGCATCGCGGTGCGGACACCATCGAGGACCGGCTGGACGCGACCCGGTTCGCGAGCCGGGAAGGTCAGTCGTCGCTGGTGTACGTGTACGACTCGCAGCTCGACTACATCGGCCACCAGCAAGGCTGCGACTCGGCACAGTGGCAGAAGGAGCTCGCCGCCGCCGACATGTTCGCGCAGCAGGTGCGCTCCGCGCTGCCGCGGGACGCCGTACTGATCGTGGTCGCTGACCACGGGATGATCGACGTCGCCCCCGAGAACCGGGTCGACCTCGACGAGGAGCCCGCGCTGACCGAGGGCGTCAGCCTGATCGGCGGCGAGTCCCGTTTTCGTCATCTGTACTGCGTGCCGGGCGCGGAGGCCGACGTACTGGCCACGTACCGCGCACGGGTCGGCGACAAGGCGCTGGTGCTGACCCGCGCGGAGGCGATCGCTCGCGGCTGGTTCGGTCCGACGGTCGAGGACCGGGTCTCGCCGCGGCTCGGTGACGTGATCGTCGCGGCACTCGGCCCGCTCGCGCTGGTCGCCAGCCGTCGGCACGCACAGGAGGCCGGGCTGATCGGCCTGCACGGATCCCTCACGCCGGACGAGATGGAGATCCCGCTGCTGGTCGACGCCGGGTACTAGAAACTCCAGACGTCCCAGAAGAAGCTCGTCGTCGCGGTCTTCGCCTCGCCGTCGCGCGCAGTGACGGTCACCTTGTAGCGGCCGGAACCCGGTGCGAGTACGCCGATGATCCAGCCCATGGTCTTGTCGATGCTGAGGCCCGGCGGCAGACCGACGGCGGTGTAGGTGATCTCTCCGGTGCCGCCGGTGCCTTCGATCTGGAGCGGGAACGCCGGGATCCCGCCGACGCCGAGCTGCTCGGACGGCTGGGCGACCGAGAGCGCGCCCCGCGGCTGCGCGGCCGCGGCACCGACCGCCTCGGCTGCGTCGACCAGACCCTCGCCGTAGAACGAGTTGTTCGCGGTCGACCCGGTGCATTGCCCCGTGGAGCCGGCCGGGCACGCGAGGTCGTTGGCCTGCTGCGCGAGCTCGGCCCGCACCTGCGCGGCCGTGAGCTTGGGGTTCACACTGCGGAGCAGGGCCGCGACACCGGCGACGTGCGGCGACGCCATCGACGTACCTTCGAGGATCTTGTAGCCGCCGCCGGGGACAGTCGAGTAGACGGCCTGACCGGGCGCGGCGAGGTTGATCTTGTTGTCGCCGTAGTTCGAGAACGGGGACTTCAGGCTGGTCGGGTCGACGGACGCGACCACGACGACGTTCGGCAGCTCGGTCGGCAGGCTGATGCAGTCGTTGGTGACCGGCCGGACGGTCACGGTCGAGTCGTCCGGGCTGGTGTTGTCGTCGGTCTTGTTCGCCAGGTCGTAGTTCTCGTTGCCGGCGGCTGCCACGTTCACGACGCCCTTGGTGTCCGAGTAGGCGACCGCCCGCCGTACCGCCTCGGCGATCGCGTCCTGGTCCTTGTCGCTCGGGCAGTTGAACAGCCACGGGTCGACGTAGTAGCTGTTGTTCGTCACCGAGACGCCTTTGTCGGCGGCGTACATGAACGCGCACACCGTGTTCTCCGGGAAGAACAGCTGGCTGCCCGGTTCCGCGATCCGGATCGACGACACCCGGACGCCCGGTGCGACGCCGATCATCCCGATGCCGTTCTTCGCGGCCGCGATCGTGCCCGCGACATGCGTACCGTGCTCGCCGACCGGTCGCCAGGCGCCGGGACGGGCGTCGACCTTGCCGTACGCGCAGGACGCCGACTTGCCCGCGTCGAAGTTCGCCTTCAGGTCCGGGTGCTGGTCGTCGACGCCGGTGTCGAGGACGCCGACCGTGATGTTCTTGGACCCCAGGTTCTTCGTCCAGGCCCGATCCGCGCCGATCTGTGCCATGTCCGCGCGGTCGGACTCCGCCTGCGTGGTCGCGACCTCCGGCACCTGCTGCGGGATCGCCGGGTTGCCGACCTCCGCCGGCAGGTCCGTGGTCCGGGTCGCGCCGGCCTTCTGTACGCCGTCGACGCCGCGCAGCTTGTCCGCGAAATCGGCCGCCGTCGAGTGCACCACGATCACCCCGATCGCGTCGTACGCCGCATACACCGCGCCGCCGTTCTGCGTGATCGCACCCGTGACCCTGGCGGTCTGGTTCGGCGCGGTGATCACGAAGTACGCCCGCAGCCCGGCCTCGGCTCGAGCCGGCGCCGCGGCAGCCGGCTGAACTGCGGAGACGGCCAGCAGGCAGACCGCGAGGACGAGAAGCAGGGGTTTGCGCACGATTCATTCAAACGGACCCAGGGCCCAGAACCCAACCCACCCCTCCGACACACCCCGGAGTGCGGAACGGTCCGTTGACTTGGCAGGATGTTCGCCCGTGGCTGAGCTCCTGTACTTCACCGGAACCATGGACTGCGGCAAGTCGACGTTGGCGCTGCAGATGGACCACAACCACAAGGCGCGCGGCCGCCTCGGCCGGATCTTCACCAGCCGCGACCGGGCCGGGGACTCGGTGCTCTCGTCCCGGCTCGGGCTGTCCGCGGACGCGGTCGAGGTCCGTGACGAGTTCGACTTCTGGGACTACGTGGTCGGCGAGCTGACGCACGGCGGGCGGATCGACTACGCGGTCTGCGACGAGGCCCAGTTCTACAGCCCGCTGCAGATCGAGCAGCTGGCGCGGCTGGTCGACGAGTTGCAGATCGACGTGTTCTGCTTCGGGATCCTGACCGACTTCCGGGCCACACTGTTCCCCGGGTCGGCGCGGCTCGTGGAGCTCGCGGACCGGATGGAACTGCTGCAGGTCGAGGCGTTGTGCTGGTGCGGCGAGCGGGCCACGCACAACGCCCGTACGATCAGTGGGGAGATGGTGACCGAAGGCGAACAGTTGGTGGTGGGCGACATGGAGACGCGGGACCACGAGGTCGCGTACGAGGTCCTCTGCCGCCGGCACCACCGCCGCCGCCTCACCCAGGCGCGCGCCCGCGCCACGCTGTCACCCGAGGTCCTGCCGTTCGGAGGAGCTGCATCGTGAGCCCGTTGATCACCGTCGAGGAACTGCGCGCGCTGGGGACTGCTCCGGTGCTCGCTGATGTGACATGGAACCTCGCGGGCCCGCCCGGCAAGGAGGCGTACGACGCGGGCCATCTGCCCGGTGCGTACTTCGTCGACCTCGACACCGAGCTGGCCGGCCCACCCGGCCCCGGCCGCCACCCGTTGCCCGACGCAACCACCGTGACAGCCATCTTCCACCGCCTCGGCATCACCTCCGCCGACACCCCCGTGGTCGTCTACGACGCCGCCACCTCCATGTCGGCCGCCCGAGCCTGGTGGACCTTCCGGTACTTCGGCCTCACCAACGTCCGAGTCCTCAACGGCGGCCAAGCCGCCTGGCAAGCCGCCGGCGAAAAGCTGACAACCGAGGTCCCACCCGCGTCCGCGGGGACGGGTTCCGCCGGCGCGGCTGGTGGGGCGGTGCCTGTCGGCTTTGTTGCCACGCCGGGTCATCTGCCTGTGTTGGATGCGGAGGGCGCTGCGGCTGCGGTTGGCAGGGGGATCTTGCTGGATGCGCGGGCTCCGGAGCGGTATGCGGGGGAGGTGGAGCCGATGGACCCGGTCGCTGGGCACATCCCGGGTGCCGTGAACGCGCCCACCGGGGCGAACGTCAACGAGAGCGGGCACTTCCTGCCGCCCGCCGAGCTGCGCGCGCGTTTCTCCGCGCTGGGTGTTACCGACGGTACCGAGGTGGCTGTGTACTGCGGCTCCGGTGTGACGGCTGCACACGAGGCGCTGGCCCTGGAGTCGGCGGGGATACCAGCGACCGTCTACATCGGCAGCTGGTCCGAATGGGTGACCAACCCGACCCGCCCGGTCGCCACCGGCAGCTAAGTACGGCGACGCCCTCGGCGTGGACGCTGCGCCCGCCACCCCGCCGCTGACCTCCGAGCCGCGGTTGGGGAGGGTTTCTGCCCGAATCGGCACACAATCCTCCCCAGGTCCCGGGTCGCGGCAACTGCCCAGGGTCGGTCGGTCGCCGGGCCGCGGTGACCTGCCAGACCCGCACATCAGTCGCATGAGCCCATTTCAGGGGTTAACCCGTCAAACGGACCGTTCGCCCCCTGCATGCGAGGGGTGAACGGGCCAGTTCGACGGTTAACCGCTGAAATCGGGCCCGGCCGGCGCTGGTGGGGTTTGAGGGTTGACTTCCGGTGTGGGGGTGCGGGATGGTGTGGCAGAAATCGATTTCCCATCAGTCCGCCCCCGTTGATGCTGGGAGTCACCAGAGATGATGAAGCGATCCACGTTCCTCAAGGCCGCGGTCGGTGCCGGCGTGCTGGCCGCCGTACCGGGCCGAGCGTTCGGCAGTACCCAGGCAGTCCTCACCAACAAGGTGGCGGACCTGACCGGGCCGGGGTTGACCGACCGGTTCCGGATGGCCGCGACCGATCTCGGGATTCCGGCGCGGACGCCGGACGGGCGGTTGCTGTTCATGTTCGGCGACACGTTCGAAGAAGCGCGGGTCGGCGGCGGCTGGTGGCGTTCGCCGGTCGCCCTCTGGTCGACGACGTCGGACCTGAACGGCGGCGTGAAGTGGTCCGGCGCGGTCGGCGGTGACGCGGCGCAGCAGCTGTGGGACTACCCGCACGACAACCCGACGTTCTCGACCGTGCTGCCGTCCGACGTGATCACGATCGGCGGGTCGATGTACCTGCACGCGATGGTGAACAAGGGCCTCGGGAACGTCGTGTGGACGGAGATCTGGCGCTCCGACGACTCCGGCGCCAGCTGGTACCACACCGGCGCGAAGTTCGACCCGAACATCGACGGCGGGATGTTCCAGCTGCTGACCTGGGGCCTCGGGAACGACGGGTACGTGTACGTCTACTCGACCGGTTTCCAGCGCAACAAGCCGATCATCCTGAAGCGTGTCCGCCAGGAACAGATCGCGAACCCGGGAGCCTACGAGCCCTGGGGCTACCGCGACGGCGGGTGGGCGTGGGGCAACCCGGCGACGCCGATCCTCGACGGGAGCTTCGGCGAGATGAGCCTCCGGCCGCTGGGTGGGAAGTGGGTGCTGACCTGGTTCGACGCCGGCGACTACCGGATCGACGGGATGATTATGGACACGCCGACCTCGAACCTCTACACGGCGTACCGGCAGACCCTGATCTACGGCGGCGCGTGGGGGTCCGAGGACGACAACCACGTGGCGCAGCTGTACGGCGGGTACGTGATCCCGGGCTCGACGCTGTCGGACATGCACCTGTCGGTCAGCCAGTGGAACACCGACGCGGGCTGGCCGTACCGCGTGATGCAGTTCCGCGTCCGCGGCTTCGGCTAGAGCCCGAGCACCATGGTGTCCGACGTACCGACGACTCCGGTCTTCCGGAACCCCAGCGATTCGTAGAGCTTCCGGGCCGGGTTGTCGGGGTCGACGCTGAGTGACAGGCGCGGGTACGACAGGGCGCGCGCCTGAGCGATCAGTTCGGTCAGGGCGGCGCGGGCGACTCCACGGCGGCGGAAGCTGGGGGAGACACCGAGGGTGAGCTCGGGTACGTCGTCGGCGACGTACCCGTAACCGGGACGGTCGACGGTGAGCAGCCGGGCCCACGTGGCGCCGGCGGGGGAGCCGTCGACCTCCGCGATCACCCCGAAGTCGGTGTTCCGCGGCCAGTCGGCGAGGTAGCGCCACGCGTGGTCGTCGGCGCGGGCCTTCGCCTCGTCGTACCAGGGAGTCCCGTCCCAGTTGCAGGCCTCGAGCAGCATGTCGGTCAGGAACGGGAGGTCGACGGCGGTCGCCGGGCGCAGGTGCATGACCCCATCCTGCTGCCCGGCGACCACCACCTCCAGCGGATTACGCCGGGCCGGCGAGCCCGATCAGGTTGCCCTCGGGGTCGGTGAACTGGGCGACGACGAGCTGCCCGGGAGCGCCGTCCGGGCCGAACACGCGGCGCCCGCCGAGTGACTCCGCCTGGCTGAGCGCGGCCCCGACATCCTCGACGCCGACGTAGAACAGCACCTTGGGCCGCAGTGACGGGCCACCCCCGACACCGCCGTTGATCCCGGCGATCGAGTCGGGGACGAATCCGTACGCGCCCGGCTCGGACACCTCCGCGGAGCTGGTGTCACCGAGCTCGAACGTCCATCCGAACAGCTTCCCGTAGTACTCCTGCAACTGGCCGGGAGCGGTCCCGATGATCTCGAAGTGCACGACTGGGTTCGGCATGATCTCTCCTTCGTGGTCGGTCACCCGGTACGTCGGAGGCCGGTGGCCGAGTTGCACACAATTCCGGGGTGAACTTCGGCGGCCCGTTGCGAAAGCGTTACCGCAAGCAAGTGAGACGAGGTCTTGAGTTAGTAACACGCTTGGTTTAACTTACTCGGGACCTGGCCGGTGTGTGGCTCAGAGCACATCGGCGGCATCCGGAAACCTGAGGAGTTCCGATGACGTTTGCGAGCAGGTGGGGCCGGTTTGGGACTGCCCTCGGAGTGGCGGGGCTGTTGCTGGCGGCGGGCTGTGCGAAGGGCACCCCCGACGCGTCCGGCAGCGGCGGTAGTGGTGGCAGTGGTGGCATCGACGAGAAGGCGCCGGTCACGATCATGATCGGGGATCGCCCCACCCCGGACAAGCCGAACGATCTGAAGGCCTTCAACCAGAAGGTCACGGACTTCATGGCGAAGTACCCGAACGTCACGGTGAAGTCGACCGAGACCAGCTGGCAGGCGCAGACCTTCCAGGCGCAGGTCGCGGGCGGCACGCTGCCGACGGTGATGAACATCAGCTTCACCGAGCCGGCCAACATGATCCCGAACAAGCAGCTGCCGGACATCACCGACGAGCTGAAGCTGGTCGACCTGACCAAGGACCTGAACCCGAACGTCCTGAAGATCGTCCAGGACGACAAGGGCCGGATCTACGGCGTACCGGTCGACGTGTTCTCGGTGGGCCTGGCCTACAACCGGAACCTGTTCAAGCAGGCCGGCCTGGACCCGGACAAGCCGCCGGCGACCTGGGACGAGGTCCGGCAGTACGCCAAGCAGATCGCGGACAAGACCGGCAAGGCCGGCTACGCGCAGCTGACCACCAACAACACCGGTGGCTGGATGCTGACCACGATGACGTACAGCATGGGCGGCAGCATCGAGAGCCAGGACGGCAAGAAGAGCACGTTCAACGACGCGCCGACCAAGAAGGCGCTGCAGCTGCTCAAGGACATGCGCTGGACCGACAACTCGATGGGCAGCCGGTTCCTGTACAACCAGGAGGAGGTCCGCCAGGACTTCGCAGCCGGCAAGATCGGCATGGTGCTGCAGGCGCCGGACGCGTACGACATGAGCGTGAAGCAGTTCGGCATGAAGCCCGCCGACTTCGGCGAGGGCGCGCTGCCGCAGGACGGCGGCCCGCACGGCACGCTGACCGGCGGCTCGCTGAAGATGATCAGCCCGAAGGCGACCAAGAACGAGGTCGTCGCGGCGCTGAAGTGGATCAAGTTCGACCAGTTCGACAAGTACACGAACGAGACCTCCGCGGTCGCGGACGCGAAGAACTCGATCGCGGACAAGGGCTTCGTCGGCCGGCCCGGGATCAGCCCGCTCAGCCAGGCGACGTACGACCAGTACAACAAGTGGCGTGAGCCGTACGTGAACGTCCCGGTGAAGCAGTTCCAGGGCTACATCGACTCGACCACCTCGCTGAAGCTGCTGCCGGAGCCGTCGAACAAGGGCCAGGAGGTCTATTCGCTGCTCGACCCGGTGGTCCAGCAGGTGCTGACGAAGAAGGATGTGGACATCGACAAGCTGGTCAGCGATGCCGCCTCGAAGATCGACGCGCGTCTGGCGCGGTAGCCCGATGTTCCAGCTACGTACGCCCAAGCAGAGCCGGAGCAGTACCAGGTCGGTCATGACCTGGTACCGCTCCGGCGGGCTGAGCGCGATCTTCTTCGCCCTGCCCCTGGTACTGATCTTCCTGTACTTCTCCTGGGGACCGATCGTCCGCGGCCTGGTCCTGAGTTTCCAGAAGAACAACCTCGTCCAGGCACCCGAGTGGGTCGGCTGGTCGAACTTCAGCTACGTGCTGACCGACCCGCAGCTCCCGCAAGCTGCACTGAACACCCTGTACTTCGCGGCCCTGGCGCTGGTCTTCGGTTTCCCCGTGCCGTTGTTCCTCGCCGTCTTCGTCAGCGAGCTGCGCAAGGCGGGCTGGCTGTACAACGTGCTCTCGTACCTGCCGGCCGTCGTACCACCGGTGGCCGCGATCCTGCTGTGGACGTTCTTCTACGACCCGAGCGGTGCAGGTGTGTTCAACGCGATCCTCGGCTGGTTCGGGATCGGGCCGTTCGCCTGGCTGAACTCGCCGACCCTGGCGATGCCGGCGATCGTACTGGAGGCGACCTGGGCCGGTGCCGGTGCGACGTCGATCATCTACCTGGCGGCGCTGACCGGTGTCCGCACCGAGCTGTACGAGGCCGCCGAACTGGACGGCGCCGGGATCTGGAGCCGGGTCTGGCACGTCACGCTGCCGCAGATCCGCGGCATCATCCTGATCATGATGCTGCTGCAGCTGATCGGGACGTTCCAGGTGTTCACCGAGCCGTTCCTGTTCACCGGCGGCGGCCCGGACAACGCGACCACCACGGTGCTGCTGCTGATCTACCGGTACGCGTTCATCAACGGTGACTTCGGGGCGGCGACCGCGCTGAGCGTGCTGCTCGCCCTGGTGCTGTGTGTGCTGTCGGCCGTCTACCACTTCGTCACTCGCCGCTGGAGTACCTCATGAACGGTGACACTTCTTGGGAACGCGGAATCATCTCGACCGCCGACCGGCAGCGCGGTGCGGTCCGGTACGGGCTGCCGGTGATCCAGGTACTGATCTTCATCGCTGTCGCGGTCGCCGGCGTCGGTCCGCTGCTCTGGCTGCTGAAGTCCGGCGTCTCGACCAGCCAGGACATCCTCAGCGGCCCGATGCAGCTGTGGCCGTCGGGGATCCAGCTGAAGAACATCCCGGACGCCTGGAACCGGGTGCAGGTCGGCGCGTACCTCGGCAACACCGCGTTCATCGCCATCGGCTCGATGGTCTCGACGCTGTTCGTCTGTACGACGGGTGCGTTCGTGCTGAGCGTCCTGCGCCCGAAGTGGGGCCCGGTCGTCACCGGCGCGGTCCTCGCGACGCTGTTCCTGCCCGGCGTGATCTCGCTGGTACCGCTGTACATGACCGTGCTGGACATGCCGCTGCTGCACGTCAGCCTGCAGAACACGTTCTGGGCCGTCTGGCTGCCGCAGGCCGCGGGCGCGTTCAACATCCTGGTGATGAAGCGGTACTTCGACTCGATCCCGCGGGAGCTGATCGAGGCGGCCCGGATCGACGGGGCGAGCAACCTGCGGCTGTTCACGGCGCTGATCCTGCCGCTGTCGAAGCCGATCGTCGGGGTCGTCGCGCTGCTGACCGTGATCGGTTCGTGGAAGGATTACCTCTGGCCGCTGCTGGTGCTGCCGGATCCGCGCCTGCAGCCGATCTCGGTCGCGCTGCCGCGGGTGCAGAAGACCACAGAGATCTCGCTGCAGATGAGCGCACTGTTCCTCGCGGTTCTGATACCTGTGGTGCTGTTCTTGTTGTTCCAGAAGCAGTTCCTGCGCGGCGTCGGAATGTCCGGAGGCATCAAAGAGTGAGTGAACTGAACGGCCGGCGGGTGCTGGTCACGGGGGCAGCCGGCCGGATCGGGCTGGTCACGGTCGAGCACCTGAACGCCCTGGGTGCGAAGGTGACCGCCCTGTCGAACGTGCCGCATCCGGACCTGAAGGCGGACCGGGTGCTGATCGGCGACACCCGGTCCGAGGCGGATGTGGCGCGGGCCCTGGAGGGTGCGGAGTACGTCGTCCACCTGGCCGCGCTGCCGCACCCGTCGGCCGGCACGCCGTACGACGTCTACTCGATCAACGTGGTGTCGACGTTCAACGTGCTCGCGCAGGCGGGTGCGTCGGGGATCGGCCGGGCGGTGATCGCGAGCAGCATCAACGCCACCGGCGTGCCGTTCAACCCGCACGAGATCCGGCCGGCGTACTTCCCGTGGGACGAGAAGGCGCCGAGCGACGTCGGCGACTGGTACTCGCTGTCGAAGCAGAACGACGAGAACACCGCGCGGATGGCGTGGCGGCGGTGGGGGATCGACGTGGTCGCCTTCCGGTTCCCGCACGTGAACTCGGCCGACGCCCTCGAGCGGATGGCCGGGCACGTCAAGGAGAATCCGGTCAGCGGCCTGCGGGAGGCGTGGACGTACCTCGACACCCGCGACGCGGCGTACGTCGTCGAGCTCGGACTGACCGCGCCGCTGTCCGGGGCGCACACGTTCTTCGTTGCCGCCGGCACCAGTAGTGCGCCGTACGCGACCGAGGACCTGCTGGACGCGTACGCCCCCGACGTACCGCGGCTGCGGCGGTTCGTCGGGCGTGAGGTGCCGATGGACCTGACCGCAGTACGCACGATGCTGGGCTTCCAGGCCCGGCACGAACTGGACCTACCGACTTTGCCCCTTCCCCTCCCCCTTTCCCTGGAGCTTTGAATGCCCTCGAACTTCGACCAGCCGTGGCCGGTCCGCGACGACCTCCGGATCCGTGAGGTGAAGGCGATCGTCACGGCGCCGCAAGGTATCCCGCTGGTGGTCGTGAAGATCGAAACCACCGAGCCGGGCCTGTACGGGCTGGGCTGTGCCACGTTCACGCAGCGCTGGAAGGCGGTGCAGACGTTCGTCGACGAGCACCTCGCGCGGCTGCTCGTCGGCCGCTACCCGGGCGACATCGGCGACCTCACGCGACTCGCGTCGTACTCCGGCTACTGGCGTGGCGGACCCGTCACCAACAACTCGATCTCCGGGATCGACCAGGCGCTCTGGGACATCGCCGGCAAGCGCGCCGGGATGCCGGTGTACGAACTGCTCGGCGGCAAGGTGCGCGCGGCCGCGGACACCTACATCCACGCCAGCGGTCAGACGATCGAGGACACCCTCGACCACGCCCAGAAGCTGATCGCGCAGGGCTGGCGGCACATCCGGCTGCAGATGTCCACGCCGGGCGGCGGCGGGTACGGCGCTCCGCGGGTGCCGACGCTCTACCCGGATTCGCCGTACCACAACGGCTGGTCGGCGCGGGACTACCTGCGGACGACGCCGGAGCTGTTCGCCGAGGCCCGGCACGCGCTGCCGGACAACATCGAGCTGCTGCACGACGTCCACTCGCGGCTGACGCCGAAGGAAGCGGTGCTGCTGGCGCGTTCGCTCGAGCCGTACCGGTTGTTCTTCCTCGAGGACGTGCTGGCGCCGGAGCTGTGGGACCGGCTGCCCGAGGTGCGCGCCGCCTCGCCGGTTCCGCTGGCCGTCGGCGAGCTGACGACGTCGTTCGGTGACGCGGTCCGGCTGATCCGGGACGGCGGTGTCGACTTCATTCGATCGCATGTCTCGGACATCGGCGGTCTGACCCCGGCTCGCAAGCTGGCCGATCTGGCCGAGATCTCGGGCGTACGGACGGCCTGGCACGGGCCTGGGGACACCTCGCCGGTCGGAGCCGCGGCAAACGTCGCGCTCGACGTCACTTCTGTTGCCTTCGGCATCCAGGAGGGCCACATCTACGACGAGGCGGTGCACGAGGTGTTCCCCGGCACGCTGCGGATCGAGGACGGCTGGCTGCGGCCGAACGACGCGCCCGGCTGGGGTATCGACGTCGACCTGGAGGCAGCGGCCCGGTACCCGGCCGAGCTGTCCGGTCACGACGAGTGGGCGGCCGGCGTACGGCGGATCGACGGAGCCCTGGAAGCACCGTAAGCACCGTAGGCACCGTAGTTCGGCAGTACGATCACGGCCAGGCAGCGACGAGACGGGGAGGCGGAGATGAGCGATTCCTTCGAAGGGCTGGTGCGGCGCGCGGGCGCGAACCAGTACGACCTGGGCTCGTTCAACGAGGCCGTGATCATCGAGACGATCCGGCTGGCCGGCATCATCAGCCGGACCGAGATCTCCCGCCGTACCGGTCTCACCCAGCAGTCGGTGTCGCGGATCCTGCGCATCCTGCTCCAGCAGGGCCTGCTGGTGGAGGAGGCGCAGGAGCGCGCGGAACGGCTCGGCAAGCCGCGTACGCCGGTGCGGCTGCGCTCGAACGCTGCGCACGCGGTCGGGATCCACGTCGATCCCGAACTGCTCACCGTCGCGGTCGTCGACCTGGACGGGAAGATCGTCCGCCGGGAGACCGTCGACCTGGCGGAGGATCTGGAGGCCGGGCAGCTGGTGGATCTGACCGCGGCGACGGTGACCGCGGCGTTGAGCATCAGCCAGGTGGACCTGGACTCGATGCTCGGCGTCGGTGTCGCGGTCCCGGGGCCGATCGACGCGGACGGGTCGCTGCTGGCGCTTCCGTTGCAGCCGGCCTGGCGCGGGCTGAAGATCCGGCAGTTGCTGCAGGAGCGCTTGAACCACCCGGTGCTGGTGGAGAAGGACGGTACGGCGGCGGCGATCGGCGAGCGCTGGATCGGAAGGTCGGCGCGGGCGCGGGACTTCGCGTACCTGTACCTCGGCACCGGCGTCGGGAGCGGGCTGTTCCTGAACGGGGCGATCTATCGCGGCGGTACGTCGAACGCGGGGGAGTTCGGGCAGGTCGCGGCGTTGCGGGTGGGGGAGTGGGACGGCGAGAACGGGCCGCGGCTGGTCCGCGAATGCAACCCGACGGCGTCGCTTCCGGTGATCGCGGCGGAGTACGGGTACGTCGAGACGGATCCGGCCGCGACCGACGAGGCCACGCGGTACAAGGCGGTCTGTCACGCGGCTGCCGCCGGCAACGAGGCGGCGGTCAAGGCGGTGCGGCAGGTGGCGCGGGTGATCGGGCAGGGTGCCGTCGGGCTCGTCGACCTGCTGGACATCGATCTGCTGGTGCTCGGCGGGCCGGCGTTCGGGAAGGAGATCTCGGAGATCTTCCTGGCCGAGATCGGGCGGGCGGTGAACGCGCATCCGCTGGCGCGGGAGACCCGTCAGGTCGGGGTCGAGGAGTCGATGCTGCAGAAGGACGCGGCCGCGGTCGGGGCGGCGTCGACGATCTTCCACGACGCGTTCACCCCTCGGGTGTCGGGATCGAGTCAGGCACGGAGGCTGCCCAAGTGATCGCACAGTGATCGATCCCCGCCCGCTCACGCCGGAGGTCGAGCTCCGGATCGCGACCCTCGACGACGCTCCCGCCCTGGCCGACGCACAGACCCGGAGCCGGGAGCATCTCCGGCGCTGGGAGCCGGCGCGTACGGAGGAGTGGTTCACCGCGGCGGGTCAGACCGAGCGGATGAACTACCAGCTCGAGCGGTACAAGAACGGCCAGGTGGTGCCGTGGGTGCTCGCGTCGGGGGACCGGATCGTCGGCGCGATCACGCTGAGCGATCTGGTTCCGGGCCCGTTCCGCAGCGCAAGCCTCGGCTACTGTGTGTCCGTCGATTCGATCGGCCGCGGCCTCGCCACCCGCGCGGTGGAGGCAGTCGCCGAGATCGCCGATACCGAGTTGAAGCTTCACCGCATCGAGGCCAGCACTCTCACCGGCAACGTCGCGTCGCAGCGCGTGCTGGAGCGCACGGGGTTCCAGCAGATCGGGATGGCGCCGACGTACCTGCACATCGACGGCCACTGGCAGGACTGCAACCTCTACCAGCGCATCCTCAACAACCGCGACCCCGGCACCTGACCACCACGGTGTGACCTGACCACCACGTTGCGTCCGAAGAAGTGAGGTCTCTGGACCACACTTCTTCGGACGCAATGCCTTTAGCTCGGGGGTAGGCCGACGCCGCGGGAGACGTCGACGTCGTCGTAGCGGCCCTCCAGTACGTCGATGAACTTCACCGGGCGCTGCAGGGTGGAGGCGATGTAGACGGCCCGCACCGTCGCCAGCGCATCGATGGCGTCCTGCACCGTGATCGCCGGTGCGTTCCCGTCGGCGATCGCGGTCAGGATGTCGTCGTACTGCGCTCCGTGGCCGCCCGGGTCGCCCGCGTCGACAGGCTGATCCTCCTGCACCCCGTCCAGATTGAGGCGGCTGAGGCGGTCGTCCTCGATCTCGGCGCCGCCCTCGGTGCCGTGGACCGCGACGCGCGTACGCCCGCCGGGGTACGCCGCCGTCGTCGCGTGCAGGGTGCCGACCGCGCCGTTCTCGAAGGTGAGCGTCGCGACCACCGTGTCCTCGACCTCGATCGCGTGGTGCGCCGCCCGCAGCGCCTGCGCCTGGATCGTGACCGGGCGGCCCATGAACCACAGCATCAGGTCGACGGTGTGCACGCCCTGGTTCATCAGCGCGCCGCCCCCGTCCTGTGCCCACGTACCACGCCAGCCCGCGGACGCGTAGTACTCGTCGCTGCGCCACCAGGCGACCGTGGCGACGGACGACGTCAACTGCCCGAACCGCCCGGCGTCGATCGCCTGCTTGACCACCGCGCTGCCGGCGTCGAACCGGTGCTGGCTGATCACCGACGACACCACGCCGTGGTTCCCGGCCCGGTCGGCCGCGGCGCCGAGCCGGCGGGCGCGGACCAGGTCCACGTCCAGCGGCTTCTCGATCACCACGTGCTTCTTCTGCTCCAGCGCCTGCTCGGCCAGCGCCGCGTGCGTACCGCTCGGGGTGCAGATCGCGACGAGGGACACGTCCGACCCACTCAGCGCCGCGGGCAGGTCGTCGTACACCTTCGGCTCCGGCTGGCCGAGCTCGACCAGTTGCGCACGGAGTGCCTCCCGGGCCGCGGCGTCGCCGTCCACCAGGGCGGTCACGATCGCGTCCGGCCGTTCCGCGATGGCCTTGGCGTGGGTGCGGCCGATGATGCCGCACCCGACGATCGCGACCTGCTGTTGTATGTCAGCCATCTCGCTCCTACTTCGGTGTGAAGTTGGCGGTCAGTATCTGGTCCGTTGTGACGGTGAAGATGTACGACGGCGTTGTCGCCACCACCGCCCCGTTCACGGTCCAGTCCCGGAAAACGCTATCCGATCTCGGGGCTGCCGTCACTGTGACCTGCGCGCCGACCTCGTACGTTCCGGGGCGCAACAGTGGGCGGTAGAAGCGCCAGAAGTCGTGTTCGATCGGCAAGATCTGCGTTTCCCGGAAGCCGGCGGCGGAGGCGTATTTCGCGGAGCGTGCTGGGGCGCATGGCGGTGGCGAAGGGCGCGAGGTAGTGCAGGCTGTCGGCGTCGGTGAAGACGTCGACATAGGGCGTCGGCAGCAGGTAGCGGCGCTGGTCGGCATCGTCATTCCCGGCAACCTGCAGAATCCCGGCGACAGCCTGTTGCTCAAGCCATTCTCGATCAGCGCCTCCTGGCTGGCTGGTTCGACGCTCATGAGCGGTCGGCGCCGGCGTCTAGTCGATGCCGGCAACTGGGTGCATTGTGTGGGGTACGAAGTCGTCGATGAGCGCGCGGATCTGTCCGACGCCGTTCTTGAAGGTGTCCGATGCTCGCCACTGGTCGATCTGGGCGATCGAGGTCCACGGCCCGAAACTGATGAATAGGTTCGGCTGATCGCCGTCACGCAGCAGGGTGGCTTGCTCATCGGGGAACTCGAGTTTCGTCTGCTCGGCGAGGTCGGTCCAAGCGCGAACGAATTCTTCCTCGTGCCCAGGCCGCACCGTCCACAGCCCGAGGGTGTACACAGTCATCTCCGACTCTCCTGACCGAGGGAGTCCCGTGCGGTGCGGGGATTCATTGCTTGCTCTGGTTGGCTGGTGCCGATTCGGCTCGGGTCCACAAGGCGGTGAGGTGCTGGTTGAAGGCTGCGCCCACCAACGGGACGGAGTGTCCCGCGCCTGGGACGACGGCTCGGGCTGCGGGTAGTCGCTGCTCCAGCACATCGCAGACAGCGTCGAAGATCCGGCTGTGGTTCCCGGACACCACCAGCTTGGGGAACACCGTCGCCGCGAGGAGGTCGAGCGGGATCTCCGCCTCCCACGGCCATCGGCCCCGCAGTTGTACCCGAGCCGCCTGTACGAGGGCGGGCGGCAGCGGCGAAGGCAGCCGACCGGGATCGCCGCCCACGATGCGGATGAACTTCGGCAGGAACTCGTCCGGGGTCGGATCGGTCGCGATGAGCTCCTTGACCGCGTCGATGAACGCTGCCACGGGCGGTTGGTCGCGGACCAGGCCGAACGCGGGAGGCTCGATCACGGTCAGCGAGAACACCGCTTCCGGTCGTATTGATGCCGCCAGCAACGAGACCACGCCGCCGTAGGAGTGCCCAACGAGGTGGGCTCCGTCGCCGAGTACCTCAGCGATATCGGCTGCGTCGACCGCGAAGTCCTCCCCGTCCACCGCGGTGCTCTGCCCGAATCCTCGGCGGTTGACAAGCCGCAGCCGGTGTCCATCGGCCAGAGATTGCTGCGCCTGCCAGGCCGCGGCGGCATCGAACACATCGCCGTGTACGAACACCACTGGTACGCCGGCGCCGCTCTCGATCACCTCGACAGGCACCATCTGCGCTGCACCCCCTGATGCCATTCAGTATGCGCCGTACGGACGCCAGGTCAACGACTCTCGGAGAGGACTGCGATCCGCCGGACAGGTGGGCTCATCCAGGGCGGTCCACGGCGAGCGCGGCGGGCAGAATCCGCGCGAGCAAGCGTCTGGACATGATGCTGGAACCTCCAGGTGGCGGCTGGAAGGACAGGCGAGGGCAGCTGCGCGGATAAGTTAAACCAAGCGTGTTACTAACTCAAGATGCAGGCGACGCTCTCCGGAGATCGGCTCAACCTGGGGACTTGAGGTGCCGCGGTACGGCCGTCATGACGCGGCCGAGGTCGTCGGTGAGGGCAGAGACCCGTTCGGCACGGCCGTCGTCGTCGATGTAGACCATGACGGTGCGCACATCTGCGTGACCGGACAGCTCCTGGAGGTCCTCGGCGCTGTGGCCGCGACGTTTCTGGTCGGTGATCGCGGTGGCGCGCAACGAGTGTGGGCCGACCGTCTCCGGGCGGGGGATCCCGGCCGCCTTGGCGAGCCGGCGGAGTAGTCGGGTGACGTCGTGGCGGTCGAGGCGATTGCCGGTGGCATCCGCGAGCAGCGGAGCCGGTCCCACGCCGGTCCAGGCAGGCCGCGACGCGCGGTACGTGTCGAGAAGCTCAGCCACCGTGGTCTCGAGCGGTACGCGAATCGTCTTTCCGCCCTTGCGGGTGACGACGAGCCAGGTACGGCGGCCCTCGTCGTGGCGGTCGACGTCGTCGGCGCCGCAGAGCTCGGAGACCCGCAGCGCGCCGGTGTACAGCAGGCCGACGATCAGGGCGTCGCGGACGTCGCCCGCCGCCGCGAGTAGTTCCCCGACCTGGTCGGCATCCAGCACCCGGGCCGAAGTCGCGCGCCGGCCGCGGTGGAACTTCGGCCGGTGATCGTCGTCCGAGATCGGTGACACCACGGGCAGGCCCCAGCCCGCGGCATACCGATACAGACTGGACAGCGCCGACAGCCGGCGCGAGATGGACGACGAGGCAGCCCCCGCATCCTGCTGGCAAGTGAGCCACATCGTCACCTCGCCACGCTGCAGGTCGAGCCCGAACCGCTCCCGGCCGAGCTCACGGCGAGCCCAGTCGGCCCACAGCAGGAGGTCGTCGGCATACCCGATCCGGGTATCCCGGCTCGCCCGCCGCGTGCCACCGAGCCAGAGCACGACCAGGGCGGTCAGCTCCGGGGTGAGCGCTTCGATGAGGAGGTCCAGCCGGTCGGTCGGGTCTGCTCCGGGGTCGTGGAGCGGGCGGCGCCGGCCGAGGGAGCGTCGTACGGCAGCCTCGGTCGCCCGATCGGGTCTTGGCAGCTCGACGGCAGTCTCTGTCGGGCGGAATACCAGCGGCGCCGGCTGATCGTTCATGAGAGACAAGCTAGCGCATAACGGGGATTATGCGCTACTTCAGTTCAGTTTCGTTCAGTCTAAAGTAGTTGATGGAAACCAAACTCAATGGGCAACTTAATCGACTTAATACCGTAGGATGGTGCGATGACGACGGAGACTGTCGCGCGTTCTCGGCAGGGGCTGTGTGAGTTCCCGGGTGTGAGCTGTGCGAACCCGAAGCAGGTCGATCCCGGGACTCCGGGGCGCCCGCCGAAGTATTGCGGCCGGGAAGGAGCGGGCGTCGACGGGAAACCGGTCGTACACAACAAGGCGAACGCGTGGGCCGCGAAGAACCGCCTGGCCAGACAGCCGGTGCGCCGTGACGGCACTGCCCCAGAATCGGCGGCCCGATCGGTGACGGGACCCGTGACGGCAGCGCGGATGACGCTCGAGCAGCTGATGAAGGGCAACCTGCCGCGCCTGGTGGAAGAACTTGAGGGGTACCTCGCGCAGATCGCGGAGGCGGTCCGCACGTACGGCGACGCGGAGGCCGTGGCGGCCGAGGTGGAGCAACTGCAGGCGTCGTCCCGGGCGGAGCTGGCCGATGCCGAGCGGCAACGAGGTCAGGAAGAGCACCGTCGCCGAAAAGCGGAGCAGCACGCGGCCGAAGCCGAGGACGCTCGAGAGGAAGCCGACGAGGCCGCCCGCGAAGCTGTCGCAGCACTCGAAGAGGCTCGCGCCGACGCATCCGTCGCCGAAGAAGCGGCACAGCAGGCCCAACGAGACGCCGCAGCGGCCCGCGAGAGGGCAGCCGCCGAGCTAGAGCAAGTCCGGCGGGACGCGGCAGCGGTCAGCGAAAGGGCGACTGCCGAGCTGGACCAGGCTCGGCGGGACGCCGCAGCGGCCGGTGAGAGGGTGGCGGCCGAGCTGGAGCGGGCTCGGCAGGAGCTTGGCGCGGCACGGGAGGCCGGGGTAGCCGAGGTGGAGCGGGTGCGGGCTGAGGCGGAGGGGCGGATTCGCGACGTTCAGGTCGCGGCTGAGGAGCAGGTCCGTCAGGTGCGGAGTGAGGTGGAGGCCGCGCGGGCCGCTCAGGTTGCGGCGGAGGCCGAGCGGCAGACCGCGCAGCGGACGGCCGACCAGCTGGCATCCGAGATACGGCAGGAGCGTGAACGACACCGCGCCGAGCTCGACGCGCTCCGTGGCGAGCACCGCACCGACCGCGAGCAACTCCGTGCCGACCACCAGACGCAACTGGCCGACGTGAAGAAGGCCGCCGAGGACCGGTTCGCCGCGCTCACCGCCGCCCAGCGCGCAGCCGAACAGGTCACCGAAACCCTCCGCCACCAGTTGCACAACCTCCCCGCCCAGCGCGGCGGCACGGCCGAAGCGGGGGAGGTCGTGTCAGACAACTGAAGGAGAGGCTCGCTCTGCCGTCCTTCAGCGGAAGGCCGGCAGATTCCGGTCCAGCCAGTCGGCGAACGTGTGCGGCGTACGGCCGAGCACCTTCTCGACGTCGGGGCTGACCGCCTGCTCGCTGGGAAGAGGTGCGCCGAGTACGTCAAGCGTCGCCTCGACGACCGGCTCGGGCATGAAGGTCAGCATGCCGGTGCGGGCCTGCTCGCGGGTCAGTTCGGTGAACTGGATCGGCGTACCGATGGCGTCCTCGATCACCTTCGCCTGCTGGCGCGGCGAGATCGCAACGGGCCCGGTGAGCGTGTAGACGGCGCCTGCGTGACCCGGCTCGCGGAGGACGGCGGCCGCGACTTCGGCGATGTCCTGCGGGTCGACCGCGGGGAGCGCGACGTCGGCGTACGGCGCGTACATCGCCCGCTGGGTGCGGATGGATTCGGCCCAGGCAAGCGCGTTGCTGGCGAAGTTGCCCGGCCGGAGGATCGTCCACTCGAGTCCGGACCCGGTGACGGCGTCCTCGTGGACGGACGGGTGCCGCTGGGTGGTGACGCCCTGCGAGGACAGCAGGACGACCCGCGGTACGCCGGACTCCCGCAGTACGTCGACGACGGACCGGAGGTTGCCGCGAGCAAGGAAGTCGGCGGAGGTGAGCAGGAAGACGGCCTTCGCGCCGTCGAGTACGGGCCGCAGGGTTTCGGGCTCGGTGAGGTCGGCCTGGTGGCCGGCGCCGCTGCGCGAGACGGGGACGACGTCCTCGCCGAGTGCGGTCAGGGTCTGGACGAGGGGACGGCCTACGTTGCCGGTTGCTCCGGTGATCACGATCATGAGGAAGACGCTAATCGCCTGGGGATAGTAGGTACCTAGAGGATAGTATTGGGTTTGTGACCGAGACCACTGCTGATCCCGTGCAGGCATGCCCGATCGCGCCCGTTGTCGACCTGGTGTTCAGCCGCTGGACGACGCCGATCCTGTGGACGCTGAACGAGTACGGCGTCCAGCGGTTCGTCGAGCTGCACCGCCGGATCGGCGCCATCACCCCGAAGGTCCTCACCCAGCGCCTGCGGCAACTCGAGCGCGACGGCCTGATCACCCGCGAGTACCACGCGGAGGTCCCGCCCCGCGTCGAGTACGCCATCAGCCCCCTCGGCCGCAGCCTCGCCCCGCTCTTCCACTCCCTCGCCGAGTGGTCCCCCAACCTGGCAAAGGTGGAGGCCGCCCGCAACCACTTCGACACCACCGAGCCCGCCCACCGCCGTCCCTAACCGCCCGACCACGGCGGACTCAGGCGGGGACGCGTCCGCGGGTACGGAGGCCGTCGAGCAGGGTGAAGAAGTGTGGACCGCGTCGGCCAGGCGGAGGAGGCCGGCCTCGTGGTGGTGCCAGCCGTGCTCGAGGTCGCCGTGGATCGCGCGTTCCTCGAGCGGTACGGCGTACCGGCGGAGGGTGATGCGGGTGGGGCCGGTCTGCTGGTGGTGGGTCACCGCAGCCGCACTCGGCCGGGATGGTGATCGCGGTCAGCGCGTCGGGGGAGTACTTGCGCAGCCGCAGCGTCGTGCCGCGGGCGCTGAACCGGACGATGGTTGCGTCAGGCAACTGCACGAGCAGCTCGACCGGGACGAGCCGGGCAGCAGCCGGACTGTCAGACGTCAACGGGACATCGACGGTGGTGGTCGGCTGCTATTAGAACGCTGTCACCAGCCGCACACGAGGGCTGGTGACCCGGTGGGTCGGCGGACGGTGACAACCTGCGGGCAGGGTTGATCGTCACATTTTCGAGGGGGAGGTGGTCGACGCGACGAAGGGATGCTGGTGCAGCGAGGTCAGAAGAGTGCGCCAGATGGTCCGGGTCAGACGTCCGCAGCCGGCCGGCGCGGCGGGCGAACCGCTCGTGCTGGTGCCCGAGGATGTCGACCGGGTGGGTCCGGCGGCGCGGCACCGTCCCGGATCCGGCGGCGCAGGGGTGACTGGTGGCGGCGGATGCCGCGGCGCGGGAAGGTGCTGGTCGCCTCGCTGGTCAGCCTGCTGCTGATCAGTTCGTGTGGCGCAGGCTTGTACTTCAAGCTCGACAGCAACCTTGCCAGCAACCCGCTGGACATCCTCGGACAGCGGCCCGACCAGCCCGCAGCCGATGCCAAGGGGCAGCGTCCGTTGAACGTCCTCGTTCTGGGGTCGCAG